>JAZOOQ010000038.1:0-26888 GCA_045655105.1 Alphaproteobacteria bacterium | reverse complement strand
AAATCAAAATTACATAAAATGTAACTTTTTTTACATTTTGTGTAAAAAACGCTTGCATTTTAAAATAAAATAAGATATAAATGCAATTACCAATGAAAAATTGGGCTGTCGCCAAGTGGTAAGGCAACGGTTTTTGATACCGTCATTCGTTGGTTCGAATCCAGCCAGCCCAGCCAATAAAGAAACCTCCCTTGTGGAGGTTTTTTTTGTTAGCTAAGTTGAGGGGATTTGAGTAAACGAATGAAAATGAGTTGGTTCGGTGAGCCGAAGGCGAACGACGCCGTTAGGCGGTCCCGAGTTTACGAGGGATAAATTGCCCCGCAATTTACAATCCAGCCAGCCCAGCCACTGCGCAAAATAAAAACAATTGAATATTGTTTTTATGCGTAAAGCAATGAAACATAACGAGCTCAATGACAATGCAAGCGAGTTGATGTTGGAATTGGGATAAGTCATCTACAATAGCGACTTTTTCTTTATTTCACAAACACTTATCCGGTCTATGTGTAGTGTTTTTCAAAATACTCTTTAGCCCTACACAGACTTTTATTTCAAAAAAGCCTTATTTTACAATCTTTCTGCCTTGGGATGTTAATTTTTTATCTTAAAAATAGTAAGATAGATTTTGAGTTGATTTTGATGCAAAAAAAAGATATTCCTATAATAGCCTTATAACTGTTGCCAGACGGGGACAATTCCTTCCGTATCCATAGAACCCAGACCCCCGACTTGTATATCTCCTTAATTGATGCTTTTTTTGACAAAGCATTTGTGTGCGAGAGGCGATGAAAGGCTAGACCTATTTAGCATACAATTAAATAACATTAATGTCTCTTAATCGAGAATATAAAAAAAAGACGTCAGGGTTTCGGCTGGAAGTTGATAAGAGTAGTTTTCTGTCTGGGTGAAGTGGATGCGAAAAATTGTTGATTTCAACGTTAATTTGAGATATAATACTATTATAACAAGTCGGATATAAGGAGTATATCTATGCCATCTACAAATAATGAAACCTATGATTATATAATTCGTAAGATAAATTCTATCAAGGGGCAATATCCATCTCTACGTGATAAACCAAATAATTACGTTTTCAATGCTCTTGTTGTGAAGTCTATGTTCTACAAAAATCCCTCTAATGAGGTAACAGAAAACGATTTTGATGATATTATTGTTGATGGACATAAAGATGGTGGTGTAGATATTTTACTTGCTGATCCAAATAATAGTGAGGCTACTGATTTAGTAATTGGTCAATCAAAATTCTACCAAACAATCACTTTCGATGATTGTTCAAATGCAATTAATAAGATGGCAGATTTTTACCTTGACTTGAGCCAAGGGCATTATGAAAACGTAAATGAAATGGTTGCGCAAAGGTTTTCTTGGTTGAATGGTAATGTCGGTGATGAATCTAAAATTAAATTTGTACTATTTACAAGTGCACCTAAAAATAATATCAGATTTGATAGATTACAAAAAACATTGTATAACAAATTAGCTGATCAAAGTAAATTTGAATTAATCGTTTTATTTGATACAGACATTAAAGAAGAAATTAAAGAAGCAGAGTCACGAAGACCATCCGTTGATAGTGGTGAAGTTGATATTGATGTTGCTGGCAACTGGTTGGATTATGAAGATATGGCGGCTATTGTCAATGTATCAGCTTTTTCTATAAAGGAACTATATGTTAAGCATAGTAACAATTTGCTGGCAAGAAATTTACGATATCATGTCTCTGGGGCAAGTGTTGACAGAGCTATAGAAGATTCGATTAATAACCAACCCGAGTTGTTTTGGCTAAAAAACAACGGAATTACAATAATATGTGATGATTTTAAATTAGATGGGAAGAAAGTCAAGCTTACTAACTTTTCTATTGTAAATGGGGGGCAAACCACATATAAAATTAGAAAAAATAAAAAAATCGCAAAGGATTATGATTTTTATTTGCCTTGTAAAATTGTAAAAGTACAGGGAAAAGATGAAGACGAAAAAAGTAATTTTAGTTTAGAGATTGCTAAGGCGACTAATTCTCAAAAGGCAATTAAGAATTCTGACTTAAAAGCAAATGCTCCTGAACAATTAAGATTCAGCCAAGCAATGAGAGATGTAGGCATTTTTTATCAAACAAAGCGTGGCGAGATTATTCCGAAACAACATAAAGCCAAAGAATTACATTCTGATATTGCACAAATAGGGAAACTGTGTCTGTCTGGTATATTCCAGATGCCTTGTTCAAGTAGAAATAAACCCTCAACTATTTATTCTCCAGAGTATTATAATTACATATTTGATGGAAATCAACAGCAGATAGCAAAGCTTTGTAAGGAATTACTCTACATAGATTGCTATTTTACAAATACATTTATAAAGCAGTATGTAAAGAAGGCCGCCGAAACCCCCAATTCAGAGATTAAAATACAGTTCGCAAATAATGCCAGAACCGTGTGTACAGCATTTGTGGTGTTAGCATCTCGCTATTATCAAAATAAATTTAGGACCAATGACTTGAATATTATGTTTAAAGCGGCTGAAAATGACAAATTGTCTGATAATAAGGATGTATACAATATTGTAAAGAATATTGAAGGTGTTAGTTGGATATTACCTTTCGATACAAATACAGATAAGTATGATGAAATATTGGACAAGTTATTTTCTTTGATGATTAAATATGGAACATCCCATTTTACGATAGTATCGCAACATTCAAATGAAGCTCTAGTGGCATCAAATTATTTGAAGAAAGATAAGAATTATATCGATATAATTTCTGGAAGTTGGGATCTTATCGCAGAAGATATAAAAAACATTTTTGATGGTTTACAACATAAGTAAGTTATTGGGCTCTAATTATATCTGTTAATAGAGTTTGATTGTTTTCTGCCCTTTCAAAATCTAAAATATCCATTTATATGCTATAACTGGCACTACTCATATAGGGCAAAAAAACTTTTATTATTAAAAAATAAAAGGTATATCAATTACTGGTTTTTGACGCCATAAGTTAAAAACTATCAAAATTTTACTCCGTATATTACCAGACTTCTCCAGCCAATAAAAAACCTCCCTTGTGGAGGTTTTTTTGTTGGCTAAACTAAGGGGATTTGAGTAACAAGCAGAATATGTTATTCCTTTAATAAGCAAGCATAATACATTTAAGATGATAAATCCACATCATCATTTGGCAAAAAAGAAACACCATTTTTTATTAACTCTAACTCACGCTTGGAAAAAGGATGAATGTCTTTCGCATCTATAGGCAAATAAACCATTTCTCCATGTTTTTCTGGTTCCATATTTTGAAGTATCCCATCAAATTTTTTAACACGAAAGAAAAATGTGATATATGTTTTAATTGGTTCAACAAGCTTAAATTCCAAATCAGATTCTTTTACATCAATTCCCAATTCTTCTTTTAACTCTCTGACTGCAGCATGCAAAACAGATTCTCCTGCATCCACATGTCCTCCTGGCAACATATAAAAACCATCACCTTTTCCTGTTTTACTTCTTTTTAAAAACAGATACTTTCCATCTTTTTCAATAACACAAACAACAGAAACTTTTTTTACTTCATATGCCATTTTTTGCTCCTTTA
Organism: Alphaproteobacteria bacterium; assembly: GCA_045655105.1. GTDB lineage: Bacteria > Pseudomonadota > Alphaproteobacteria > CAAHEQ01 > UBA3637 > RGIG4140. Next base: position 23,281 of record JAZOOQ010000038.1, on the reverse strand, counting down.
GTATACTATATTTAACACAATATACCAAATCAACAACAAAATGATAACTATTTATCACACTCCATCGAATCTATTCTTAATCAAACTGAATCAAATTTCGAATTTATTATTATAAATGATGGGTCAACCGATGAAACAAGGCAACTTTTAAAAGAATTTTCAAAAAAAGATCCTCGCATCAAAGTATTAACAAACAACACAAACAAAGGTCTTCCATATAGTTTAAATAAAGGATTAAAAATTGCTAAAGGAAAATATATTGCTCGAATGGATGACGATGACTGGTCATTTCCCTCAAGATTTCAAAAACAAACTGCATTTTTAGAGAAAAATAAAAACATCATTGCTACTGGATGCTCATTTCAGAAAGATTTTATTCTTCCTTCAGATCCTGAAATTTCCAAAATATTAACATTCTGGAACGTTCCAGTTATTCATCCTTGTGCAATGATCCGAAAAGATTTCCTTAAAAAAAACAAAATCCAATATCCAGAATCATTTCCAAATGCAGAAGATATGCCCTTTTGGTTTGAAATAACCGTCAAGCATAATGGTGCCATTTCAAATTTAAGTGAGGTGCTTCTTTTTAAATCTGGAGGCTCCCCTAAACCAACTAATTACTTAAAAAAGCAACGAAACTCTGTTTATAAATATCGTCAATATGCATGTAATTATTTTAATAAAAATAAAAAAGATTATAAAAATGGGCAAGAATGTTATAGAGACTTAGCAAAAAACATCAAAGTTCAAAAACATCTTAATATTGATAAATTAAAAAAATTCACAAATGAATATTTCCCCCCTGAAAATTCAATCTATATTATTCATCCACAATGGACAGATTATTTAATTTTAGAAGGGAATAAAGCCTTCCGTCGTCAAAAGAAAGATAGAGCATCTATTATTGAAAAAAATGATACACTTATCAAAGTAAAATGGGATAAATATGGAATAGAAACTTTTGAAAAAATAGGAAATGATTTTTATCTTAAATAAAAAATTTTCATTATAATATATTACACAATTTATTAAAACCTAAAATAAATAAATGGACTATAGCTTGTTGCGGTTAAGAAAACAATACTTAAAAACAACAATAGCAACACGTAAATATCTTTTAGAACTTTTGTGAATAACTTTGAATCCATCCATAAAACAACTTTTTTTCCATAACCAAATGATAAAATTACAGCAATAATGAAGATAATAAATGTTGTTTGTGGCACATAATACCCCAACAATAAATCAGGTGAAAAATTTATATCCCCTAACAATCCCTTAATATACAAAAGAGCATGATCTAAATTCTTTGAACGAAAGAAAACCCATCCAATTAATACAACTAAACTCATATATATCCTCATGAAAAATTTACCAAATCCACGCACAACAAACCATGGACAAATATATAACTTTATATTTGAAATAATTTTTTCAAACATAATAAAAAAACCATGCCATAATCCCCACACCAAAAAAGTATATTCAGCGCCATGCCATAACCCTGTTAAAAAGAAAACAACCAACAAATTACGCAATGTTTTTTTTAACCCCTTAAAACTACCTCCCAAAGGAATATAAACATATTCTTTAAACCAAGAAGAAAGAGAGATATGCCAACGTCGCCAAAATTCTGTTATTGATGTTGAAGAATAGGGATAATTAAAGTTTTCCAAAAACTTAAAACCAAAAATCCGTCCCAGTCCAATTGCCATATCAGAATAACCACTAAAATCAAAATAAATTTGCAATGCATAAAAAATAATACCGCACCACAAAATTAAAATAGATAATTCAGATACCGGTGTGGCAAAAATTTTATCCACAGAAAAAGCCAATGTATCTGCGATTAAAATTTTTTTTGACAAACCAATTATAAATCGGCACATGCCTTGATAAACATCTTCAATTGTGTGTTTTCTGGATGTTAACGCAGCTGAAACCGTTTGATATTTAACAATTGGTCCAGCCACTAATTGTGGAAACATTGAGATATATAAAGCTAAATTTACAAAACTTTTTTGGGGCAGAACAATCCCTCGATAAACATCTATCAAATACGAAACAGATTGAAATGTATAAAAAGAAATTCCTATAGGCAAAATGACATAAAATGAATCTATTTTTTTATCAAAAACATCTTTTAAAATTTGAATTCCAAAATTAAAATATTTAAAATAAAAAAGCCCCACAAAAAGCAAAATCAAAAACAATAAAAATTTAATTTTTTTAATCCATAAAAATCTTGATTTTGCAATCCAAATCGCTCCAAGATAAGCAATCAAGATAATACTTAACATTAAAAAAAGATATTTTGCACCACCCCACCCATAAAATACACAACTTGCAAACAATAAAAATAAATTTTTAACTTTTAATGTCGGACAACAAAAATATCCAACTAAAACTATTGGCAAAAAATAACATAAAAAAGTAAAAGATGAAAAAAGCATATTAATCAACCTGCAATAATTCTTGTAATTTCAAATCTGAAATTGAAAAAATCAAAATATCTGGTTTTTCTTTTTCAAACTCTTGTTTTCTTTTATTAAATAAAATACCCCATGGATCCCCAGGCATATTAAATCTATATGCACGAACGCGTTGAAATGTTGCACTTAAAAAGGGGTAAATATAGCAAGCAAAACTATCCCCTACAATATAAACATTTAATGGATAGCCTGCTGCATACGTTGAATTATCAAAATTCTTTTTCCAAACAATATCTATATCTTTTTTATTTTTATATTCAAAATGATTATATAAGTTTTGTTTCATACCCCATTTAGGTTGATATTGATTACCATTTGAAAAATATCCACCATTTTCACCCACCTGATATGGATTATAAATTTTATTTTTTTCAATTAAAAAATTATCTCTTGTTAAGATATTAATACCTGAAAAATCTTTTTTAATTGCATTCATTAATTCTTGATAAGCAATAAATGCGCCATCTTCTGCCCAATGACTTTCTTCTTTAAAATAAAGTAAATCCTTTGATGTTTTTTTCGCCACAATCAATTTGTCTTCAAGAGGAATAACTGATACAACATCTTCTATATGAGCTTTTAATTGCTTAACAATAGATAGATTGTTTTCTCTTTGGATATAATCGGGCATATATTCATGATAAACTCTATGTTTATCTGGAGGAAACATAATGTAAAATTTAATATTATTATCATCACACCATTCTTTAATTTTTTTAAGATTAGAGCGAATAATTTTAAAATCATTTAATGAAAGTAATTTTTTATTTTGATAAGATGGAATAGATGGCAAATTATGATACATGCTATTTTTGCCTTGAAAAGCCCACCCATCTTTTCCACGCAAAATAGATTCTTCAACAGATGGTAAATTTAAATCAAATGTAAAATAAACTTTTAGTAAAAAATCTCTAAACAAAACTCTATCTGAAAGATATTTTTCAACCATTTTAGCATCATTGATCTTTGTCCATTTTGTCAGCTCTCTATTTTCAAGTTCGCTATTTCTTTTTTTTGTATCAACAAATAATCCTCCTATTGCAAAAAAAAGAGAAACTAAAACAACAAAAAATATCTGATAGAAACGCATCACAAGATATCCCTGAATGAATTTACACTTTAATATACTTGAGTACAACTCAAAAAGAAAGTTAAAAACACAAACAATTAATTTTATCTTTAATAATAATATTTGAAATAATTCTATTTAGGCGTATTCTTTTTCATTTTAAAATGATAAAGGCCTTGTTTGTCTTTTTCAAAGATTTCTTTGCCCCAACCCAAAAATTCAATTTCCAAAATATTTTTATCAAAAGAAATCAATTTTGCTTCACGATCTCCTGATAAAAACAAGATCTTTCCAGGTGTTATAAATGCATAATCATTCCAATCTGGATGTTTAATTTTAATAAAATTCGTATTGTTTATAATTTGATGTAATCCATTCTTTTCAGCTAACTCCAATTGGGATCCTTCACACGTTAAAAATACTATATCATCCTTTTTTTCTAACAAATTACATGAAAGATTCTTAATTAAATAATCACTAGAATTAAACTCAATAATAAAATTATCACCATTAAAATTTAAAATACCAGTATTTGGATAACACCCTTTTTCTTTTAAAACCAAATTAAGGCCTTCAGATGAATAGTATTCTTTTTTATTCTTTTGAAGTTGATGCAAAATAAAACATTCTTCAGATTTATCCAACCACCTATTAGCAAAAACATATGGTCCTTTAATATCTTTTAAATTATCGTTTAAAAATTTTACATAAGAATTTATCTGTTTGCCATAATATCCTTCTTTTTTAGGGGAATCTAGTTTATTAACAACCAATGGCGGTGTTAACTTAACAATTTTACCCCCATTTTTAACAATACTGAACCAAAAAGGAGTATCTTCTGCAGAATCATATCCTTTTTCATAACGGATATTATACTTTTTAATAAAATCATGCCTGATCATTGCAGATGGATGCAATATCGGAACATTCAAATGGGCAATAACTGATGTTTTTTCACTATTTTCTTCAATAAAAACTTCTTTGACAGGAACAAAAAATCCATCATCATAAGCTTGTTGAGTTGTTCCTGTAACAGTTATCTCTGGATTTTTTTCCATATACTCATATTGAAGCTGAAACCTTGTTGGAACCGATTTATCATCATCATCCATTCGGGCAATATATTTGCCTTTTGCAACTGCCAATCCTTTATTTAAACTATCTATTAATCCCAAATTTTTTTCATTGGTAATAACTTGTATCCGTTTATCTTTTTGCGCATAGTGGGCAAGAACTTCTGCCGTTTTATCGATTGATCCATCATTTATAATGATAAATTCAAAATCTTTAAATGTTTGATTTAAAATACTTTCAATAGCTGTTGGCAACAAACTTTCTCTATTATATGTGCTCATTACCACAGAAATAGCTGGTTTTTTAAAAGGATTTAAAGGAAAATTTGAAAATATTTTTGTTTTTAATCCAATTTGATAGGCAACAAAAAAAGAAAAAACAATCACCAATATCAAACAAACTCTTTTTTTCATAATTCCCCACTTAATTATTGTATGTTTTACATCTTATTTTAAATTATAACTAAACTAAAGTAAAAAAACAATATTCTTTTATATTTCAAAAATATGACACAATAACATCAACTTGACAGAGGCATTGTTTTAATATAGCTTTAATATTATGATTTATGGAATCAATAAAAAAGGAAAACCCATGAGAAAAACTTTGTTTTCTTCATTATTTTCATATTTATTCAAATTAAAAACTTCAAAGACTAAAGCTATATCTAATGAAAAAATAAATTTAACAAAACTTGAAAATGCAAAAAAAATTATCCTTCAACTTCAAAAAGAATTAGATGAACATATAAAAAATGGATCGGGCCCTTTTTTAGCCGCTGTAATCGATGAAAATGGAAAAATCATCTCCAAAGCATCAAACAACGTTATATGTGAAGGATGTAGCAACAATCATGCTGAAATGAATGCTATCAAAATGGCTCAAAAAAAATTAAGAACTTATGATTTATCTAAATATAATTTAAGCTTATATGTTACATCAGAACCTTGCATGATGTGCGCTGGTGGAATCATGTGGTCTGGAATTAAAACCATTTATTATGGGGTGCCATCCCAAAAAGTTGAAAGCATCACAAAACTGGATGAAGGATTTAAACCCAATTGGTTTCAAGAATTCAAAAAAAGAGGCATCACTGTTTATGGAAATATTGAACCAAAAGAAGGGGAAAAAGTATTGAAGAAATATATTAACACAGGAAAAACCATATATAAACCAAAAAGATAATTGATAAAAAAGCCCCCTATAAAAATAGGGGGCTTTTCAAACCGTTAATAATTAATCTTATTGTGGATTAGATGCTTTTAATGCAGACAAAATTGTTGTTGCCATTTGAGTTGTTTGCGTATCAATTCCCAAATGTTCCATAGCAAGAGATTTAATACATGTATTTGAAATTTCTTTTGCTGTTGCTGAAACACCATTTGCATAAAGTGTTCCATTTGTTAAAGATTGCATTGCTTGTTCTGATAAACAATTTTTCATTTTACCCATTGTGGATAAATTTGCAACATCACCACCTGTTGAAGCGCATGATGCCGTTAACAAACAAATGCCCAACATAAACATAATATTTTTTTTCATTTTTCACCTCTTATAATTATTACTTGTTAATGATTACCTAAAAAGTTAATATTCGTCAACAAAAAACAAATTTCTCATTTTTATTAAAACAATTGACAAAATAATAACCTTTTGATATAATGGATTTAAATTTTTAAATGAGGTGTTATGAAAAATATCGAAGAAGACTTTTCAAAAAAAGAAATAAATAACGATTTATTAAAACAGCAAAAACAATCAGCTAAATGGCACCGTGTTCGAAAAACTTCAGTTTCTCTTGCGATTTTAGGGGCTTGTGCTGGTGTATATGGTGATTTAACAGAAACCAAGAAAGATGACTTTCTTATTCCTGCTGGATATACAACTGCTGTTGTATCTGCAGCAGTTGCTGGTTGTAGTCAAAAAAAGAAAGAAACAGCTGATGAAAAACTTGGCAAACCATCAAAAGTATGGAATTTCATAAAAAAGGCTTCTTTTATTACAAGTCTTATTGGATTAGGCGCAACAATTATTGCTCATTTAACCGAAGATAAAGGCGATGATAAAATTATTCCTTGGGCTGCCCCTCTTGCTATTCTTTCTGGTTTTTTAACAGGCTATGCATTCCAAAAAAATAAAGATGCTTTAAAAAAGAAATCGCTATTTCAAAAAAAAGATAAAGAAACAAACACAAAAAATTTTCAAGAAAAAATCCTTTCTTCCTCATCAATTTTATGGGATACAAGAACAAATATGCCATTAGATAAAACTATTGCAAAAACATTAACTGATAGAAAACTTTCTCTCGATCCAAAAAAAATTGTTAAAAGCACCCTTCCCTTTTTTAAAGTTATTCATAATACTCATACAAAAATTTAATCTATAAAAATTCCATACACTCAAAAAATACTTGTTGGTTTAAACATCTTTTTTTTGACTTTTATATAAATAACAGATAGAATAGCTTTATAAAGAAAGAGGGATTTTATGTTTCAAAAAATTATTCACATTATTTTTATAAGCTTTTTTGGAAACAAGTTTTTTGATATTAAATCAAGAGCTAATCTTTTAGAATTTTGGACCATTTTAATCACTTATTTTCTTTTTCCCCTTTTTATGGCTTCACTAAATGATGTTACATTAATTAATATTCTTTATTTGTTATATTTCATTATTTTTATGCCGTGGATTATTGGTGGTTTAATTATCAGAAGATTACATGATTTAAATTTAAGTGGATGGTGGATTTTATCCATCATTCCCGTCTTTATTATCCCATTCATAAAAGGAAAAAATATATCAAATCAATTTGGAAATGCAGAAATATAATTTGTTTTTTTATTTAAAATCAAACTATATATTAACAATAATCCCCTCTATCAAAATAAAGGGAATTATCAAATTTTAAGATCAAAAAATCAAGAAACTCTTTCTCTGATTTTATTTAATCTTGATTTTCTTTTAATCATTCGTTGCAAACAAACACGATTTTTATTTTCAACACGCCAGGCTAAAACGTTTTCAAAATTATTAAACGCCAATGCAGGTGTTGAAGAAGCATTTTGATCTATACGGTCATTAACACCACCCAAAAAGGCATTAAACATTTCATCTGCTCTAGGATTAGAAGCATCCTTTGCATATTTTTCAAAAATATTATCTAAAATATTCAACGCTTTTCTTTGCTCTACTAGAGTTAATTCTTCACCCTTCATAAAACGAATCATTAAACTTTGTGTTTTAGGGTTCATTTTAAACTTTTCAATCCACGCATCTGTTCTAATTTGAGCAACCTGTTCATTCATCACATCTGCTTTTTGAATTGAAATATTATTACCATGCCAACGATAATCTAACAAAACCCTTGGCACATTCATAAACTTTGTTTTTCCAACTAAATCCATCCATAATTTAAAGTCATTACAAATATAATTTTTATTATATCTTACACCAGAATTTTTCAATACAGATGAACGAATCATAACAGATGAATGCCCAAATGGTGAATTGTGAAATAATGCATAACTATTTAAATATTCAGCTGACCCAAATTTATTCCACACTTTTTCTTTTTGTCCTGGAAATACATTATATGCTGTTCCTAACACCCCTACATCTGGGAATTTACGCATATATTGCAATTGAACCGCAAAACGTTCTGGTCTAGAAATGTCATCACTATCTTGCATAGCAATAAATTCGCCTTTTGCCATTTCAATACCTCTGTTTCTTGCAACCGCATCACCTTGATTTTTATCTTGACGCACAAAACGAATTCTTGAATCATTATATGAAGAAACAATTTTCTCAATATCAACTTTTGTTGAACAATCATCCACAATAATAAATTCAAATTTTTTGTAAGTTTGATTTAAAATACTTTCAATGGCAGCTCTTAGATATTCTTCTTTCGTATTATAAACAGGCATAATCACAGAAAGAGTTAATTTTTTTCTTTTTTTATGCTTTCTTAATTGCATGAACACCTCCATTAAAAATAAATTCTATTATTAAAATAATAAAAAAATAAATTTTTGTCAATTAATGTATATAAAATTATTTATTTTTTATATATACGATTCGTATCTCTACTCATAAAAAAAACAACTCGTTCAACATTATAAAAAACTCTTTCAAATAAATTCATCTTTAGATATGATAAATTCGATTGTAACATACAGAAAAAATTTTAAATGACTCTTGAGAACAATACTATTAACACCTTATCGATATTTGACTTTGAAACAGAAATAAACAAAGAAAAATATGCTATAATTAATGACAATGAAACTCTTTTATTAATAAAAGCAGGCTTAAATGGCTCTTGCTATGGTTATAATAACAAATATGTAACCATAGCAAAAAATATTAATCAAAAATTTGGATATTCTGTCGCCTGCGTTTCCAACCTAAACCGAAATAGCAATCCATTGGAACGCGATATAAAAGTTATCCACAGGCTGTTCAAACATAAGATAAAAAGAATCTATTATATGGGATATTCAAATGGTGCATTAATCGGTGCTTGCTATACTCATCTTTTTCAAGATATACAAAAATCACTTTTAATTAACCCACCCATCATCCGGCATTGGCTAAAAATTAGGCCTGCTTTACAAAAAATTAACAACCAAACAACTTTTATATTTAGCGATCAAGATCCATCTTTCCCCTATATAGAACTTTTAACATTTGTAAAAAATCCACAGATAAATATTGAAATTACCAAAAATACAGATCATTATTTTTCAAATAAATTAGATGAATTTATTCATTTAGCAGAAAAATATTTTGCCCCTTAATGTATTTAACCACTTAATAAAATTATTCAATTCTTTTCATTTTGAGAGAATGCTAAATTATTTAAAGCAACCTCTAAAGAGCTTGAGTTATTTTGCATAAATAATTTCATATTTTCACTTCTTGAAATCATCGCCCTTGTTCTGCTATCCCAAACTTCAACAGCAACTGGTTTTAAATTTTTTTGACCGCAATATTTAACCGCACCCAATGTATTCTTCAAAAAAACTTTTTTCATAAAATGATTATAAGCTTCTGAATATCCTTTTGATTTCAAATATAAAAAATCATGCAATCGTTGAAGAATTCCAGAATATTTTTAAAGAAGAAAAAGTCATTTCCATATTACCCAAATTCAAAACAACATCATTTTTTTTCAATGCCATTCCTTTAATTTTCTTTGAATATTTTTTATCATGTGCTAATGGGCAATTTAAATATAAAGAAACCTCATTATTATCCAATAACTTCTTTTTATATAACTTATAATAATATTTAGAAATTAAAGGAATCAACCATTTTCCACATAAAGCAAAATCAAGCTGCCAATCAGGATAATGAAAATCTTTTTTAGGGACTTGAAATTCCAAAACATATATTTTCTCTGGAACCTTTTTAGCACTAAAAATACCACTTTCTTCCGCATTTTTTTCACACATTAAAAAACGGTTAAGCCAAAAACTAACTCCTTTTGGATCAACCCAGAAAAAAACACCACCCTTTTGTCCGCCCATACCATTTGTTGATTTACAAGAAGAGCCATTTACAAAAAACTCAATCATGCTTTTTTCATCAAAAGTCATATGATATGCTTTATAAAAATGTTCATTGTCTTTTAATAGTTTTGATGAATAAAACATTTTCCGAACCCTCTTTCACATAAAATATAAATTCTTCTTTGATATTAATGATGCCCAATCACTCTTTCAAAAAAAAATTATATATTGAAAGTATACATATTTTTCATTATTGTGTCAATTTTTTTATAAAAAATTAAATCTTAATTATATTTTCCAAAAACAAATCTATTCTTTTAAAAAAATCTTTTTTATTATCAGATAAAATTGATTCATCTGCTTTTTTCTTTTTTATGTCTAATGGCATTTGAGCTGAAATAACTTTTTCAAATATTTCTAAAGTCATTCCTGGGCGCTCTAAAAAACGTTGTTTTACTATTTTTTCATCAACATAAATACAAACTGTTTTTTTGCAAAAGCGCTCTAAATTATTTTCAAATAACAAGGGCGCATCAATAAAAACAATTTTCGTATTCAATTGCTTTAACGCCTCAATTTCTGCTTGAATCTCGTTAACAATAAAGGGTAACATTAATTGATTAATAAGATGCAATTTTGTTTCAGACTGATAAACTATTTCAGCTAATTTTTTTCGATTTATCTTTTCATCGTCAAATGCCAATGGAAAATTTGCTTTTAAAATAGATTGAACTTCTGGATTTAAAAGTTGAAGTTTTTTATTGATTTCATCACAATCAATAACAAAAAATCCCTTTGCCTTTAAATAAGAAGATGCCAAAGATTTTCCGCACGCAATACCTCCTGTTAACCCGATAACAATCATCTAGAAAACTTTCATTTTATTCTTTTGGGCCTTTCCCAAAATTTCTCATCTCAGATAAATTTAATCCTCTAAAATTTTGCACAATCGGTTGATTACCAATGAAATTATTAATCGCACTTTGAACAGCGGATTCTTTATGATCACGAGAAGGTGAAAATGAGAAGCTTTCATGCAGCCTAATTAAATAGGTACACATTTTTTCATCTGGTGCCTTATCTATCATTCTAACAATATCTGGAATCGTTAATAAACAAGAAATTTGTTTTAATTGTTCTTGTGCTTCAAGATTTGCCTTATCTTCATTTAATGCTGAATAAGCAGAAATAAAACATTTATCTTTTAACCCAGCGGATAAAACTCTTGGCTTTTTAGGATCTTTTTGAATCAATAACTGATATGCCTGATCAAAACTAATTGACGAAAGAATAGAGGCAAACGTCATTCTATCTTCTCGATTAGGAATCAATCCATCTTCGCGAGGCAACATATCAAATGCAAAATAAAAATCTTGTTCCCATCTATTATTTGAAAAATAGTTTACCACATCTTGTTTATTTACAACACCGCCTTTCTTTAAGTCATTTAATCTTGAAAATATAACAGGAAACAGCATTAAGTTTGGCTGTTCTTGTTCAATATCTTTTTGATCACGAGTGGTTAATTCCAAATAATTATCTGCAAGTGTTTGCACTTGATCAGAATCAATTTTATCATTATGTAAAAATGCAAAAAGTGAATTATAAAAATTTAACCTATGCCGCGTAGACTCAATAATTTCACCCATTTCATCCTTTATATTTTTCGATTTCAACTTGTTTTTTAAGTTTCTTAATTTCCCAAAAAATATTTTAAATGGAGGACTTTTTGTATTATCACTAAAAAATGCATCTATGTCTGATTTATCTAAATTGATAATTGCATCTATTAAAGCCTCTTTATGTTTTTCATCTGGATTTGTAACAAAATAATCATGCATTTTTTTAGAAAAATCTGATCTTCGAACAACACAAAGAATGCCCTCTTGGATTTCCTTTGATATATTTTTGCTTTTTTTAGATTGAATTTTTAAAATCGACTCTAATAAAAAACAAGCCTGAGCATTTTCTTGTTCTTCATGAATATATAACAACATATCCATATCAACTTGCTTTAATTTCAAAATAAATTTAACAAATGCGTCTAATGATTCTAAATTTCCATCTTTAACAACATCTCGATAATGCTCACTAAACTCTTTTAAAATTTCTTTTTTTGAATTTATAATTTTCGCATCAATTCTTTTTATCGCAATATCACAAGAAGATGATTGATATGTTTCCAAAAATAAGATTTTTAATTCATTTTCTTTTTCATGGACACGCCATTTAGAAAGAAAATATTCAATATCTTTAGATTCCAGTGTTAAACAACACAATGCTAATTCATTCTTTGCCTGAGCTCTTTCTGTTGATACAAAATAATTAGATAAAACCTCCTCAAAACGATTTCTTCTTTTCATATCTTCTCGTTTCAAAACATTTTCAATCAGTGTTGAAAAAGAAGGTTTTTTCTTTTTTGAAGAATATCTGATGTAGTCATTGATAAAATCGGCTACTTCATCACCAGATTTTCTTAATTCTTCTAAATCTGATTGTGTTAATTTTGATGCTCTTAATTCTAATTCTTCATATAAATCAATATTCCCCATATCCATTAAAAAATCACCAAAAACACTCTCAAATGCCAACTTTCCACTTGGTTGTATATTTATTGTTTTTTTCTCTTCTTGAGAGTTGGGAATAATTATTTTATCTTTGATCATTTCAATGCGTTTTAACTCATCTATTACATCAAGCATCCCAGTTGCTAACTCTAAAACACTAGCATTTTCCTGCTCGCACGAATAAACATGTTCTAAATATCCCTTATAAAGCAAACGCTTTGATTCTGGCATCTCTTTTAAAGCCTTATTTGATTCAGCATAAAATTCTTCATCACCAGTATATGCATATTCTCTATAACATTCACAAATCGTGTTTAACTCATCTTGGCAAATAATCTCTTCGCCTTTTTGGATTTGCTCAACATGCTCTATTAAATATGGATACTTTTGGCAAATATTAATTGCAACAGCTTTATTTTTTAAAACCTCTTTAAATAAAGAAAGAAATGTATTATCGGAGTTTGAAACTTTCCGATAAATGCTATTTTTATATAAAGATGGAATAAGTGATTTATTTTCCTTTACAAATTCAGAAACAGAAGAATATTCTTCCTCAACAATAACTTTAATTAAAGCTCGTGCGATTTTATCAATTGAACTTGAATCTGCTATATCAGAATAAGGAATATTTAAAAAATCTGCTAATATACCCTCTTTTTTATTATACTGAATATTTTTTGGATCACTTAAAACTAAAAACCTTGATTTTTTAGCATTATTCAAAAGCTCTTTAAACATAGAAAGAGGAGTATACCCATCCGTAAAACAATAATTTGTTTTTAAATATTTTAAACCTGAAACAAAATATTCCAATTTTGATTTTAATTCACCCGACTCATCATCTAAACAAAAATCTTCAATCATATCTTCTAATACATCAAAGTGAGAAGATGGCATTTTATGAAAAATACGATAACAATCTAACACATCTTTTGCCAATTCAACTCTTGTTTTTTCTTCTTCAGGTTTCTCAAGCAAATCTATTGTTCGATTAAAAAGTGATGGTGCGAATGTTTTAATCAATTTCGTACACGCAAATGTATTTTCAATCTCAGTAGTTAAAGAATCATTCCCATATTCATAACTATATAACTTTTCAAAAAGTTCTTTTTGATATGGCTTTAAAGATTCTTCTTTTAATCGTTCTTGAATATATTGTTTAAATTCTTCTTCGTCTACATGCCTTAAACAAACAGCGTAATCTCGTTTAAATGAATCAATTTTTTCTTGAACAGTTTCATTTGAAGCAATTAATTGTTCAATTGTGATTAATAACGTTTCAAACTGAGCAGAAACCGTGTTTGTATTCTGCAAAAGCTCATGTTGATATGCTAATAAACCTGTTTTTAAAATACCTTGTGGGTCATTTCCATTCTTTCCATCAAAAGAGTCAGCAATAACTTTTGCAATATCTCTATTTAATTCATGCACCTGTGTATCTTTTTTATCATAATGGTTACTTAAACGCACATCCATAATAAAAATAAACTTCACACCATCTTTTTGAATAAAACAGGCATCAATTCTGCCATCGGCACTAAACATCCACTCCAAAAGATTATTTGCCCCCATATGATTTCTGGCATTTCTTGAATTTCCAATATAAGCACTGCTTTTTAAAGCTTGATAGTCTGTTTCCCTTTCCAAGTCGTTAAAAACTGATAAAAAACGATCATATTCAGCATCTCCCAGTTCTGAACGAATTCTTTCAAATATCTCTTTTCTTGCCTCCCTAGCGCGCGTAACTTGTTGAGCCTTTTTTCCTCTTGTCGCTCTTTGTGCTTGAGCATATGTATTTCTAAACTCGCGTCCAATAACAGATAAAAGGTCTTTAAATGTCATACCATCTTTTTGGCAAAAACAAGCAGGCAAAGGCTCATCTAAAAAAACAATATTAAATGGAGCTAAACTATTTTTTTTGTTTGTCATGATTTTGTTCTCCCTTTTCTTATTGTTTTCTTTTTATTTTCTAATGGATATTTTTTTGCATTAAATGACATATCAAGTAAATATTTTTGACACATTCTTTTAAGAAGAGCATAATTTTCAATTAAAATAGGAGATTTTTGCGATGACAAGCGAATTCTTTCTCTTTTAAAGAAAAACAAATTATGCTTTACAGCTACCTTAACTCTCTCTGGAACCTTAACTAATGTATCGTTTTCTATCTCATTAATACGAATATCTGGAGATTTAAATAAAGTTGCCTTAGAATCACCAGAAATTAATTGCTCAGTCACAGAACAAGCATTCAAAAAAAAGGCCTTGTCTAATGAAGAAAAATCTTTTGCCAATACTCTTTTATATTCCACAAAATCAATGTGCAATAACGTTGGATCCATCAAAGCTTTGTGATACATCCAATTTAAAATATTTTTTTCTTTTTCTCCTTTGTCAGAAACCTCTCTCATACAAATTGGAAAATTTTGAAGAACAAATCTTTTTACAAAAGGAGAAAATTTTATGCCTTTTGATTCTAAAAGAAGAAGCTGTTTTTTTAATTCCGATATTTTTATTTCTTTATTTTTAAAATTATGTACCAATAAATGAGATAATTTTAAAACATTTTCAAAAACACCTTCATTTAAAATAGGCACAGATATCTCATCTTTACCTTTTGGAAGATGAAAAACATCTTTTTTAAATATATTTTGTTTTTCTAGTTTTCTTTTTTCCGCCATATTAAACCCATTATTCTTCTTTAAAATCAAACATTTTTATTTTATCATGTTTTTAAAAAAAAATCAAGAAGCGCCTTAAATATGAATCACCAAAACTATTTATCCCCAAAAGCTATAATAAATTTATCTTCATTAATACATTTGTATACTTTACATCAAAAATATTTGTTTCCATTTAATTTAAATGATAATCAAAGTTTTTGATAAAATGCAACAAAACTATTCCTACACACTTCAGGAACCTGAAGGGAAAAATTTTTCCCCTCTTTTCTATCCTGAATTATCTCCAAAAGAAATGTTAGAACTAGGTGTTTTTGAAGGAAAATATTTAACAGACTGCCAAAATGAATTCCCAAAAGATTGGTTTTTAGATGCGAAATTATCTCCCCAAAAACCAAACATTTCCCTAAATTGTTTTCAAATTAAATCAAGGCAAAGTTTGTCTATATGGAAACAAAAAGGATGGATATTAGAACCCGATCCAAGAGGTTGGTTCCAATGGTATTGCAGATATTATCTAGGACGTAGAATTGAACCTGTTGATACTATTCAAATACAAAGATGGCGTTCTTTTAAAAGACATAAAGCACAACTTGAAAAAAATTGCCTACCACTTGATTTAAACTGTCGAAAAAAACAAAGACAAGCTTTATTGCAATGGGCCTATAATCCATTTATTTAATCTTCTTGCTTTTTATAACATACAATGCTATTATTTCCTTCACAAGGGGGGAATATTGTTTTGGTTGATAGACAAGAATTTGAAAACTTAGAATTTATGCTTAAGAATGGAATGATAAGTGAAAAAGCCTATCATTGCCACAAAACAGCTTTAAATAATCAACATAAAAAATTACACCAAACAAATTTATCACTTATTGATTTGGAAAAGTTTTCTATTATTAAAGCATTTAAATTTTCATTTAGTCCTATATCATTTATCTCCACATTTATTTTTTTGTTAATTGCTTCAACAGTCTTGGTTACCCTATTTCGCATTATTTGGGGACGACCAGATTGTTTTTATCAACTGATTTATTTTATTGAAAATAAAAAAATCCAAAATGGGATTGGATTTTATCTAATCACAACGTTTTTATATGCTTTTTGGCAAGCACTTTGGTTTAGCCTCTTTTCTTATTTTTCATTCACATCAGTAAAACAAGTCTATGGTGCGTTTTCTTTTAAAAGATATTTTTTTAAGTCATTTATGTTGCTTGTTTTTAGCTATATATGGTTTTCATCAATCGTTACCCTTTGGTCAAATTTTGTAATCCATGTTTTAAAACAACAACCAGGCATAAGCAATATCTTTCTACTTAAATTAGATCAACTGCCACTGGCACTACTCTATCTCATCCCCATTTGCGCTATTTCTTACGTTTTTACTGTTATTATAATGGTTTTAACAGGCCCACTCAAACTACGGCTCATTTCAAAGGCTTTTTTATATGGCATAAAAAAACCAGTTTATATCATTAAATTTTGGATTGGAGTTACCTTAAATATTTTTCTAGTTGGTATTTTAATTTATTATACACAAAACACTTTTTTACCACTTTTAAAAACAGGTTATGGTACTCTTATAAATGCAAAATCAATTACCTCTTTATCTTCGATGTTAGGTATTGTTGTTGCCTATGTTTTCACATATATTTTGGTTCCCAAAAAACATTCTTTATGGATTAAATTATCCGTATTATTCGTTATTCCATCGAGTATCATTTATTCAATGTTTGCACATCAACTTTCTATTCACGCAACAATCATTTTCTTTTTATTTATGCATCTTATATGGGTTTATTTTTATATTGCCTTTTTCTTTACCATTCAAACTCTTGCATTTTGGAATAATTTATTAACACAGATGTGGTGTTGCACCATGAAAGGCGAATACGTCACATATAAAAATGCTAAAAAAAGGTGATTTTAAGCTTTATATTTAAATAATGCAGATGGGCGATGACCACTACCTGAAGTCATATTCCCCGTTTCAATAACTTTTGATTTAATCGTTCTTCTAAACGCTGGTGCTAATAACTTTTTACCTAAAACAGCTTCATAAACATTTTGAAGTTCTGTTAAAGTAAATTCATTTGGAACCAAATGAAAAGCCAAATCCGTATATTCGATTTTATTTTTCAATCTTTCAAGACCCACTTTAATAATTTCATGATGATCAAATGCCAATGCAGAAGGTGCATTTAAGTCTACTTCAATGCTTGAATTATTTTCATTTCTTAAGATAAATTTATTTTCTTCTCTACAAATATTAAACCAATGATCAGATTGTTGCAACGAATAAGGTAAATCAGAACGCTCAACCAGGGCCATATAAGCAACGGAAATTATTCGCATACGAGGATCACGTTCAACACCTCCAAACGTATACAATTGCTCAAGATATAAATCATCTAAGTGAATTTTTTCTCTCAAAACTCTTTTAGCTGTTTCTTCTAATGTTTCTTCAGGAGAAACAAAGCCACCAGGAAGGCCCCAGCAATCTTTAAATGGAAATTGATCGCGATTCGCAAGAAAAACACTCATTACCTTTTCAGATAATTTTCTGTAATTATTTGTTTTTAAATCAGAAATACTAAAAACCAATAAATCTGTTGTTACAGATAATTTTTCAAAAGCGGACGAATCATATGACTTTAAAAATGCTTTTTCAGCCTTTTTGATAAACATTTTAAACCTCGTTAAAAAAAATTTGTTAAAAACAAATTGATAATAACATATTGTTTTTTAAATAACAATCCCTTTTTCATAATTTTTCACACTTTTTTAATTAAAAAATACAGTTGACTTCTTTTTTACTTTATGATAATAATAAATTGTTAATAACAAAAAGAAAATAACTGATGGAGTCTTACATGGCAAAAAAACTAACTTTAAATCTAATTGATTTTCAAAATGACTTTGTTGCTCCTGGTGGAGCATTAACATTTGACAATGGAAAAGGTGATCCTCATCTCATTGCTCGCGCAGAAGCTTTTTTTGAAAAATTACCTAGAAACGTTTTTAATAATGCCATTGTGACATATGATACTCATTCTAAAGAAACTTATTTTCAAACAGAAGAATCTAAAACCTTTCCCCTTCACTGCGAAAAAGGAACACTTGGTTGGTTATTAGCCATCAATAAAGGAAATCTCACAACAAAAATTCGAGCTATTCAACACCTAAGAAAATCAACATACGATATGTGGGCTGGAAGCATTGATGGCATTTATGAACCAATCATTCAAGAAACAGATGAAGTTGTTTTATGCGGAGTTGCCTCAGATATTTGCAATAAGGCAGCTCTTTTAGGATGGGTTAAAAGAGATATTCCAGTTACGATTTTAACAGATTTAACACGAGGAATTTTAAAACAAACTGAAGAAGTTTTAAAAGAAGAACCATTTAAATACGCAGTACAAAAAGGAAAAATTAAAACAATAACAGCAAAATCTTTTTTAAAACAATTCCAAAATCAAAGGAGTTAGTCATGTTAAACGCACTAACAATCATGAGGTTACAACCCTTTCATAAAGGTCACAAAATGATTATTGATCAGATGCTAAAAGAAAACAAAAAGGTTCTTTTATTAATCGGTTCCATTAATAAAACTGATGAAAAAAATCCTTATTCTTTTGAACAAAGAAAAGAAATGATTCATCAAATTTATTTCAATGAAATCCAAAAAGGTCAACTAATTGTTAAAGGAATTAACGATATTAATAATCCACCCAAATGGGTTTCCTTTGTTAAACAGCAACTCCCCTTTGATGTTGATACATACTATTGCGGGATAGATCAAGATGGTTATTTGTTTGAAAAAGAGGGATTTAAAATTAAGCAATTTAACAGAAACAAGCATCCCATTTCTGGGACAATCATTCGAAAAAAAATCAAATTAAATGACCCATCATGGAAACATGATGTACCAAAAGAAATCCATCATCTTATTTAAAAAGGAATTTAATATGAAAAGAAATTTATTCTCACCACTTTTTTGCGACTTATATCACTTAACAATGGCTCAGGCCATGTTTGATCAAGGAACACATAATAAAATTGAAACATATGAAATGTTCATTCGAAAAAATCCATTTCAAGGAGCATATTTACTCACAGCAGGATTAGCCGAAGTTTTAGAATGGCTAAATGATTGGCATTATTCTGATGATGATATTAAGTTTTTACGCTCATTAGGCTTTAAAGAAAATTTTTTAAATATGCTTAAAGAATCAAAGCTTGAAATTGATATGTATGCATTTAAAGAAGGAGAAATTGTATTCCCAAATGAGCCCATTGTTCGAGTCACCGGTCCAGCATGGCAAGCTGTTATGATTGAAACAGGAATTTTAAACATCATCAATGCTCAAAGTTTATTTGCAACAAAAGCTAGTCGAATTGTTCAAGCTAGTCAATCTGATGGAAAAAAAAGAACTCTTCTTGAAATGGGTTTGCGTCGCGCACAAGATACTCAAGGATTTGCACCAACAAGGGCTGCTTATATCGGCGGAATTGATGGGACATCAAACGTTGAAGCTGCAAGATATTATAATATTCCTGCTGTTGGCACAATGGCTCATTGTTTAATCATGAGAGAAGATTCAGAAAAAGAAGCTTTTAAAAATTATATGATTTCGGACCCCAAAAGAGCAAGTGTGCTAATCGACACATATGATACCATTCAAGGGGCAAAAAATGCTATTCTTGCTTCAAAAGAAACAGGAATTCCATTAAAAAGCGTTCGACTTGATTCTGGTGATTTGGCTTATCTATCAAAAAAAGTTCGAAAATTACTAGATGATGCTGGTTTTTATAACACCAAAATCACTGCTTCAAATGATTTAGATGAATATACAATTCAAAGCCTTATTTTAGAACAAAAAGCCCCTATAGATATTTTTGGAGTTGGAACAATGCTTGCAACAAGCTATGACCAACCGGCACTAGGAGGTGTTTACAAACTAAAAAAAACTGAAGATAAAGATGTTATTAAAGTTTCTGAACTTTCTATCAAAACCACAATTCCTGGTGCAACAGACGTTATTCGATTAATTGATGAAAATAAAAAATATGCTGGAGATATTATTTATCAAGAAGGTAAATCTATTTTAAATAAAGATTCTTTAGCCATAGATTTAGACTCTGTTCGTATTGATAATGAAAGCATTAAAACATTTTTAAAAGGAAAAAAAGCGTATAGACCAATGGTTCAAGTCATTAAAAATGGAGTTGTTAGCCAAGATGAAATGACAAAACCTCTTTCAAAAATTCGTGAATTTGCACAAGAAAATTTATCTCATTTAGATGAAACACACTTGCGCCTAAAATCACCACACACTTATATTGCTGGTCTTGAAAAAAGCCTTTTTATCAGCAGAAATAATTTAAGAAAAAAAGCTTTAGAAAAATCATTCAAAGCACGTGAAAAAAATTAATAAAGGGGTTTTTAATGAAAAAAATTAAAGATAAAATAGTAAATGATTTAAAAAAATTTTGCCATAACAATGGCTTTACTGATGTCGTTTTTGGTCTTTCAGGAGGAATTGATAGCGCTTTGGTTTTAACTATTTGTGCTGAAGCATTAGGCCCACAACATGTTCATGCCATAATGATGAAAACAAAATATACATCCAAAGAAAGCTTATATTTAGCTCAAAAAATTTCAGATTTAAATACAATTGATTATCAAGAAATTGATATTCAAACACTTGTGGATAACTTTTTAAAAACACTACCCTTTAATATCCAAACGAACATTACTGAAGAAAATATTCAAGCCAGAATCAGAACGGTTATTGGTATGGCATTTTCAAACGAAAAAGGTTGGATGCTTTTATCTTGTGGCAATAAATCTGAATCTGCAATGGGATATTGCACTCTTTATGGAGCAGATATGAGTGGATCTTTAGCACCAATTGGGGATTTATACAAAACAGATGTTTATCAATTAGCCCATCTTTATAATGAAGAAGGAAAATTTTTAATTCCAAAAGAAATTATAAATCGCACGCCATCTGCAGAACTTAATTTTAATCAAAAAGATACCGATTCTTTGCCTCCTTATCCTCTTTTAGATCGTATTTTAAAAGATCATATTTTAGGGGATAAACCTGTTAAAAAAGAAGAAAAAACTCTTGTTCAAAATATTAAATCTCAATATCAAAAAACAGCCTTTAAAAGAAAGCAAATGCCACCAGTTATTAAAATTTACAATTAATCTTTAATTTTTCTTCTTTTTTCATCATATTAAGCCAATAAATATATGAAAGAGCGGCCATTATTGTCCACAACACATATAAAGACAACAAATAAAGTGCAGGATTTTCAAGCATGGCATATTGAATTACATAAGCAAAATCAGCAGTGAACCACAAAAACCATGTGTCAATTTTATGTTTCATCATATAGTAAAGAGCAACAATACTTAAAATAGTTGTAAAAGAATCTAAAGCAGGTAAAGGATCGTTCGTTGCCTTTAAAAAATAATATCCAATAAGAGTTCCCATTAAAACAACACTCGAATATAAAACACGCTCTTTAACAGAACATTTAGAAATATTCTTATATTTTTCAGCACTCCAGTAAAAAAAGCCTAATACACAAAACACCATAAAAACAAGTGAAATAATAACATCACCATAAAGTTTTTCATTCCAGGAAAATATTGCAAGCGCAACCAATTGAAGCAAATAAAAAACCCAATGAATTCTCTTATTAAAAAGAGAGAGTGTTCCTTGTATTAAACCAAAAAATGTTGCTAAAATTTCAAAAATCATTTTTCTTATTTTTCAATTATCTGATCTGGTAAATATTTTTGAATAATCGGTAAAAAAAACTCCCGTTTATCTGGATAAAATTTCATAAGCGTTTCATAAGCATTTAGCTGTTTATCTAGTTTTGTAAATCTCGCAGACTCCCAATCAATTACTGTTTCTAATAAATCAGTATACGTTTTTTTCAACTCATTATCCACATGATGTTTTTGATGTTTTCTATGAAATTCTTGAATATCTTCTATACTCATCCAAAAACAAAACAGATAAAGAAAAATTTTATCCACATCATGCATAAAACCTCTTAAGGTATTTCTCCCTAAAAAAGTTTTTTCGATTTTTAAAAAAGCCCTTTTATGCTTTAATGTGTAAAAAACACATGATATTTTTTCTTTCACTTTATTATATCCTTAAAAAAGGGAGGGATTACCTCCCCTTTTTTATTCTGTTGGAATTCCTTTTAAATAATCATCAAAATAACCTTTAATTAACACAACAGGTGTTCCTTTATCTCCTGATCCCGTTGTTAAATCGCAAAGAGAACCAACCAAATCAGTGATTTGACGCGGTGTTGTTCCAAGAGAATATGAGTCATTTCCTTTTTTCTTTTCTTCGATTGCTGATTTAACAGCTTCATTCAAATCACCACCATTGTTATCAGCAACAGCTTTGATTTTCACTTCATTTGGCATTCCTTTTAATCCACTTGTAAAACCGGGAGAAACAACAGGATCAGCGAATTCCCAAATCTTTGTTTTTGGGCATTTGAAGCCTCCATCACCATAAATCATCACTTCAATTGTTTTACCTGTTTTTGCCAAAATTAATTTTTGTAAATGATTGCAAAAATTTTCAGCATCCCTTGGAAAGAGTTTTAAACGATTTGAATCTGCATAATTTGATCCAAGCAACCCAAACTCACTCCAACCGTGCGATTCTGAGGGCGTACAACAGATTTCTTCAAGTGTAATTACATTTGCACCCAAATCTAAAAGCATTTTTTTATGGCGATGCCGTGTATGAATACTTGCAACAATAATTTGATTTGTTAACTTTAAAATATCTTTCGGATTATTTAATAAAACAATTTCAATTTTGTCAGAAAT
>JAZOOQ010000037.1:0-17147 GCA_045655105.1 Alphaproteobacteria bacterium | reverse complement strand
TGCAGGATATTCTTATTCGCAACCAGCTCCTCGCTCTTATGCGCCATATTACCAACCTTATTATTAGGAAATATAATCTAATCAAGGGGCTTTTCGCCCCTTTTTTTATAACCCTTTGATCACTTGTTATCTTAAAATCACTCTCTTTTACCATAAACATATTACTCACGTTATCTTATATCCGCTACCTCGCACACATGTCCACTTCTGTGCCACGCCAACTCCTGCGCTTCAACACCGAACCCCAACAACATACACCCACGCACCAAACCTCGGCACCCGCACCACAGCTTCAACCTCATCGCTCCAACACCACCACGCCACTACGCGCGCCCAACTCACGCGCCAACCTCAACTCCCTTGAACCCTCGCGTCCAGCACTTGCGCTCCAACTCACGCGCCCAACACCACACACCACCACGCCCCATCAGTGACCCAATCCACCACGCACCAAACCTCGGCACCCACACCACACCCCATCAGTGACCCAATCCACCACGCACCAAACCTCGGCACCCACACCACAGCTCCAACCTCATCGCTCCAACACCATCACGCCACCCACATGCGCCCAACAACACACACCCACGCGCCACAACTCCTCAACACCAACCCAAACCCCTTCCTCCCTCTCTCTAAATCTTTCTCTCTCTAAAATCCTCTCTCTCTAATCGGTTCTCTCTCTTCCTTCGCGTTTAAATTCGTTTTTTGAGCCAAATTTTAAGGATTTTTCGGTATTTTTTAAGGAAAAAACACCCCATTTTCGCATTTAAACCCGATAAAAGAGAGAAATTACAGAGGAAGTGCGAGCTTGAATAAGTGTTGGGTGGATAATGTGGGGTAAAATAAGAAAAGTATGTAGAATGAAAAGGCATTCTGATAGGGCAAACCTCTCAAATCCCACGCACTCCTCTCTAACTCCCTAAAATTCTCCTATCTCTAAATGTTTCTCCCCCTTCTTCGCGTTTAAGTAATGCTTTAAGAATCTTTTATAACTCATTAATATTTATAAATATTGCTATTTTGTCACTTTTGTCATTTTTTGCCTCTTGTCAGCCTTCTTTTTTTAAGATATAAACCATTAAAGAGATATTAAATACCCCCATTTTTTTTATTTAACAGCAAAGGATATGATTATAATTTTTTTTATAGTCCTATCCTTTTTTTATTTTTTATCAATTAAAGAAGGAGTTTTTTTATGCCATTTACAACAACAGGAACCTTTGAACGCCTGCATAATTGGGAAGAAGACCGCATAAACGGTATTGAAATCGTGACAGATCACCATGATGCAGAAGATGATAACTTTGCTGAAGGATTATCGCAAACCCTTTTAAAAGATGGGCGCGCACCAATGGAAGGAGCTTTAAACATGGGCGGCTTTCCAATTACGGGCGTTTCAAATGGGGTGAACAAGCAAGATGCGGTTACAAAGGCTCAATTAGATGAAATTGATTTAAATTTTGTGCCCAAAAACAAAGATTGCCAAATCGGAGGAACAAAAGAATTCTTAAATCCCGTTTATATGCCAACGCTTGATGTTGCTGATGAATCAAATAAAGGCGCGTCAACCAAGTTTGTTGCCGATAAAATTGATCAAGAATTTGATAACAAAAAAGTTTCATACCTTGGAAGTCTTTTTCCTAAATACAATAATTTAACAACGATTTCAAGTGGTTATAACACGCCAACTTTTGGATATGTTATTTTTGAATTACCAACAAGAATGAATGGATATATTGAAGTGGGCGGTTATAAACGATCCCTTTCCTATTCTTATAATTACACGCAACCAGACACATTGATCATCCCTGTTGGTCAATATGTTTATATTTATTTTTCGGGCTGCACAGCTAAATTTGCGCCCATTAATTAAGGAGGAACCATGTCTTTTAAAATAACAAGTAATCATATCAGCATCACAAAGGGCGACACTTTTTCAATCCCTGTTCATTTTCATCAACCCATTCATGGAGCCATTATCACGATTCAAGTTTTTAAAGAAGGACAATTGCTCCCTGTGATTCATAAAGAAATTTCAAATCATCTTGATGCTGAAAAAGGCCAAAGTCTTTTGCTTTTAGAAAAGGAATTAACTGATATTGAAGCAGGAACATACTTTATTCAAATGTCTATCACCTTTTTAAATGGCGCGAAATATACCTTTTATCCCCCTCACCCAGATACAAAAGCATCATTCATTATTCAAGAAATTAAAACAATTTAGGAGATTTTTATGCAAGAAATTAACTCTTATTTACCAAATTCTATTCATGTAAGCATTGGAACAGAACCTATTGATTTGAAAGTTCAAGGCGTTTTCGTTCGAAACGGAGTTGAAGAAATTGAAAATTATCTTGAAAAAGAAGCAAAACCTGCGTTGCAAGAAATTATCAATGCTGCTGGAGCTGATTTAGAAGGCGCCATTATGCTCTTCAATCAAAATGCTTTTGAAGAAACATTAAAATTCAATCAAAATGCTGAAGAACAAAAAAATTATATCACTGAAGAAGCCAAATATTGGGTGGACGCCGATATTGAAGATAACCCAGCGGGCTCTGCCAAATATTGGGCGCAACAAGCAAAAATCAATTATGAAGACTCTCTTTTATTGGCAGATACTTTGAACGGGGAGGAAATTTAAATGACAACGAAATTAAATCAAAAATTAAACTATGCCATTGAATCAAAAAACTTAATTACAGAAGCTCTTCAACGAAAAGGCGCAAAAATTTCAAACGAAACTCCTTTGCGTCAATTCCCAGAAGCGATTGATACATTAAAAACAACATCACTGAGTAAAGATATTATATCTGCTTATCCCTTTAATAAAGGCGATAAAGTAATGATTCAAGAGCATCAACATAACCTCCCTCTTCAAAATGGATCTTTCACAGGCAACCTTGTTGGAGATTTTACAACGCACGTTAATAATTTTGATTGCTATCATCAAGATCAAATTTATATGGGATTTTATAACAAAAATTTTTTTGTTTATCACTTTGATCAAGAAACACAACTTCTTTCCCCTGTTCAAAAAAAACCAACAAATATCTCTCCCAACAATGCATTTAAAAATCCAATTCATTCACATTTAGGGTCAAACTATGTGCTTCATCCAGATAATGATGATCCGTTCACCCCTCTTTCTTATCCATCAGGGGGAAAGTTTTCAAAATTTGATCCTAGTAATTGTTGTTTTGATTCAAAAGGCGATTATTTGATTCAATATAGTTATGCAACTGGATCTGCAGATGTTTTAAAACTAAACCATGATGAAACGCAAGACTCTTATTCTTATGAGCTTATTCAATCTTTTACCCTTCCTTCGCAACACTATATGTTAAACTTTTCAAAGGCTTCTGGTGATATTCATACAAGGCATACTTTTGCGCTTGGAGGAAAAACAATTTTTAAAATCAATCCTGAAACAAATGAACTTTCAAGTTTTAACATTTTGGATTATAATCTTCCAACCGTTACAAATCCTGATATTTTATTGTTTGGAAAAAATTATTTAATTTTAACAGAAAGTGCAGGCTCTTCACGCACCATTTATTTTATCAAGGCAACAGCTATTGATGAAACACTTGCCATACAAGATGATGGGTTTTATGATAACCCTGCAAATTACACATATACAATCATTCATTCAGAAAAAGCACCAAATATGCCAAATGAACCATTGTGTTGGAATAAAAATAACATTTATTCGCCGCGCACAGCACAAGTGAATTATTATATCCATGTTGAAAAAGAAAGAATTGATGATATTTCCGATTTTTCTTATGAATTTGGCCGTTCAGATGGTTATATTATTTACGGCATTTATTTGGATGAAAATACAGCCGTTTCTTTCGCCGAAAAATCCGCCTCAAGCTCATTAATATCAACAGTGATGTGTAAGCTTTATAAAAGAGAAAACCCCTCCCTTCCTTTTCAAGAAAAACAACCCGTTTTCCCTTATTCCTGCTTTTTCTTAAATGAACTTGGGTTTGGCATTTTTAATTATAACAGCTCTGCTTTTTCATATAAATTAGAAAAAAATACGCCTAGTCGCAGCCCCGCTTTTAACGCAACAATTACCCAACCGTTCAATGTTTATATGAAAAACGGCTTATTATGTGGATATACATATGATAATTATATGGGCTATAATTTTCCAACAAAAGCTACTTTTACATCTCTTTCTTTAAGAGAGGGCATTAAAGGCATTGTGGATGAAGATTTTATCTCTGACACATACTTATCAATGGCTTATTATATTGATAATCAAGGGAATGCCATTCAATTAAGAAACGCTGATATCTCCACGGTGAATTCATCTCATTTCATCTTCAAATATAAGGGCGAATATTATCTCTTTAATTTTTATAATAAAAGTGGAGTCAATATTTCAGGAACCAGTCAAAAAGTAACCTTTGATATTGAAAATAAAACCTTTCATTTGGGGGAAACAAACCCAGCAACAGGAAGTTTTACCAAAAACACAAGCGAACTTTTATTAAAAGTCAAAAATAAAGATCTCTGGATTTCAAAAACCAATCTTTTCGGTGTTAAAAAAGAAGAAAATGGAAATTTGCATTTTATGGAGATTCACTTTCCGCCTGCTCTTTTGGAAGCTTTTAATGGGCAAACACCTAAATATTTGCAAACGTTTTATGATGGTTCTTGTGGCTTTTTATTTAATAATGGCCAAACATTGATTGCTCATTTAGAATGGGATGAAACTTCAAATACCGCCCATTTAAAAGCAAATACAAGCATTCAAACCATTTATCCAAAAATTGAAACAGATGGTGAATTTTATAGCTATCTATCGCCTTTTAAAGTTTATCAATCTTTTTGTAATCAAAATAATTCAATTATTCATTGCACGTATACCAACCCGCTTCAAAAAGAAAAACATTTTTATCATTTAGAAGAAAATAAAAAAGAAAACTGGAATACAAGCACTGTAATCGGCGTTATCTCTGACTCTCAAAAAAAAGAAGATGAAAATGGGTATCAATTCCAAAATGTAACTCTTGATTTTTAAATGAAACTCCACCAGCTCATGCAGGTCGTGTTACATTCGATACCATAAAAAAAGCCTTCTAATTCTTTCCAAATTAGAAGGCTTTTTCTTAAAACCAACGCTTTTTTTGTTTTTCTTGTGGCATCGGCCAATTGTTTGGCGCATAAAATTCAAACGGTTGAAACAAATAAGTGCCACTATTTGAATTTTTGTGTTGAACCGCATGATATAAAAGCTTGCCTTTTTCATCAAAGCGATAAATATGCGAATTTGCTAACGCCCAATTGTTTTTGCTTCTCGCTTGAGATAAACTCACCAATATTTCTTTCTTATTCAAATCATAAATCACGCTGGAACCCACTTCGGAATATTCCCCTAACTCTTTTAAAAACACTTGTTTAACCGTTTTCTTTTTATCATCAATATAAAAAACAGAAGCAACAGAATTTTTTGTTGTATAGAGTTTTTTATCATAAATATCCAACCCAGAATTATCCAAAATAGCATAATACCCTGATCCCGCATATTTAACAGAATGCGATTTTAATGGCCATTTAAAAGGCGCTCCTTTTTCATATCCAAGTTGAACGTTTTGAGAATATGCCTTATTATTTTTATCCACCGCTGTTAACATCAAATGAGATAAATCTTTTCCATCCCCATTTCTACCTGATGTTGAAATATATTGATGGGGCGTTAACCACCAAAGTGGTTTCTTTGTTTTTTCATCAATTTTAACCATCCCTAAATGACGACCAGAAACAATAATCGCTTTGTTTTTGGCATCATAATCAATCCCATTTGTATGCGCCCAATCAACTTTTGACTGCTCATTATAAGAAGATTTAATCGCAAGGGAGCGATCTGGATTTAACATTTCTGCCAAATCATATTCAGCCACAACTGAACCATTTTGGGCATCAATTTCCAAAATAATATCTCGATGTGTTGGTCGATATTCTCCCTCAATCAATGCCATTGATCCTTCATTGCTTCCAAAAATCAAAAGGTTATCATTATCTTTAAAATTCATCCCATGCATATAGCCATAAAACTTTTCTGGATAATCATATTGCTGAATAAATTCGCCTAAGATTGTATATTTTTTAATATTCTTTTGAGATTCAACAAAAACAAAATCTTTATAAAAATAAAACATCACCCAACCACCTGCTAGGAATTCATATCTTATAACGCCTTCTTCATCATAAACAATGCCATCATAATTGGCATAATATCGAAACCCTTTATCATTTTTTTGAAGAGGGAACCATTGAGCCGGATATTGAGCATCCCTTGTTTGAATTTCATGAGTAAATTTTTCTACTTTCCCCTTTTTTGTTTTAATTTCCAATTCAACTTTGTTTTTTGAATTTGGATAAAGCCCTAAAACGGGAATTTCATGACTTGTTTGATATCCATTAAATGTTTTTTCAATATCTGGCCCACTGTTTAAAGATTTAATTCTTAACAATACTTCAGATGGCTCTTGTGTTTCAAACTTCATCATAGCCGCTAATGGCGTTCTTGAAAAAGGATTTAAAAGAATAAATGGTTCTTCTGGTGTATAGACCATTTCTTCATATTCTGTTTCAATTTGTTTTCTTCTAACAGATTGGTCTAAATCAGATACCCATTTATTCCCACCTGCATCATAAACATAAAAATCTTTTCCCCATTTATCCCAATTTAAAATAAGCTTTTCATCATTTACAAAAAAAATATCTGCACACTCCTCTTTTGTTTTGCAAACCCTGTTTCCATCTTGCACAAGGTTTCCGTCCCAATGAATATGATCAAATTGAAGCGTTTTAAGCTCTGTTGCCTCAGAAATATTTGCCAAAAAAAAGGAACAAGCAATCAATAAAACTTTTTTCATATATATACTCCCATATACTTTATTATTTTTTTTCAAAGTTTATATAATAACAAAGGTAAAGGCAACCCTTTAATCAAAATAACCTAAAAAAAAGCTCATAAATTTCAATTAAACAAATCAAATATAAAAAAACGCCCCTTATCCCAATAAATAAGAAGCGTTTTTTATTTAGATGCAACAAGCAAAATTCACTGTTGCTTAACTTTTTTAATATTCCCTATTGAATGCAAACTTTTTGTGCAGGGATCATAATTTCAATTGGTCCTTGAACACCTGGGTTCACTTGGCAAGCGCCCATTAAATTATTGCAACCACAATTTGTTGGCGCAACCATTGGAGCTGGACGAACCACTGGTTGAACAACTGGTTGCATCACAGGAGCACGTTCTTCATCAACAACTGTATATGATTCTGGAGCCCCCAAATAATGACAACCTGTTAATGCCATTGAAGCGAATAAAACCGTAAAAACTTTTTTCATCAAATCATCCTCCAAAAAATATTTAAACAAACACCTAAAAAGAAATGTAACATAATTTTTTTTTGAATACAAGCAAAAATTATTCAACCTTCTTTTCTTTTAAAATTAATTGATTTTAAAAGATTTTTGGTAAAGTTTATATGTTGTTTCAATAATGTTTTCTAAAGAACTATGTTTTGGCTCCCAGCCCAATAATTCATGCGCTTTTTTTGAAAATGCCATTAAAGATGCTGGATCACCTGCTCTACGTTCCCCCATTTCATAATTCACCTTTTGACCTGTCACAGCTTCAGCCGTTTCAATCATTTCTTTCACGCTGTGGCCAAATCCTGTGCCAAGGTTCATAATTTGACTTTCATTTCCTTTTAATAAATATTGAAATGCCAACTCATGCGCCGAAGCCAAATCAGAAACATGAATATAATCGCGCACACAAGTGCCATCTTTTGTGGGGTAATCAGAACCAAAAATCGTCATTTTTTCTCTAACCCCAAAAATTGTTTCCATCACAATTGGCAATAAATTTTGCGGATTTTTTTCCAATCCTTTCACGTCACCATCTTCATCATATCCAACGGCGTTAAAATATCTTAAAGCAACGAATTTAATGCCCTTTAACCTGTCATACCAAGAAAGCACATCTTCAATCATCTTTTTTGAAAAACCATAAAAATTTATGGGGTTTAATGGCGTTTGTTCATTCAAAACTTCAACATCTGGCATGCCATAAACCGCTGCTGTTGAGGAAAAAACAAAATATTTCACATTTTCTTTCACCATGGCATTTAAAACATTAATAGTGCCGTTTAAATTATTAAGCGCATATAAATCTGGCTTTTCCATGGATTCTCCAACCGCTTTTTTAGCCGCAAGGTGAACAACGCCATCCATCCCTTTCATTGCTTTTTCAAGTGTTGGCGTGTCTAAAATATCCCCTTGAATAAATTCAGCATTTTCAAATAAATTAACTTCCTGCCCTGTTGAAAGATTATCAAAAACACGAACCTCATAGCCCGTTTTCAATAATTCTTTCACAACATGTGATCCAATATATCCCGCTCCACCAACAACTAAAATACGCATTTATACTGATACTCCCAACTTTTCTAAATTAGATGACGCAAACGACCAATTTAAAAGGTTATCAACCACATCTTTTAAATAAGCCGCTCTTAAATTTTGCTTATCCAAATAATAAGCATGTTCCCAAACATCAATGGCCAATAATGGCGTTGTAAAGCCACTGGTTAATGGCGTAAAAGCATTTGAAAAAGGCAAAACTTTTAACGTGTTTTCTTGCAACACTAACCAAACATAACCACTGCCAAAAACACTTAAACCCACCTCAATAAGCTTTTCTTTCAAATTTTCAACTGAAGAAAAATCCTTTTCAATCAATTTATTAAGCGAAGATGATATATCTTTAGTTGAAGAAGCGGGTGTTAAAGAATCAAAATAAAATTCATGATTATAAACTTGCGCTGCTTGATTAAAAAGCGCGCTATAAACTGTGTCTGAGGAAGATCTTAAAATAATTTCAGTTAAAGAGAGATCTTTAAAATCAGAATGAAGAATTAATTCATTCACTTTATTTACATATCCCACATAATGCTTTTGGTGATGAAATAAAAGTGTTTGCTCTGAAATAAAAGGCTCTAATGCCGTTGTTTCATAGTTTAGTGATTTTACTTCTATCATATTTTCCCTTTCTTTTTTTAAGGATTATACACATTTCATCATATAATCACAAGCAAAATAAAAAAAAAGAACGTTCTTTTTAAAAAAAACGCTCTTTTTAAACTTTAATCAACAAAATCTGGCCTTATATTCATCTGACCCTTTTTGTTTTCTTTATCCCAAAACTCATCCATATCAACTTTTGTTCCTCTAAGCTCTGTTATATTTGTATTATATTTTTCCAAAAGCTTTGTTAAATCTTTGTTAATTTTGCTCACAACTTCTGGCCCTTTATAAACCAAAACAGAGCAAAGCTCAACCGCATTCGCCCCATGGGCCACCGCATCAAAAACATCTTGCGCTGTAAAAATCCCGCCAGCAGCAATAATATCCATCTGGCCTTTTGTTTCAAGATAAAATCTTTTAACCAATTGCAACACATCTTTTCTAAGAGGTACCCCTGTCACAAAAGAACTATCCATTGAAAGAGCTGATTTTCTTTTTAAAATCGTTCTAATTTGCCTGTTTGCCGTTGCTGGACCAGAAACAATTATCGCATCAATAAAAGCTTTTTGGCAAGTTGAAGCAATCAATTTAACTTCCAATTCGCTTAAATCATATGGCACTTTCACAACCAATTTAGGCGGTTTCAAAGGAGCCGCAATTTGAAGGGCACCCTTTAAATCCAAAAGCATTGGCAAAATGGTTGATTCATCTGAAAGCATCTGTGCTAAAGACATGTTTGGATGCGAAAAATTCAAGCAAACATAATCCACATATGGGGCCACACGCATTGCCATTTGGTGATAATCGTTATTATATCCAAACATAGCGCTTGAAGAAGTTTTATAAGCTTCCCCTTCTGACCCGAAGGAAATTAATGAAGCGCCCACAAAAGCTGAATATTTTCTGCGAGCAGCCAACATTTGAACCGCTTTTGAAATACCTGGATTTGGTGTTGTCGCCCCCTGAATATATAAAGCTTTATCTTTCAATAAAAACATATACCTTTCTTTTGAAGATTCTGCCAAAAGCGTAAAAGAGCCCAGTTCTCCAAAAGAAAGACCCATTGGAACCAAAAAATCAAAATATTTACCATATCGATCAAAATCAGAGGCTAAACCTAAAGGCGATTGGTGCGTTCTGCCCAACAAATTCGTTTTTAATCGGTCACTTAAGCGTTTTTGTGGCTGAAAAATTTGGCTCTTTAATCCAAGACTTATCACCCTTTTTGTCATTAACGGCCCCATCTTTTTAGCAACCATTAATAAAAAATAAAACACCACCCTACTAAACATTTTTTCCCCTTAATTAAAAAAAATTTTAAAACTTTTACTATCCCCAACTTTCGTTCTTTCGATTATACAAAACAAAAAAGAAATAATCAACAAAGTTTTAACCTTGTTTTTATTTTTTTTATCTTGCTTTTTCATAAAAAAAAAGATATAATTCATTCTATATATATTTTTTAGCTAAAAAGAAAGGAAATTTTTATGGCCCGCGTAACAGTCGAAGATTGCGTTAACAAAATCCCAAACCGTTTTGATTTGATTTTAACTGCTTCAAGCAGAGCCAAATCGTTAGATGCTGGTTCTCCGTTAACAGTTTCAAGAGATAATGATAAAAACACGGTTGTGGCTCTTCGTGAAATTGAAGAAGAAACAATTAATATTGAACAACAAAAAGAAAACATGATTTCTTCTTTGCAACATTATGCGCGCCCTCAAATTCAATCTGTTCAAAAAGAAGAAGATCAAGATATCACTGCTGAATTAACTTCTTCTTTATATTCTGATACAGAATTTGAAGAATCAGATTCATTCCAAGTTTTTGATGATATCAACAACGCTTAATTTTTA
Organism: Alphaproteobacteria bacterium; assembly: GCA_045655105.1. Lineage (GTDB taxonomy): Bacteria > Pseudomonadota > Alphaproteobacteria > CAAHEQ01 > UBA3637 > RGIG4140. Next base: position 6,234 of record JAZOOQ010000037.1, on the reverse strand, counting down.
AACAGTTTAAAAACGGGGGGACCTGAAGGTGCGCCAATACGAGCTGGTTGAAAAAGTAAAATCATATGACCCTGTCGCTGATGAAGAGGCTTTAAACCGCGCTTATGTATTCGCCATGAAAATGCACGCTGCGCAAAAGCGTGAATCAGGTGACCCCTATTTTTCTCATCCCCTTGAAGTGGCCGAAATTTTAATCGGCTATCGCATGGATTATGCCACCATTATTGCCGCCTTATTGCATGACACGGTGGAAGATACTGCTGCTTCTTATGAAGATTTAAAAGAACTTTTCGGCCAAACAATTGCCGATCTTGTGCGCGGGATGACAAAACTTTCAAAGCTGGAAATCACCCCGCAAGCATCTAAACAAGCACAAAACTTTCAAAAACTTGTGTTGGCAATCAGCGAAGATATCCGCGTTTTATTAATTAAACTTGCCGATCGTCTTCATAATATGCGCTCTTTGCATATCCGTGCCCAAGAAAAGCGCACGCGTATTGCAACCGAAACGCTTGAAATTTATGTGCCTCTTGCTGAACGCATGGGGATGCAAGCCATTAAAGATGAACTTGAAGATTATTGCTTTTTAAATCTTTATCCAGATGCGCATAAAACAATTGTGTCGCGTCTTAAATTTTTAAGCGAACAAGGCAAAGAAGATGTTGCCAAAGTAATTGCTCAATTAGAATGCGATTTAAAAGAACATGGCATTGAAGCCACTGTGAAAGGAAGGGAAAAACGCCCCTACTCTATTTGGCATAAAATGCAAGTTAAGAATATTCCATTTGAGCAAGTTTGTGATATTATTGCGTTCAGAATTATTGTTAATTCCATTGAAGATTGTTATAAAGCCCTTGGGGTGATTCACACGAAATACCCCATGATTGGTGGGCGATATAAAGATTATATCTCAACGCCAAAACAAAATGGCTATCGTTCCTTGCATACAGGCGTGATCGGTCCACTTAATCGACGCATTGAAGTTCAAATCAGAACAAAAGAAATGAATGATGTGGCTGAAATGGGTGTGGCCGCGCACTGGGAATATAAACAAGGGGCTTCAAAAGAAGGAACGCAATATCGCTGGCTTCGTGATTTATTAGATTTGATGAATCGGTGCTCTGATCCAAATGACTTTTTGGAACATACCAAAATTGCGCTTTATCAAGATCAAGTTTTTTGCTTTTCTCCTAAAGGAGATTTAATCACTCTTCCAAAAGGCGCCACCGCCATTGACTTTGCCTATGCGGTTCACTCTCGCGTAGGGGATACTTGTGTTGGTGCTAAAATCAATGGTAAAATTATTCCTTTAAGAACGGAACTTCAAAATGGTGATCAAGTTGAAGTATTAACCAATAAAAGCCAAACCCCTTCCCCAGAATGGGAACATATTGCCGTTACCGCAAAAGCAAAAGCCAGTATCAGAAGATATATTAGAACGCTGAAATATGAACAAAACGTTCAATCAGCCAGAAGTCAATTTGTTAATGAATCAAAAGAGTTCGGGCTCACGTTTACGGATAAAGATTTGCAACCCTTATTGCCAAAATATAAATCCTTCTTAAAAGCCGATCAAGAACAAGTTTCTGATTTATTGGCAGCCATTGGCGCTGGAGTTGTTTCTTTTAAAGATGTTTTCCATGAATTGCATCCTGATTGCTCTAAATCAACGCTTAAAAAAGCCCTTTCAATCTTTAAGAAAAAAGATTCTAAAGCAAGCCTAACGGATAAAAATATGCCGGTTACGGGTCTTATTTCTGGAATTGCACTTAATTTTGCCAAATGTTGCCATCCGCTTCCTGGCGATAGCATTGTTGGCATTATCACAACAGGGAAAGGCGTCACGGTGCATACAGCGGATTGTTCCAGCTTAAATCAATATCAAGATGAACCAGAACGCTGGCTTCCAATTGAATGGAATGCCTCTGTGATGCAAGATAAAATGTTGCCCGCCAAACTTCTTTTGGAAGTGGAAGATAAGCCCTCTGTTTTAAGCGAAATCACAAATATTGCCGCTAAACAAAATGTTGTGATCACGAATTTAAAATTGCAAAATCGCAAAAATGGCTTGAGTGAAATTTTAATTGAAGTTGAAGTGAAAAACAGCTCTGCTTTGGATGTTTTAATTCAATCGTTCCGTTCATCTTCCCTTGTTTCATTAGTTCATCGGTTAAAGGTTTAAAAATATGATTATTGGTATTGGAACGGATTTGGTTCAAGTGAACCGCATTGAAACAACCCTTAAAAAATTTGGCACTTCTTTTGAAGAAAAGGTTTTTTCTGCTTTTGAAAGAGAAAAAGCCCAATCACTTTCTCCTTTAAAAAGAGCCTCTTTTTTTGCCAAACGCTTTGCCGCTAAAGAAGCTTTTTCAAAAGCTCTTGGCTCTGGCATTGGAGGGGAAGCCTTTTTTCAAGATATTGAAGTTCAAAATGATATAAAAGGCGCTCCCTTTTTTGTGATTAAAGGAAAAGCCCTTGAAACGTTAAAGAAAAAAACAAATAACAAACCTTATCAAATTCATCTATCCTTATCAGATGAAAAAGAATTTGCTGTCAGCTTTGTTGTGATTGAAACGATTCTTTCATAAAATTATAGTCTTTGTAAAGAATATAACTATTGACAAATCATACATAATTTGAAATCATAAAGAAAAACACATGGGGGATTTTTCTATGAACAAATTTTTGCTTACAACAACTTTTTTATCTTTATTTTTTCTTTCAAACTTAACGCTTAATGCTCAAGAAAATAAACAAGAAAGTCTACCCCCTCTTCATCAAGCTGTTTTAGATAATGACATTGAAAAAGCAAAAAAAATCATTCAACAGGCAACTCTTGATTTTGAAAAAGACCCTATTTTAACTTCAAAACCCTCCCCTTTTGATGAACAATCCGCCAATAATGCCACCCCGATGATGTTTGCTTCTTATATCGGAAATCTTGATATGGTTAAACTTTTGCATGAGGAAAAACAAAAATTTAACGAAAAATATCCCGTCACCTTAAGAGGGGTAATACTTAATCATCCCCCCTGCCAATATACAGCACGCAGCACCAACCACCGTATTATTCCTCTTTTTTCTGATGCCCCCTTGGATTTTCATATACAAGAAGATATCACAACATATCCATTTAAAAATAAAATACCTCTAACTCTGGCTGTTTATAAAGGGCATATTCAAGTTGTTGATTATTTATTAAAAAACAATTACCATGATAAGTGGACAACGAGCTATTCTTTTTCTCCCTTGCATATTGCCATTCAAAATAAAGATATTCCTATAATCAAACGATTATTGCAAGAAAAGTTTGATGTCAATGTTGCCGCTTGTCATGGAACAACGCCTTTAAAAGTTGCCATAAGAAATAATTGCGAAGAATGCGCTCAACTTCTTCTTGAATCTGGCGCAAAAATAAGCCAAACCGATTTACATAAAGCCGTTTATTTAAAACGACATAATATTGTTTCTTTATTTTTAAAACAAGGCGTAAACATCAATTATAATAACTATCCTTATCCAACGCCATTAACCTATGCCGTTTTAAATAAAGATGAGAAAATGATTTCTCTTCTCCTTGATAATAATGCCAATCCAAATATACGCTTTATTGAAAACTTCAATCAATGGAACCCAAAGGATGATACCTATCTTAATTTAAAATATCCAACTAATCATCAGACGACTCCTCTTGAATATGCCTTTTTTATTAAGGATGAAAAAATTTATCTTCATCTTTTAAGTCAAAAACCTTTTTTCTCTCATGAAATGGAAAATATCTTTAAGCATATCAGCAATCAAGATCATTTAGACCTTCTTGAAAAAACCATTCAAACTGGGATAAACATCAACAAAAAAGATGATTTTGGCAACACCTTGCTCCATTATGCAAAAGATAAAAAAACTGTTGAATGGCTTTTAAATAACAAAGCTGATATATTGGCTGAAAATAACAATAAAATGCTGCCATTCCATTTAATTAATGATAAAGAATCGGTTTTATTATTATTAAGTAAATTAAAAGAAAAAAATATCACCCCCAACTTAAACTACACGGATGAAAAAGGCAATTCATTGTTGCATATTGCCGCCTATAACAAAAATTTTGACCTTTTTTCCTTTTGGGTTGATCAAGGACTTGATGTCAACCAAAAAAATTATAAATGGGAAACGCCCTTGCATATTATATCAAACATCTCTTTAAATGCAATTGACGGAAAAACTTTTGATATCTTAAAGCTGTTAATTGAAAAAAAAGCAAATGTGAATGAAAAAAATGATTTAAGCGAAACGCCTTTGCATTTTGCTGTTAAAAATCATCAGTTGGAAACCGTTAAAATACTTATCGAAAATAAGGCAAATGTGAATGAAAAAAATCATCTGGGACGAACACCATTATTTTTTGCCAATGACCCACAAATCCTTCAAGTTTTAATTGATGCAAAAGCTCTTGTTAATGTTCAAGATAACAATCATAATACGCCACTTCACACCATCGAAAATGAAGAAGCCCTCTCTCTTTTAATTCAACATAAAGCAGATGTAAATATCAAAAATGACTTCGGTGACACCCCATTACATTGGGCTGTTGAGGCGAATAATCTTGATGCCACTCAAATCCTTATCAATAATAAGGCAAATGTGAATGAAAAAAACAAAAAGGGAGAAACACCCTTATTTTTTGCAGAAGATGCTGAACTGTTCAATCTTTTAATTCAAAATAAAGCAAACATAAATATCAAAAATAATTTTAATCGCACCCCGTTAGAAGAAATATTAATCAACGAACCTTTTGATGCAGAAGAAGTTTCTTTATTCGTCAACAATGGTGCTGATATAAATATCAAAAACAATAAAAATCAAACCTTATTGCATTTTGCTGTTGATAAAGAAGATGAAGAACTTATTGCTTTATTAATATCAAAAGGAATTGATGTGACTGCATCAGATGTGAATGGTTGCACGGCTTTAGATATCGCTCTTAACAATGAAAGTTCAATCGAAGAAGACAAATGGAAGCGTATCACAAAAATGCTTTTAAAGCCGGAAAATGGGGTAATTAAAGACAAAAAAGAAGTTGAACAGTGTTTTATTAATTCAAATTACTGGAATTAAAAACAACGCCTCTTTTAACTTTTTTTTAAATAAACTAATAATCTCTTTTATCAATCAACTCGCCGTTGGAATAAACCCATTCACTCACCAAGTTACCATCTTGAAACACTTGAGCAGTTCCCTCTCTCACGCCATTTTCAAGAGGGGCTCGAATTATAATATTCCCCAAATAAAGCTCATTTACCCCATGCAATAACCCATTGACATAATTTTCTTTTTTCAACAATCTTCCATCTTCATCATAATAAACGGCCGGGCCATTTTTTTGATCATTTTTATAAGTGATAACACTTTCAATTTGCCCGTTTTCATAATAATTAATTTCTTGACCGTTTATTTTTCCCAAATGATATTGGCGCGTGCTTACAATCTTTCCACTTTGCGGATGATAAAGAATTGACTTACCATGCAGATATTTCTCAGATAGCCTCCCTTCCTTTGGATCGGCTAACATAAATTCACTTTCAAATTCCAAGATATTATTTTCGCTAAAAACTTGCATATATCCTCCCCCACTTGGGTTAAAGACCTCCCTTTTTTTCACATTCCCATTCGGATGATAAAATAAAAACTCATCCTTAACTTCTTTTGTTTTTGAATCTGGTCTTAAATAATACTCAAATTCTTTTTGCTGATTCTTTGAATATTTCACAAAATAAAGCGTAATCCCTTTATGGTGACGATAATAAGTTTCAACTTCACCATTTTCATAAAGAAACCAACGTTCACCTTCTAATTTCCCATTTAAATAAAATGATTTTTCATATAAAAGACCATTCGAATCATAATCAACAACATGCCCCGTATAAGGCTGATTATTTTTATCAAAACAAATTTCCACTCGGGGACAATTCAACTCTTCAACCTCTGTAACAAGATACCCATCATTGGCTTTAGATGAAACAGAAGCCACACAAAAAAGCAAAAAGATAACAACATATTTTAACATAGTCGCCCCCTATATATCACATCATTTAGTTTATCATAAAACAATAAAAAATTCAACATATTCAAATAATTCACCTCTCTAACTCTTTCTTCTTTCCCCCTCTTTTTTAAAGAATACCCTCTTTTTATAAGAATTTCTTGAATTTTTAAGAAAGTTTCGTTATTGTCTTT
>JAZOOQ010000036.1:0-53616 GCA_045655105.1 Alphaproteobacteria bacterium | reverse complement strand
TGGGAATGTTTTTTTTCGGGAGAAAGCTTTTTATTTTTAGGCAATTTGGCTAAGACGAAGCATTTTTTTAGCGTTTTTGGCATGTTGTGAAGAAGAGGTTTCTCTATGGGTATGTCCGCTTCGTTAGTGTGTGTCATTGCCTCTGTTAGTATGAAATATCCGCTTCGTTAGTGTGCGGTGGTTTCTCTATGGGAGTATGTCCGCCTTGTTAGTATGCGGCATTGCCTCTGTTAGTATGAAATATCCGCTTGTTAGTGTGTGGTGGGTTCTCTGTTAGTGCGGGTATTCGTCCATTGGGGTGAGGGATTTGTTTCACTGGATATATGTTATTTATGATGCTTTAGGGTGAGGGGCTTAAGTGTTTCTTTCTCAAGAACGTTGAATTTTGCAAGCGAATGTATAGCTTTCTTTTATATAAAACGCATAAAAAAAAGACCCCAAATGGGATCTCTTTTAATGGCTCCAGCGGTAGGGCTCGAACCTACGACCGATCGGTTAACAGCCGATTGCTCTACCACTGAGCTACGCTGGAACAATGAAACTATTATTATCTTATTTTAAAATAAAATGCAAGCCTTTTTTTTAATTTTTTTTAATTTTTTTTATATCTTTTTGAAAAGTTAGATGTTTTTTCCAAAATAAAACCATTCTGTATTTATTTTTGCCTCATGATTTGGCATAATAATAAACCCATCAAACGGGGCATAAATTTTTTCGCCTGTTTCATAAACGGCAATTTCATCTCCTTTTTTAATGGCATCTAAATGAATATAATTTTTGCTGAATCTTCCTTCTTTTTCTTTGATTACAAAGTTTTGAAGCGTGACAATCGTTTTTTTTGTTTCTTGGGAACTTCCTTTTAAAACGCCATAATGATAAAGCGTGTTTAAAATGGATTTTTTGGCAACTTGAATGGCCTCAATTGATTTATGATAACCGCATTCAACCGTTAAAGCCCAGGTATTCTTTAAAAACGCATATTCCTCAGTGCAATTATTTTCAATTTCATGGTTGTTTTTATAAATATCTGGCCAACCGGCAAGTGCTGTTTGAACAGGGATGATCTTTAAAAACTCAAGGTTTTCTTGGCTTGGATGATCAATAAAAGCAAAAGGTTCATCTTTTTGGCAATGCGTTGAATGCAAATCTAAAAGAATATCTGCTTTTTCAATTTCTTTAATCAGCTGATTTGCAATTTTTTCTTCATTTGTTTGTGGGTTTTCATGAAATTTAACAACGCGGTTTAAATTATCATCAATTCCGCGCACATCTTTTTGATAAGCTTGTTCGTTCACAATGGGAATAAAGGTAATGGATCCTGATTGAAGGGTATGTTTTTTTTCTTGGAGTTCCTTAATAATTTCATATTGAGCCTTTGTGCCAGCGGTTTCGTTTCCATGAACGGCTCCTAAAATTAAAATATTTTTTCCTTCTGTTTCATGTTTAAAAACAATGGATTTAAACATTTTGATTCTCCTTTAATTGTTGACGCAAGCGCCGAATTTGCTTAATTTGTTGATGAGATCTGATATGCAGGGGCAGGGCGGTTCTTCTAAACGCAATTTGCTTTGTTTTAGGATGATAAACACAGCCAACAAAATCATTTTGAAGCAATTTATCGATCGTTCCAAAATGATGCGAGGGAATTAAAATTTCTTTTCCAATGCGTTGAGGTTGCTTATCTTTATAGCACATCACAGCAATTTGCCCGCCATCACTTGGATCAATGCCAGAAGAAAGCATTTGAAAACGATTGTTAAAATAAGGGGGCATGTTCCAATGATTATTTCTGTCAATAATCGAATAAATGGCATCACATTTAAGTTGTTTAGCAAGCTCAATGCGGTATTCAATCATCAATTGATTTAAGCCATTCCCTCTAAATTGGGGATGAACGCAATCGCCTCCTAAAGTGGCAACTTTTTGACCATTTGAAAAAGATTGATAGGGGTAGCTTGGAATTTCATCTTGAAACGTTTTTGAATTTGAGCAAACTTTTAAGTAACTCATCCCAATTAATTTTGATTCATGAAAAACGCCCACAAAAATGATATCTTGTTTTTTAAAAACTTCATCATAATAAGAGGCAGAATGCTTGTGAATAAAGCATTGTTCTTCTTCTTTTAAATGTTTATAAATCTTTTTGGAAAGAAACGCCATGGCTTGACTATGTTTTTCAGAAAGAGGATAAATGAAAAAAGGGGCGGGGGAAATTTCTTTCCCATCTTTTTTAGTCAATAACCCAGACCAAAATCTTTGATTATTCACTGTGAATTTTGTCATCTCGCCCATTTGTTTCCCTTTCTTTTATTGATAAAAAAAACGAGACCTTTTTTGATCCCGTTTCTGATTGTTTTGTTTCGTTAATATCAAACACCTAACGGGAGAAATCTTCCTCACGTTTAGATTGTTTCAAAGTTTTGAAAGTTGATATAAACATAAACATCCTTTTTCTTTATTAGAACTAATGATAACAGATTAAAAACATATTGTCAATCTTATTTTTTAACAATAAGTTAAATGGCGAATGCGATCAGCTGGAATTTTAATTTTGTTTTGAATAATCGGCATGGCATAAGGTTTTGACATTTCAACTTTTTTTAAATTTGTTTCTAAATCTTTAATGAATGCATTTGTTCCATAATCTGCACCCACCACTAAAAGGGCATAATGTCTGACCAATTGGTTGCTTTTTAAAATGTTTACCAATTCATTTTTTTCATGAGCAAGAATTTGATTCATTCCAAGCTCGCCTTGTTTTTTTAAGCGTTCAGCATCATATTTAATGCGCAAAGCTTCTTCTTTTGGCAGTTTGTTTTTAATTCGAACGTTCATTAATCCTAACATATAGTCATAAATCTTTTGCGATTTTAAAAGACTTTTTATTTGATCAACTTTTTCAATGTATGTTTTATCTGTCATCTTGTTCCTCTTAATATAAAAAAAACAGCCCTTCTAAAATTAAGAGCTGTTTTTCGTTTGAATCGTTAAAATAATTAGTTTGCTAACAAAAAACGCTCCTTTTACTTTCTAAAGTAAAAAGAGTAAAAATAAAAACCAAAAAAGTTTACTGTTTTTGTTATCATATTTCTAAAATACGCCTCTAAAGATGAAATGTCAACACCTTTTTTAAAGAATTGTCACATTTTTTAAAGATCTAATTAATGGATAAGTCCACGCTTCTTTCAAATTAAAGTGCCACCATTCATGAGGAAGTGGTTCTAAATCAATTTCTTTCATTAAATTTTCAAGCAATTCTTTGTTTTGATAGGCGGTTAATGAAACATCATCCCCTTTATAATCGCGGTGACATTTTTTTAAATATTCCTGAAAAGAGGGGTCTTGTTCATATCCTTCATAAAACGCATCAGGTTTGGTTGGAAATTCAAGTTCATTGCCTTGTAAGTCAGTTAAATAACAGTCGATGGCAACGCCTCTGGGATGAAAGCCGCGTTTAGATGTTTCTTCAGGTGGTGGGGCGATATAAGGTTTTAAATAATCTGGTGCCGTTTCAAACATATATTTTTGCACTTCAAGGGGTCTAAACGCGTCATAGATCACAAGCTTTAATCCAAGAGCCTTTAGTTTGGGTTCAAGCTGAATTAATTTATCATAAAGAGCAGGGTGAACCAATGCCTCTTTAAGCCCAAAATCGGAATACATATCTTTATAAAAAGCATTATGCGTTGTGGTATAAAACAAATTTGAAACAATATGTTCTGTTTGAATTTTTTTTAAAATCATTAAGATCCCCTTTCTTGTAACTGGGCCATTTGCTTGAATGAAATTTTATAAGCTTCTGGATATTTTGAGATTTTTTGAACAAGTTTTTCTTTGTTTTTCATGGATTCAGTTTCAATATAACCAGGAGCCGTGTTATTCAAATAAGTGTTTAAAATACCAGCTGTTGCTAAAACGGATTTAGCTGCGCCAATATAAGGGATCACATTCATCATATTTGCCAATCTATCTTCAGGCAATTTGGCAATTTCTGAAAGTTTTAGAGGTTTTTTTGTTTTTGATTCGCTGATCACGCCTAAGCTTAAAAACATTAAATCAACAGGCATCACCTCTAATTTTTCTTTCAGTTTATTTTCATGAATTTGAGTTAAAAAACCTTGAAATCCTTGTTTCATTTTTTCTGCATATGTGGATTGGAAAAATCCCCCATGTGCTAAAATATTTGCACTTTGAGTTGCAAGGCAAATTAAGGCACTTGAAGGTGCAATTTGCTTTGTTTTTAATAATTCAAGAAGTGTTTCTTTATCGTGAGAAAGCTTATGAAGTTTAATGGAAAAGCTTTTGCGCATTTCTTTATCTTTTGAAATGCCAACAAAAGGGGATTCATCTTCTTTCCAAGCGGCTCTTATTCCTTTTAATGATTGTTGAAATTTATTAAAATAGTGTGGGTTGGAAAAGATTTTTGACCAAATGGAATCTTCGCTTTGCAAGGCTTTGATTAAGAATTTTCTTGTGATTTCAGTTCCATCTAAGGTGATTTGTTTCATCTTTGCTTTATTTAATATTTGGTTCAAATAATAAGATTGATAAACCGCCGTTTGGTCTGCAAGCGTTGAAAGGTTTTCTTGTTCAAAAATGTTTTTTAACGCTTGATATTGGTTTTTAATATCATCAAATGAATAATCAAACATTCTTTTGGAAAGAAGGTTTAAGTCTTGTTTTGTTTCTTCAATCAGCTGTTTTTTCCCTTCTTTTAAAGAGGAATAAGCCGTTTGAAGATTTTTTAAATTTGTTGTTGCCGTTAAATGAGAAACAATTTTAAGTGCCGCTTTGTATTTTTCCTTACAAGGGCAATTTTCTTGATTTAAAATCGTGTTTAATGTTTTTTCCAAATGATTTAATGTGGCTGATAATAAAACAGTTTCATTAAAATATTCGCTAGATATTTTATCGCTTTGATATAAAATGCTTTTGCTGATTTTATTATTGTTTGCAACTGGGAAAATGGTATCACCCACTTGGAAATATCCCCCACTACAAGGATGGGAAAGAGAAACATTTGAACCATAAAAACCAATATGATATTTGGCGCCAGCTTGTTTCATTAACGAAGCGGAAATTAAAATATTTTGATTTAAAAGAGCTCTTGTTTCTTCTTTTTGCGGGTTATCATAATCTCTTAAAAAAGCTAAATGTGTGCCAGATTCCATAATGGGAAGATAGCTTAATTGTTTCACAACTTCTTTTGCCGTTTGTTTATCATAAAGTCTGGCAGTTTCTTCATAAATTGTTTCTAAAAGAAGCGCGGTATCAGGCGTTGTTTTATCGGTTTCTAAAAGAAAATCAGCCAGTTCTTCTTGAAAATAATCTTTCAAAGTGCCCGAGTTATATATTTTTCTTAAAGCAGGTAAAGCAGTTAAAAGATTGTTAAATTCATAAGTGTTTAATGTCATAGTCTTCCTTTTTTATAAAAAAAACTCTTTTCAAATTGAAAAGAGCTGCTATTTTGATTCTTTTATTTTAATTTTATTACTAACAAACAGCTCCCTTTGATTTTTTAAACCAAAAAGTAAAAATGTTTGTAATAATAAAAATAATAGATGTGTTCATGTGAAGTAAAATATAATTTCTTTTTAAACTTGTCAATATCTTTTTTAAAAATGATTGAAAAATTCAAAATTATTTGCTAAACTTTTTCCCATATTAATTTAGAAAATGAAGGGTGATCACATGGAAAATAAACAGTTGGTTTCAAATATCTATTATATTGGTGTGGATGATAAAGAAATTGATTTATTTGAAGGGCAATATATTGTTCCAAATGGAATTTCATATAACTCTTATGTGATTATGGATGAAAAAACAGCTGTGATGGATACGGTGGATATCCATAAAGCAGGGGAATGGCTTTCAAATTTAAAAGAAGTTTTAAATGGTAAAGAACCAGATTATTTGGTTGTTCTTCATATGGAACCAGATCATGCCGGGAGCATTGATTTATTTTTAAAAGCTTATCCAAATACAAAAGTTGTTTCAAATCAAAAGGCATTTCATATGATGGAAAGTTTTTTTGAAGGGATTGATTTAGAAGGCAAAAAAGTTATTGTTCAAGAAGGAGAAACGCTTTTATTAGGCAAACATTCGCTTTCATTTGTTTTTGCACCGATGGTTCATTGGCCAGAAGTGATGGTTGCTTATGAACAAAAAGAAAAAATTCTTTTTTCAGCAGATGCGTTTGGTAAATTTGGGGCGCTTGATTATGATGAAGAATGGGATTGCGAAGCGCGCCGTTATTATATTAACATTGTGGGCAAATATGGAGCTCCTGTTCAAACGTTGCTTAAAAAAGCTTCAACACTTGATATTCAAAAGATTTTTCCGCTTCATGGCCCAATGCTCACTGAAAATTTGGGATATTATTTAAATAAATATGATATTTGGAGCTCATATAAAGCGGAAGATGCGGGCGTTTTTATTGCCTATACCTCCATTTACGGGAACACCAAGCAAGCTGCTTTAAAACTTAAAGAAATTTTGGATGCAAAAGGCATTAAAACAGCGATTGCCGATTTAGCAAGAGATGATATGGCAGAGGCTGTTGAAGATGCGTTTAGATATTCGCATTTAGTTTTGGCAAGCCCCACATATGATGGAGATGTTTTCCCTTATATGGCCACATTTATGCACCATTTAAAAAGCAAAAATTATCAAAACAGAACCGTTGGGTTTATTGAAAATGGCTCTTGGGCGCCACTGGCTGCAAAAATCATGAAAAAAGAAATGGGAGAGCTTAAAAATATCACATTGATTGAAAATCATGTTTCAATTAAATCTGCCTTGAAAAAAGAAGATGTTGAGGTATTAAATGCGTTGGCAGATGATTTGTTAAAATAAGGATAAAGTAAAATGAGAATGAATATCACAATTGAAAGTTTAGTTGAAGAAATCACGGATAAAAGAAATCATCAAATTGAACCTCAAATTGAAAAGATTAAAAGTATGCTTTCAAAAGGGTGCGATGTTGATGGGCAAGATAAACATGGGAACACATTGTTGCATCATGTGGTCTCAAGTGGCAGTATCCGCATGTATAACACGGTGCAAGAAGGCGAATATAATATGCCTCAAAAAACATTTGATGCTGAATATTTGATTAAGAACTTTTCGCCGAACCCATTGGTTAAGAATCATGATGGATTAACGCCAGCCATGATGGCTGCCAAACATAAGCAAACAGCTTTGTGGCAAATGCTTTCTTCTTATGAACAAAGTTTTGTGGCCACTCAAATCGGCGCGATTATGAAAGAAATTATTCCACATCAAAATATTAATGTTTGTTCAAGAAACCGTGTGTTACAAGCAGCTCAAAAATTAGCTGTGAATAACAGATATCGTTCCGAATAAAAACAAGGGGCAAGGAAGGGGAATATGAGTCATCAAAATTTAATTGATGGCTTGATTAATCATGCCCACCAAGATCAGATTCAAAAATTGGTTGTGGGGCGCCGTTATTTAAACCAGCGTCTTAAAAAGGTTTTATTAAAAGAGCTTAAGATGATTTTATGGCGGTTTGGTGGAGCTTCCAAGTGGAACACTAGATTTAAATGAGTCTTTGATTGAAGCTTTAGCTAGGGAAGTAACAGAAGAAACAGGGTTAGAAGTAAAGGAATTTGTTTCTTATCTTGGCTTTTTTGATTATATCTTTAGGTCAGGCAAAAAACACGTCAGTTTTCTTTTAAAGTTTTGGTTGAAAAAGGGGGAGGGGCTTTTTCTTTGGAACATCAAGCTTTCTATGAAATGGATATTCATTTAAATGATTTTTTAACCCTAAACATTTCCCCTGAAATAAGAGCGGTTATTTTAAAAGCTTTTGAAGAATAAAATTATTCTTTTGTTCTTTCTTTGTTTGTTAAAGGAAAAACAGGATTCTTTTTTTCAAGAAGCATTGGCTTACCTTGATATAAAACAGCTTCTTTTTCAATTTCTTTCATGGCTTGAATTGCCGTTTTCAAATAATCTTTAATTTCAATATCTTTATCGGCATTTAAGGCGGCCAAAAATCCTTCTTTTTCTTGATGTTTTAAAAAATAATGTTTCTCATCAATAACGATAAAAGAAATTGGGGATTTTTTTTCTGAGATATAAACAATTTGGTGTGGTAACACGTCTTCAATAATCTGAAGTGTTTTATTTGAAAACGTTTTAGGTGCATTCATAAAAACTTGTTGTTTACCAAAGGCGAAATGCATCTGTTTTAAAACGCTTTCAAATTTTTGAATTTCTTCCTCTTTTAAGAAAAGTTGAATTTTTGTTGCCGGTTTGCAACAAAATTCTTTTAATAAAGCTGGCAGATATAAATTGCTATAAAACAAAGAAGATCGTTCATGCTTTAAAAGATATCTCATACCACGCAAAAATTCTTTTTCTGAGAGCAAGGGTTTATTTTCTTCAGCCATTTTTTAATCCTTTGTGCGACTTGAAACTTGATCGGGCGATAAAACATTTGATCGAATCCATCTGGGTTTTAAAGGCGGGTTTGCCAATGAAGTTAATATATCAAAAGCTTTTTGTCTTAATTTTAAATGCTTTTCCCCTTCAAGAGTTGATTCAGTGTTAAAATGAATTAAAAAACCGCCTCCTTCACTATTATAGGTTAGCGTATGTTTTTCATTAATAATGCCAAAAGAAGGCAAGTCAGAATCTGTCCCTTGAAAATCAACAAAGCTCGCTTTATTAAATAAATCTCTTGCTTGATAAGGATTTATTTTTTGATCTAAAAATAATTGAAGATTTGGATGCTTATTTTTATCTTTTAAAACATCATAAAGCTCATCAACGCCTTGTTGCGTTAAATAAAGTTTAACATTATTTTGCGGATTGATTAAAAAATATTCCATCACAAGCTTAAGCCGATTGTTTTTAATTGGATAAACAATATCTTCGTTTGTTGTTAAGGGTTCTAAAACAGCTTGAAGGTATTCTTTTTTATCAAAAGGTTCGCTATCTGTTTGAAGCAAAATGGCTTTATTTATTGATCTTGTTAAATCAAGAATATTTTGATAAATTGATTTTTTATTCTCTCTCATGGCTATCATCTAATCTATTTTTCTTGAGATGTTGAGATATTTTTTTCTGAACATCTTGAAAAGGAACTGAAAGGCTTTTAATTTTAATCATAGCTGATGAAAGCATTTCTAATCGTTTGGATTGGCTTTGGCTATGTGTGGCATTTAAAGCGCAACTAAAATAAGGTTGTTCAGCATTTTCAATTTTTAAAATATAGCTTTTGTTATTAAAAATCATAAAGGAATCACAGTGAACACTTGAATCTGCAATAAAAATTCTTTTTGGATTTGGAAGATCTTGAAGGGAAGGGGCTTTTTCTTGTTTTAATTGAATAAACCGATCCTCTAAAAAAAACGTGTAGGGTGTTTCTTTTTTTTCATCTAACAAAACTTCTGCCGAAACAATTAAGTTGACTTTAGAATTTTGAAATTCTTTTGAAATTAAGGCTGGATAAAGTTTTTTAAAATCACGGTTATTTAAAAAAATGGTTCCTTTAGCATTTTCAGATAAAACTTTTGTAATTGAACCAATGCGGTTAATGGCGCAAAAAATATCCGTGTTTTTTTCATCTATTCTTTTTTGGATTTCTTTTTTCATCCATTCATATTCATGATCATTTACTTTTTGATATCCCATCAGATTAATCCTCTATTAAAAAATAAGTTTTGTTAAACTATCTCTTTGGAATAAAAAAGTCAAGGTTTAAATGGTTTTTAAGCATAAAAAAGCCCCTAAAAGAAAGTTTTTTTAAGGGCTTTTTTCTTTTTTATCTTCCGCCACGGTTTGCCAATGTAGAAGAGATCAGCTTTTGATTTCTTGCTGCTTGTCTTGCCTCATTTTGCGCTGAAAATTCTTTTTCTTCAATTTCTTTAATTAAAGAATCTGTTTCTTTAAGTTCTTGGAGCGTTTGAGGTGCTTTTTCTATTGGTGGCATAAAGTGTTTCATAATCCATCTTTCATATGTAGGTGTTTGATTTTTTTGATATGGATGAGCATCAACAAAGTGAACCCCAGAGGTTGATTTATTGCCATTTAAAAGAGATTGGCGAATTTTCTTTGGCAAGTTTCTTCCAATTGAAATAATTAACACGTCATCTAATTGTTCTTGATGTTGCATCACAGAAGAAAGGCATTCTTGAACAGCTTGGCTTCTTTCTTCAGGCGTTTTTCCCATTGCGCTAATATAATCGCCAAGAGCTAATAACGCGCGTTGCATAGTGGCGCTTAATTTGGGTCGTTTCACTTTTTCTTTTGAAGAAAAAAGACTTATTACTTTTTCGACCAAAGAAGTGTGCATGCTATCTTTGGATAAAACATCAATTAAAGCGCCTGTAAAATCTTCGCCTTTATGGGCTCTTGTCATTGCCTTTGCAATTAATTTACCAAGATGGCGTCTTTCACTTACAGATGGGATATAAGGCGTTGCTTGTTGCAACATGGTGTGCCCATTTTTATCTTTTCCTAGGTATTGGCATTCAAAATCAATGGCCCCATGGTCAAATAACGTAATCTTTGAACCATTCACGCGCACTTGAGCGCCATGCCTATCTGAATCAATGGGTCCCATTTGCAACAGCGTGTAAAGTTCGGTTGTGAAAATCGCTTTGGCAACAGCTTTTTTATAAGCTTGTTGTTCTTTTGTTTTTTCAGGAAGATCGTTAAAATGTTCGCCATGAGCCAGTTCTGTTTTTTTGAATCTTCTTCCAAAATCGCTGATATGAGCAGCTGAAATTTGAAATTCTTGACCATCTACTTGAACTTGAATGCCTTTATATTGTTCTTCAGCCACTTTTGTTTGCGCACCACCCACCAAAAAGTCAGCTTCAATGGCGGTTAAGTGTCTGGCTTGCTGAATAATACTTGGAAGAGCGCCAAAAAGTTTTTTGTTGCGTGAGGCTAATTTTTTAGAAATTGGTGTAAAAAACTTTTTAAATTGATTATTAGCCGTTTCCAAAGCATTTGGATGCAACATGGTTAAAGCATGCCCTGTTTGGGCTTCTGGGTCATCTTTCACTTCAATTGTAAAACCAAAAGATCCAGAACCAAGCAATCTTCCAACATAAGGGGTTTGCCCTTTTAATTTGCCATCATCAAATGTTTCAGCGGCCTCAATTCTTTCAAAAATTTGATATCTTTTAGGTGGATTAAAGTTGCTTTTTGAATCTTTTAAATCTTCTTTAATACTATCACTTGTTCCTGGATAAGAGTGAATGGCTTGTAATGTTTTTCCACCTGCCGCGCCCATTTGTGAAAGAATTTTTTTAATCATTTCACCTGGGCGTTGCTTTCTTTTTTCAGCTTTATGAGGTTGAGAAGTGAAGGGCACTTTTGGTGGTGGATTCATGGCATATAAAATAGAAATGAAAAGAGCTTTGGCTTCCAATGTTTCGCAATTTTCAAAATAAGTATCAAGAGCCATTGTTTGATATTCAGCATAGTCGGTATCACTATTCATTTCCGCTTTGATTTGTTGGAAATATTTTGAAACTTTTTGATTATTCATATCTTTTGGTTTACTTGGGTCAAATAATAAGGATTGAATAATCATTGCTTGAATACCTGGACTCGAATTCCAAAATAGGCGGTGAAAGTTAACAAAAGCTGTTTGCTTGGTTTGACTCGTCAATTGAACTTTATGTTGAATAAATTGATTTGCTTCTGGGGATAATAGGCCACTAAAAAATCCCTCTTGATTATGTTTAATTTTTTTATCAACTAAGTGAACAATTTTATTTGCACTTTGAGGGGTGAGCGGTTGCTTTAAAAAGTTTAATATATCAAGATTAAAATCATTTGCATGAGAACAATTTAATCCTTCTCGTATCCCTTGAACCATCCTATCCATTTTCCGACCGTTGATAAGTTGAATTTGATCTCTTACAAAAAAAGAAACCTCTTTTTGCGTTTCAGCCTTTGCCATCAGGCGACATAAAATGGCATCGCTGGTTACGTTTGAAAAATCCATTAAATATTTACTAACGTTAAGTTGATAGATAAATTCTTGAGTGGAAGAGGCGTCTTTTTCCATTCCAATTCGTTTAAAATGCAAATCGGCAATTGTTTCAATTAAAAAGTCTCTAAATTTGGTGTTTGCTGGTGAAGCTTCTTTTAATATATTGTAAGCAAGCTGATAAACCTCTTCTCTGATAATTGGATCAGCAGTTTTAATTTGTTGTGTCATCATAAGCATAATTTTGTCTTCTAATGCTTCATTATAGAGTATATGATGATCGCTTAAGGCATAATAATGTAAATAGGTGTCAGCCCCAGCTTCTGTTCCCAAACGGTCAAAAAGGGCCCCTTTATTATTATATTTTTGGTATTCTTGGCAAATAAAAGCAAGAGTTTTTTCTTTTTCTAAATTCAAGTTGCCATATAACAGATGACGGTAATTGTGTTCTGCAATTTTAGCAAGAACTTGATTTGTTTCATCTGTACAATTTTCTGCATGTGTCAGGCGGTAGCCAAGTTTGGATAAATCAATATATTTACCTTTATAATCTTCTAAATTTAATTCTTTTAAGAAGGTGCGGTTAATATAGTTTCTGATTTGAGTGAGTGTATGTTGAGCTTTTAACTCAATATACTCATTTGCAAATTTATTTTTAAATTTCAATTTTTCATTTAATTCAAGCAATTCTTCAAATGTTTTTGGTTGTTTGATATCCAATATTTCATAAAAGTCATAGCTGAATAATTCATCAAAATTTTTAGAAGTATCAAACTCAATTGTTTTAATTAAAGGTGTGTGGCAGAGTAAAAATAATTTTGCTGACATATCAACATTTTTACCCGCAGGTGTTTTTAAAAATTGAACAAAAGGATTATTTGGTGAAATCAAAATGTCAGTAAGATTATTATTTTTTATCTCAAAATGATAAAATGACTCTTGGCGAACATTTTTATAATAGTTTTCAGTGAGTTTGATGATGTGTTCATCTTCATAAAATTTATTAATAACCTTTGGCAGAATTTCTTCATATACATATTGAAATTGAGATTTCGTTGTTTGTGCGCCTTCATCAATCCAAATTTTTTGAAGTTGATTTAACAACATTTCTGCAGGCTTTTGATCTTTTGCCATTTCAATTAATTCAGGATCATTTAATGTGAATCTTGGCGTAAAAAGGTTTGGATATGTATCAAAAAGATTTTCAATCCTAAAATATCGGCTCCATGTATGACTTAAATTAAAAGGATGCTTTAAGTTATTTTCTTCTGGTTCTGTGATTAGTTTACTTAATTCTTTTTCATATATTTCTTCTTGTTGATTTAAAAAATATCTTTCGTTTGCAAGATAGGCTTCCTTTGTTGTAAATGGATTGAGAAATCTTGTTCTGGTTTTAAAATCTTCCATAATTCTATCATTATTAATTTTAAATTCTTCTAAAAGCTTATTAATCGTAATGCTAAAATTAATCTTTTCTAAAAATTTATTTAAGATTTCTTTATGTTTTGGATTGGCTTCAGGATCATCAAGATAATCTAAAATCTTTTTCCAAGGAAATTCAAATGGTTGATTACAAACAATTTGATTTAAAGCTGGAATATATTCTAATTTGTGAAAGTTATAGTGATGAATGCTCTGCCTTCTGTATGATTCCCAAAGCAATAAAGAATCGTCGGTCAACTCTTTCTTTCCCAACAAAAAAGAAGCAAGAGTTGTATTTGATTTTAAATAGCTATCTGAAAATTGATTAATTTTATCTGCAGAATCAATTAATTGTTCCAGTGATTGGGTGCGCATATCATTTTGAATGCGTGTGCGAATATTTTCTTGATCTTTTATAATGCTTTGATCCCCAAAAACACCATATAGGACTTCTTTGTTTCTTTGTTCTGCAAAATAAGATAGAGGCAGATCCAAAGATAAAATTTCTCTCATAATATCAGTTTGATCTTCAAGAGGGAAATATTTTAATAATGTTTTATATAAAGAAGAATCTATTTCGCAAAAAATATCAGGCCGTTGTGTTAAAAGATATTTGCTAATATGAATAAAGGCTTCCTTTTTTTCTTCCAAAGAAGCGGTATGATAGCCAATTTCGTTTAGCATGGTTTCTAAAGGCGATAAAACATGAATATTTTTAAGCGCTTCAATATCTTTTTTAGAATATTTATTTTCAGATGGTTTAGAAAGAGTTCTTCCTTCCACTTCCAAGGTTCCGATTAAAACGGCATTTGCACTGGCACGAAAACAAGATAAAGGATGGGATGCGTAGATTCTTTTTATGAGGGTTGTTTTTGAATTTTCATCGTTTTTCCAAAAATCCAAAATAGGCATAGGGGAATAACCCGCATTGTTTGCCACAGTGATCCCCAATAAATCGCAAGCATGTTCGCTAGTTTGGGTTGATCTTGTTGTTGAATATGTTTGTTCAATTGGGTGGGAAAGTTCATGACCTAAAACATGGGCTAATAAATCAATTGGTTGTGCTTTACCATCTTTGTCAATGAAGTTTCCTTTTGAAAAAATCAAAACAGGAGGTTGTGTGTCTGAAAAAATAGAAGCATTAAGGGGAAGCTTATCAGATAAAAATAATTTTGCGCCTCTTAAATCGCCAAACAATTTTTCTTTTAAATGTTTTTTATTTTCTTCTGGCACCAAAAAATCATCTAAAATTTGATGAATATAAGTTTGCAGATAGTCTGGCATTTCAATAGCAAAATCATGTTCTTGATAGATCTGCGGTAATTTACTCTCTTTAAGATCTTCTTCTATCAGTTCTTCAAGAATTGATAAATCGTTATATTCTTTTTTTTCTGGATGGTCTATGCGATACTCATTGATTCTTTTTGTATATTTATCTAGATAGGAGTTAAGACGATTTATAATTGCTGATTGATTTTCCATTTTTTAGTCCCCTTATTTTTATTTTAGAATTGGTGTCTTAAATAGCTCAGCCAAATAATTAAAGACATAAAGATTAAAAGCCATCCATACATTTTATATGATAAGTTATCAATATCTGCCATTTTTTGGGCCAAATATTTAACCCCCGTTGGGAAAAAGATGTAAATAAATGCTTTAAAAATCATTAAAATTAAGATGGCTGCAACAATATGTTTCATTAAAAAAGCTCCTTAAACGGCAACAACCCCTTCAAGTTTGCCATGTGATTGATAATTCACCAATTCAAAATCTTCATATTTAAAATCATCAATGTTTTTCACATCAGGATTAATTTTCATTTGTGGTAATTCAAATGGAGTGCGACTGATTTGTTCTTTCACTTGATCAAAGTGGTTATGATAAATATGCGCATCTCCTAAAGTATGAACAAAATCGCCTGGTTCAAATCCCGTTACTTGTGCCATCATCATGGTTAATAAGGAATAAGAGGCAATGTTAAATGGAACGCCTAAAAACATATCGCATGAGCGTTGATATAATTGGCAAGAAAGTTTGCCATTCGCTGTATAAAATTGGAAAAAAGCATGACAAGGGGGCAGGGCCATTTGATCAATTTGCGCTGGATTCCAAGCGCTGACAATCATGCGTCTATCATTTGGATTTGTTTTTAAACGATTGACAACATCTTTAATCTGATCAATGCCTTGCCCATTAAAATTGCGCCATTGAGCGCCATAAACGGGGCCTAAGTTGCCATCTTCATCTGCCCATTCATTCCAAATGCGAACATTATTATCTTTTAAATATTTAATATTCGTATTTCCAGATAAGAGCCAAATAAGTTCATGGATAATGGATTTTAAATGAACTTTTTTGGTTGTTACCAAAGGGAAGCCTTTTGATAAATCAAATCGCATTTGTGCCCCAAAAACAGATCTTGTGTCAATGCCAGTTCTGTTTGGTTTATCTGTTCCGTTTTCCATAATGTGTTGAAGCAAATCAAGATATTGTTTCATTTTTTATCCTTTATTATATATTATAGATAGAATTTTTTAAGTGGGTTAAAACTTTTTCATCAATTACAGAGCCTTTTTTTGCCCAGATGGCCGTGTAAACATCATCTAAAATAAAATCATCAGTTATTTTTTCATAATCAGCGTGCATAATTTCAATGCTGTTAGTAATATCAATTTTGGGGCCCGTTAAGCCTTCTTTTAAAGGGCCATGATAAACGCAATCAACAATTAAATCAGGTAATTTAGAAAGCATGGTGATTTGATAAACCGTGGCACCACCTGAAATATAAAGCTCTTCAGTTAGCTTTGAAACCTCATCAAACGGGATAACAAAGTGATTTTCTTTATCTGAAACTTGATAATCATTATCCAGCGTTAAAATATAAATTTTTCTGTTTGGAAGCGTTCGATTTGGAAAGCTCTCATATGTTTTTTGCCCAACCAAAAGCGCTTTATTGATGGTTAAGCGTTGAAATCTTTTAAAATCACTTGAAACATGCCAAGGAATATTTGGGCCGATACCAATAATATTATCTTCTTTATGCCGACACCAAACTGCAACTTTTGTCATCTCTTCATCTCCTTTTTTTTAGTTACTTTATCTTTTTTTATGCCTCTTGTAAAGAGTTTTTTTACTCCTTTTTTATCATGAAATTTAAATTTTATAGGAGCCTTAAAAAAGTTGAAAAAAAATAAAAAAAAGCTTGCAAAATATATTCTATTGTTTTAATACTAAAGAATAAGGGATTTTTTTATTTTTTTTCTGGGGGAGATTATTATGGCTAAATCCAGTCCATTTGCTTTAAAAGAAGTGTTTCCTATTGCTAAAAAAACTTTATTTATCACATTGTTATTAAGCTCCGTTTGTTTTCCAGGTGACGTTTTTGCTATTGAAAATGGAGATGATATTCTTGGTCTTTTGATGAATGGAAACACGTCATTAACATTATCTGGTGATATGGCTCCAGATGGAACTGGTTATGTGGTTCCGGTGCCAGGGGATCCGTTTGATGGCCGTAACGGTCGAAATGTTTCCTGGGTAAAAAATTCTCAAAATTTAACTTTTCAAGGATATACAGTTTTTTATGATAACACCTATGTTATGGGTGAAAAAGAACCAGGTAAAAATGATGATTTAAACTTTAGCTTAAAGGGTGGTGTTTTTGATAATGAAGGTAGTTTAAGTTTTGTTGGTAATAAAGTTGTTTTTGGGCCTGTTTCTTATGATGAAAATAAAGATGGTGAAGAAGATATTGGCAACAATATTTATGTAGATTATACTGTTACTGAAAAAGATAAAACAGATTTGCTTGGATATGGTGCTTCTATTCATAATACTGGGAAATTAAATTTTTCAGATATGACGGAAGCTGTTTTTGATTCTAATTTTGTTGCAGTTGGTCTTAAAGATGACGTAACAGATGATATTCGCGCTGAAGCTTTTGGTGGCGCGGTTTATAATGCTGGTGAAGCTTATTTTGGATCGAAGGCAACATTTTCAGATAATTTTGTGCATCAACTTTACTCGCGTTCTGAGGGAGTTAAAATCGAAAATATCGAACGTGGTAATTTAAGCGGTGGGGGTGCTTATTATAACGCTGAAAAAGCAAAAACCATTTTTAATGGGGATACATCGTTTGTAAGTAATGTAGCCAACAATGGTATTTTAACTTCTGGTGGTGCTCTTTATAATGGGTCTGAAGGTGTTGTTCAATTTAACAAAGCGGCTACTTTTGATGGTAACATTGTAATCACCGATCAATTAAGAGCCTATGGAGCTGGTGTATATAATAGTGGTGGGGATGTTACTTTTGATGGTAAGGCTACATTCAAAAACAATCAGGCGCTTTCATCGGGTTCTGCTGCTCAAGTTGTTGGCGGTGCGGGATTGTATTCAGGTCGTGGTATTTATGCTTCGTCTGGTGGAAATGTGCATTTTAAAGATGAAGCTGTTTTCTCTGGAAATAAGGTTGAAACTGCTCAAGTTGGTAAAAAAGCCATTGCTCGTGGGGCTGGTGTAATGCAAGCTGGCGGGGAAGTTGTTTTTGATAAAAAAGCTTCATTTGTTGGTAATGAAATCGTAGCAGAGGGTAAATTTTCACATGGTGTTGGTGCGGGTGTTCATATCATTGATTATGGGCATATGACATTTAATGATGCTGTTGATTTTAAAGATAATAAAATCACGGCAGGAACATTTGCAACGGGGGGTGGAATTGATAACTATGGTGCCATTGTGTTTAATGCCAATCCATCTCAAAAGGTAACAGAAATTTTATTTGAAGGTAACGTGGTGAAAAACACCCAGTCTGATGAAGATCCAGAAGTAGGCGTAGAAGACAGAGAATATGTTCAAGCAAGAGGTGGTGGGCTTTATAATGGTCAAGGAAGTGTAACATTTAACAAAGGCACTAAAGCTATTTTTAAAAACAATAAAGTTGAAACCGAGCAAGCAAAAGCCTATGGGGGCGCTGTTTATAATGATGTTTATACGGGAAACGCTCAAGGTGAAATCAGTTTCTTAGGTGAAGCTGAATTTATTGGTAACTCAGCAGAAACAGGTGGTGGTGCTATTTTTAACCGCGGAAAAATGAGATTGAATGGTCAAGTTTTGATGGAAGGAAACAAGGCCAGTTTAGGTGGCGCCGTTTATAATGATTCAAGTGCGGAGCTTACTTTGAGTGGTTCTAATGTTGCCTTTAAAAATAACCAAGCTGATTTAGGGGCTCATATTTATAACCTTGGAACGGTGAAAGTCCACAATGTTCATGACATAATGGATGTTGATTATGAACCATATACAACAACTGCCTATCCAAAAAATCCACATACATTATTTGATAAAACGGGGGATATTTATAACAAAGGCGCTATTGAAATCGATCATTCAGATTTGCAACTTTTTGGTGGAATTAACACAAAGCAAAAAAATAAAGATGGGTCTGTTAGCATTGAAGAATCCCGCGTTGATTTAGGGAAAAACACCATTTATGCCGACAAGGTTGATATTAAAAAGAATTCAAAAGTGATCACGCATATTGAAAATGGCACAAATGGTAAAATTGAAGCGAACACTGTTTCAATTTCAAATGATAACACATCATTAGGCATTGTTGTGGGCGTTGGCGAAATTAAAAAAGGTGAAACAAAAGAATATCAAATTATTAAAGCCTCAAAATCAAATGGCGATTTCCAAAACTTAAGCGAAAATATGCTTTATGAAGTGAAAGAAAAGAAAGGCGCTGATGGTGTTTATCAAATCAGAAAGTTAACGGATGGTGAGGCTCAATTAAAAGCTGAAGAAACGGCTAAAAATCCTTATTGTAAAGATGGTAAGTGTGATGAATACAGCAAAGAAGCTTCCAATGCCTGGATTGATAACGAAAAAATTGCAGACAATGAACAAGCCACTGCAGTGCAAGAAAAATTAAACGAATTGGCTCAGTTAAATGGTATGAATACAGATGATTATCAAGATGCTATTAATGCGTTAACGCCAGATTCTTCTGCATTGATCACGGCTCATAGCTCTGAGGTTACACGTCAAATTTCAAATGCTCTTGGGCAACGTTTTTATGATGCTATGGAAAAATCTCACTTTGTTTATAATGGCAAAGTGCATTATAAAGCGCCAAAAGAAACAAGCCGTGTGTGGGTGAACTCTCTTTATTCAATGGGCGAAAATGATGGCAAAAAATCATTTGAAATGGATACTATCGGGTTTATCGCTGGGGTTGAAACACCAATTGATCGGAATTTAAAGGTTGGTGCGGCTTATTCTTATTCCTTCTCTGATGGAAAAGGTATGAATAGAGATACTGAAATCCAAACGCATGCTGGTATCTTATATGGTCAATACCAACCGGGTCGTTTCTATGCAAATGGCTTTTTGATGTATGGTCAATCAACTGTTAAAGAAGAAAGAAATGTTTTATCTCAAAAAGTTGAATCCGAATATGATATCAATATTGCTGCCGCTGAAATGATTGCGGGTTATAAATTGGGTCCAGTTGTGGTTGGTAAATGGGTAAGCGGTGTGTTGGCTCCAGAAGCAGGGTTAAGATATGTATACACCAAGCAAAAAGAATATACCGATACGTTAGGACAAACAGTTGAAGCCGCAGATGCCCATGCCTTAACGGGTATTTTAGGAGCAAGATACACAGTTGGTTATTCTTTATCTCCTTCCATTCAATGGTATCCAGAATTAAGAGCGGCTGTAACATATGATTTCATTTCTCCAAGCATGGATAATCAAGTTGTTTTGCTTAATGGGGCAGGGTATAGCCTTGAATCAGAAGAAATGGATAAGTTTGGAATTGAAATCGGTTTAAAAATCGGCTTTGAAATTGATAAAAGAACGGAAATTGGTCTTGAATATGAAGGGCTCTTTAAAGGAGATTACACCAATCATACAGGAACAGCTAACGTGAAATATAATTTTTAAACCTTTTAATAAAAAAAAGACTTCTCTTAAATTTATTTAGGGGAAGTTTTTTTTATGTTTTTTATAAAAAAAATATTGTTTTTTTGTTTTTATTCGTGTATGAATGAAAAAAGTTACAAATTTATTTTGAAAGGCTTAAAAAATGAAAATGGAGATGCTTAAAAATCTTTTAAAACATTTTTCCTGTGATATGGCAATTGACCTTGGAACGGCTAATACTTTGGTGTATGTTCATGGTAAGGGCTTGATTTTAAATGAACCTTCTGTTGTGGCCATTGCGGAACACCGTGGTAAAAAACAAGTGATTGCCGTTGGGAATGAAGCCAAACAAATGCTTGGCAGAACGCCAGGTCAAATTCAAGCTATTCGCCCTTTAAGAGATGGCGTGATTGCTGATTTTGATGTGGCAGATGAGATGATTAAGCGTTTCATTCAAAAAGCCTT
Organism: Alphaproteobacteria bacterium; assembly: GCA_045655105.1. Classification (GTDB taxonomy): domain Bacteria; phylum Pseudomonadota; class Alphaproteobacteria; order CAAHEQ01; family UBA3637; genus RGIG4140. Next base: position 32,828 of record JAZOOQ010000036.1, on the reverse strand, counting down.
GGGCCATAAAGCTTTTGCCCGTCCAATGATTGTTATTTGCGTGCCATCTGGATCAACAGCGGTTGAACGTCGTGCCATTCAAGATGCTGCCGATAATTCAAGAGCCAGAAAAGTTTTCTTAATTGAAGAACCAATGGCAGCAGCTATTGGTGCTGGATTGCCAGTTAATGAACCATTTGGATCAATGGTTGTTGATATTGGTGGGGGAACAACAGAAGTGGCTGTTATTTCTTTAGGCGGTATTGTTTATGCGCGTTCCATTCGCGTTGGTGGGGATAAAATGGATGAATCCATCATTTCTTACATCAGAAGAAATCATAGCTTATTGATTGGGGAAGCTTCTGCAGAACGCATTAAAAAAGCCATTGCCGCTGCTTCAATTCCAGCAGAAGGCGAAGGGATGACCATTCCTGTAAAAGGAAGAGATTTAAGAAACGGTGTGCCAAAAGAAATCGTTGTCACCGAAAAGCAAATTGCTGAAGCTTTAGCAGAACCTGTTTCTCAAATTGTTGAAGCTGTTAAAGTTGCTTTAGAACATATTGATCCAGAATTGGCTTCAGATATTGTTGATAGAGGGATTATGTTAACAGGGGGCGGTGCCTTGTTGCGTCGTTTAGATTCTGTTTTAAGAGCAGCAACTGGGTTACCTGTCTCAGTGGCCGAAAATGCGCTTCAATGTGTGGCATTGGGTTCAGGTATTGCTGTTGAAAAAATCGGCAAATTCGAAAATATTTTAACCAGTATGTATTAATTAAATTAAAAGCGGGATAAAAATGGGCAATAAGTTTTTCAGACTGCAACGAATTAAAGAGCAGCTTAAAAGATTTATTGCCCTTGCGTTTACTTTATTATCCGCTTTTTTATTTATTATTTCAACGCATTCAAAATCTTTAATTTTTGATAAAATATCTTCATTTTCAAGGGAAAATATTTCCCCTGTTTTTAATATTGTTTCAACGCCATTTGAAAAAATTCATGAAAAAATGGATGCCTTTCAAAATTATTTTTCTGTTTATGAAGAAAATAAAAGATTGCGTCATGAAAATCAATTATTAAAAGAATGGCAAAATAAAGCCCTTTCTTTATCAATTGAAAATAAAGAGTTAACTGAAATTTTAAATTATCAATCGCGCCCAGAAGCTTCTTTTAAAACCGTGATGGTTTTGGCGGAACATCACAGCATTTTTTCGCATTCTTTGATATTGGCAGCTGGCAAAAAAAATGGGATTCAAAAAGGGGATGTGTTGTTGCTTAATGGCGCTTTGTTTGGCCATGTTATTGAAGTGGGGCAAACAACATCAAGAGCCTTAAAACTTTCAGATTATTATTCAAGATTACCTGTTTTTGTTGGCCCAATGAAAGAACCAGCTATTTTAGTTGGCGATAATTCAGATGAACCGGATTTGGTGGCTCTTCCTGAAGAAGCCACTTTAAAAGAAGGCGATTTTGTTTTTTCTTCAGGGGTTGCGGGTGTTTATCCACAAGGCCTTGCTATTGGATATGTTAAAAAAGTAAAAGATGGGTTTAAAGTGCGTTTAATGCAAAATAAAAATAACTTGGGCTTTGTTGAAGTTGTTAATTTTGGGCTCAGTGGGTTAATTGAAGAGGATGCCTCAAAAGGGGAAAAAGAGTAATGCGGTTTTTAAAAAAGAAATATTTTTCATACGTTGTTCCTTTTTTGGTTTTGCTTCTTTTTGCTTTTTTTGAAGCTGTTTTTTTTGTTCAAGGGAATAAAGATATCTTTTTAATTTCTTTATTAACGTGTTTCACTTTTTATTTTTCCGTCTTTAATTCTAAAAGATTGAATATAGTATTTATTTTTCTTATAGGCATTTTTTCGGATATGCTTTTATTCTTTCCATTGGGTTTTCAATCTTTTATTTTATGTTTTACGGCGTTTTTTTCTTGTTTATTTAAAAGAAGTTTATTGTCTTTATCCTTTAAAGGTCAATGGGCTGTTTTTTCTGGGGTTTTATTGATTGTTTCATTCTCGGGTCTTTTGCTTTTGCATTTAACCTTAAATAAATTGGTTTCTCCGGCTTCATTTTTGCTTAATTATATTGTGATTGTTTTAAGTTATCCGTTTATTGCTTCTTTTTCAGCTTTTATTAACCAAAAAACGGGGGATCATAGATGAGTGCCCCTTGGAAATATGAAAAAGATCGCATTTTTATTAAGCGATTATTAACGTTAGCTGGTATTTTTTTTCTGTTAATTCTGGTTTTAATTTCCAGAGTTTTTTATCTTCAAATTTTGCAAGGGGATCGTTATCGTTTTTTAGCTGATAAAAACAGAACATCTATCAGGTTAACACTTCCTTCCAGAGGAAATATTTTTGATCGAAATGGCGTTAAAATTGCTGAAAATAAAAAGAATTTTCAAGCCGTATTGATTAAAGAAGAAGCCTTAAATGTTCAACAATCCCTTGAAAATTTTGAAAAGATTATTCCTCTTGATGAAGATGAAAAACAACGCATTCAAAAAGAAATTAAACGTAAACGCCCCTTTATGGCAATTAGAATTAAGGATGGTTTAAGTTTTAAAGAAGCAGCTGCCTTGCATTTAAATGCTCCTGATTTAATGGGAATTCAAATTGAAGAAGATTTGATTAGGGTTTATCCATTAAAAGAAACAAATGCGCATTTGGTGGGGTATGTTTCTTTGATGAATGATAAAGATTTGGAAGAAAATCCAGATAATCCATTGGCGGATTTGCCAGGCTATCGCATTGGAAGAACAGGGCTTGAAAATTCGTTTGAAGAAGCCTTAAAAGGCATTCCTGGTATCAGAAAAAGAGAAGTGAATGCTTATGGACGAACCGTTCAAATTTTGGAAGAAACGCCTTCTCAAAAAGGAGAAAGTTTAAACTTAACAATTGATACCAGATTGCAAGAAGTGGCGTTATCAGCGCTTGGCAAGGAATCTGGCAGTGCCATTGTGATGGATGTGAACACAGGCGAAATTTTGGCAATGGTTTCAAGCCCGAGTTATGATACAAATATTTTCACTATGCCCGTGCCTGTGAAAGTTTGGCGTTCTTTGATTGATAATGAAAAACGCCCCCTTCAAAATAAAGCTTTAACGGGAACTTATTCTCCTGGCTCTATTTTTAAACTTGTGGTGGGATTGGCAGCTCTTGAACATAAAATTATTCATCCAAATAAAAAAGTTTTTTGTGGGGGCAAAGTCACCATTGGGAACCATGATTTCCATTGTTGGAAACGTGGTGGGCATGGCATGGTTGATTTAGAAGAAGCATTAATGCATTCTTGTGATGTGTATTTTTATGAAATAGCGCAACAAATTGGCGCTGAAAAAATCATTCATATGGCCAAGCGTTTGGGATTTGGTTCCCCTGTTCAAATTGGCATTAAAGGCGAAAGAGAAGGGCTTGTTCCAACTCCAGAATGGAAGAAAAAAAGATTTAAAGATGATTGGCGCACTGGGGATACGGTTAATTTAAGCATTGGTCAAGGCTTTTTGGGTGCAACGCCAATGCAATTGATTTATATGACGGCACAAATTGCCAATGGAGGCAAAAAAATTAAACCTCATTTAATTCAAGGAGAGGGGATTGAGTCAGCTGAATCTCTTGGATTTAAAAAAGAAAATTTAAATTTGATTAAACGGGGCATGAATAAAGTTGTAAACAATGAAAAAGGAACAGCTTATCGGTCCAGAATTAATGTGAATGGTGAAAAAATGGCTGGTAAAACAGCCAGCACCCAAGTGCGCCGAATTTCAAAAAAAGAGCGCGAAAAAGGCATCATTAAACAAGAAGACTTGCCATGGAAATATCGTGATCATGGGATGTTTGCTGCTTTTGCGCCTGTTCAAAATCCAAGATTTGCTATTGTTGTGATGATTGAACATGGCGGTGGTGGCTCTTCAAGCGCGGCGCCCGTTGCAGCCAAAATTTTAAGTGAAACATTAAAACTTTATCCCAAAAAAATAAAAAGGTAAACGTTATGCCATTTTTTAAAGATAGAAACTGTTATCTGAAAAATTATAATCTTTCGTTATCTGATAAAATTAAAGGCTTTAATTATAAGCTGTTGTTTTTAATTTGCTTGGCAGTGTTCGTTGGCATTGGAACGCTTTATTCTGCAGCCAATGGGCATTGGCATCCTTGGGCAGATAAACAATTTATGCGTTTTTTGTTAAGTTTAGGTGCGCTTGTTTTTGCCTCAATGATTAATTTAAGACTTTGGATGAAATATGCCTATTTGATTTATGGTGCTAGTTTTTGCCTTTTAATTGGCGTGATGTTATTTGGTCATGTGGGGATGGGGGCTCAGCGGTGGTTGAATTTGGGATTTATGAATCTTCAGCCTTCTGAATTAATGAAAATTTCTCTTGTTTTGGCTTTGGCTCGTTATTTTCACGGCGTAACATTTGCTGAAATCAGATCTATCAGAGGCCTCATTCCTCCTGTTTTAATGATGGGTTTGCCAGTGGCATTGATTTTGGAACAACCAGATTTAGGAACAGGTTTAATGCTTGTTTTTTGCAGTGGTGCCATTTTCTTTTTGGTGGGTGTTCAAATTTGGAAATTTGCGCTTGTTGGGTTAGGAGTAGTGGTCAGTGTGCCTATTTTATGGACATTTTTGCATGAGTATCAAAAAAAGCGTGTGTTAACGTTTTTAAACCCCGAAAATGATCCTTTGGGCAGTGGATATCATATTATGCAATCTAAAATCACCTTGGGTTCTGGGGGCTTATTTGGAAAAGGCTTCATTCAAAGCACGCAAAGCCGGTTGGAATTTATTCCTGAAAAGCAAACGGATTTTATTTTCACTTTGATTGCAGAAGAGTTTGGCTTTTTAGGATCCTCTGCATTGATTTTTCTCTTTTTTATCATTATCTTATATTGTTTTTATGTTGGTATGATTTCAAATAATTACTTTGGTAAAATTTTGGCAACGGGATTGGGTATTAATTTTGCGCTTTATGTGTTTATTAATATTGGAATGGTAACGGGATTATTGCCCGTTGTGGGCGTTCCCTTGCCATTGGTTTCTTATGGCGGAACAGCCATGCTCACGCTCTTTTTTGGGTTTGGTCTTGTTCAATCGGTTTATATTAATAAAGAGATGGTTATTGGGCGAAATGGCTCTATTGATGATGAATAGGGGGATAAAATGAGCGAAGTGGATAGACTGTTAGATGAAGCTTTTTTAGCATACAATAATAAAGATCTAGATGAAGCCGAAGAATTAGCAAGATCTGTTTTAACTTTGATGCCCTCATCAGGAGATGGGCTTTATTTATTGGGTTTAATTGCAGCTAAAAAAAATGCTTTTGAACCAGCTGAAAAGCTTTTATATCAAGCAGTTCAATTGTATCCTGAAAATAAGCAATATAAACTGAGTTTAGGCTTTGTTCTTGAAAAACAAGGTCGGTTAGACGAAGCCCTTTCATTTTACGAACCTTTTAAAGAAGATGCTTATGTGTTATCGCAAATTGGTTTTATTTATCTTCAAAAAGGCTTGCTCGATTTTGCCAAAAGCGCTTTTGATAAAGGACTCAGTTTGAATGAAGAGGTTTTAACGGCTTATATCGGATTGGCTTTGATTTTTAGACGCGAGGGCAATTTCAAGGAAGCGTTATCCATTTTAGAAAAGGGGCTTTTGAAAGGAAAAAGTGCAGAGCTTTTATATCAACTGGCGCAAACTTGTCGGTTATTAGAAAAAAATAAACAAGCGCTTTTATATATTCAAGAAGCCTTGCAATTGGAACCAACCGCTGCCTTTTATAATGAAGAAGGGTTGATTTATGAAGCCATGAAATATGATTCTTCTGCTTTTTTAAGTTATGAAGAAGCCATTCGAATGAATTCTTATTGCGCGGATGCCTATGCTAATATGGGGAACCTTTACTTTAAAGAAAATAAATTAATGAAAGCAGAAGATTCTTATAAGCGTGCACTTGGTATTGATAGCGCCTTTTTAAATGCGCATCATAATTTGGCTTTGGTTCTTTATAAACAAGGGCGTTTAGGTGAAAGTTTAGAGCATTTTAGGAGTGCCATTTTAATTAATCCAAAACATATTTCTTCTCTTTATAATTTAGCTATGATTTTGGAAGAAATGGGAGAATATAGTGAAGCAGCAGGCCTTTATTTTAATCTTCTTGTTTTGGATAGCTCATTGCCAGATATTGATTTTCGCATTGCCCAAACGCTTTCATTCTTATCAAGTGTTGGCAAAAAAGAAAAAAAAGAAGCTTTAACCTTTGTTGAAGGATGGGTCAAAAACTTTCCAGAAAATGTTGTTGCCGTTTATACGCAAAAAGCTTTAACTGGAAAAAAAGTTGATGAAGCGCTGGCAAAAAAATATAGCGAAGCTCTTTATGATTCTTTTGCGTCTTCTTATGATCAAGTCATGGAAAAATTGGAATCTAAATCGTTAGATGAAATGATAGCTTGTTTGCCTAAAAGGAAGTGGCAAAAGATTTTGGATTTAGCGTGTGGTACAGGAACATTTGCTTTAAAATTTGAGCAAGAATTTCAATCTTTAACGGGCGTGGATATTTCAAAAAATATGCTTCAAAAAGCAGAAGAAACTGAAAAATATAATCGCTTGTGTCATCAAGATATTTTTGAATTTTTATCTGGTGAGGAGTCTTTATATTCTTTAATTGTTGCATCTGATGTGATTCCATATTTGCAACAATTAGATCAGTTATTTGAGTTGGTTTTTGGGCATCTTGAAGAAGAAGGTGTTTTTATGTTTACCGTTGAAACAGATGATTCTTTAAGTCATGAAGAATTGCAATCAACAGGGCGAATGGTTTATCCAACAAAACTTGTGAAAGAAATGCTTTTAAAAGCAGGGTTTAAAATTGAAATGCAAAAAGAATTCCCCCTTCGAAAAGAAGGAACTTCTTTTGCAAATGGTGTTCTTTTTAGCGTTGTTAAATAAAGTTAAAGGCTTTCCATCCAAATTTTCAAAGCTTCTTTTGCTCTGGTTGTATAGGCTTTCTTTCTATCTTGTCCTTTAAGGGCTTTTTTGCCTTCAGGAACTGGAACTTCTGGGAATAAACCAAAATTAATGTTCATGGGTTGGAATGTTTCAGTTTCTGCTTCTTTTGTGATATGGCTTAACATGGCTCCTAAAGCGGTTTCTTTAGGGGGAAGAGGGCACTTTTCATTTGCTGTGAAAAGCCCAGCTAATAACCCCATGGCAGCACTTTCAATATATCCTTCACATCCACTGATTTGGCCTGCCAATTTAATGTTTGGTTTTTCTTTTAATCCCAAACGTTCGTTTAAAACTTTTGGTCCGCAAACAAATGTGTTGCGGTGAATACCTCCTAATCTTGCAAAAACGGCGTTTTTAAGGGCTGGGATTAAAGCAAAAACTTCTTTTTGTGCTCCATACGTTAATTTTGTTTGGAACCCAACTAAATTCATTAAAGTTCCTTGTTTATTTTCTTTTCTGAGTTGAACAACGGCAAAAGGTCTTCTTCCATCTTCATGTGGATTTCTAAGCCCAACAGGTTTCATTGGGCCAAATAAAAGAGTTTGTCTACCACGTTCAGCCATCACTTCAACAGGTAAACATCCTTCAAAATAAGGTGTGTTTTTTTCGAAATCTTTAAATGCAACTTTTTCGCCTGATAAAAGCCCATCAATAAATGTGTTATATTCTTCTTTAGAAAGAGCGCAGTTTAAATAATCTGTTCCATCGCCTTTATCATATCTGGATTGATACCAAGCTTTTGTCATATCAACGCTATCAGTATAAACAATTGGGGCAATAGCATCAAAAAAGTGCAAGGAATCTGTTTTTGAAATATTCAATAAATCTTGCGCCATTTTATCCGAAGTGAGTGGACCAGTTGCAATGATTACAGGATCATCAGTTTGGGGCAAATCAGCTTCTTTTTCTTCAAAAGAAAACAAAGGATGACTTTTAAGCTTTTCAGTGATATATGAAGCAAACTCCTCTCGGTTAACGGCCAAAGCCGCCCCAGCTGGCACTTTTGTTGCATCAGCCGCTTCCATAATCAATGAACCCATTTGGCGCATTTCTTCATGCATTAAGCCAACAGCGTTAATTTCATGATCATCGCTTCTTAAAGAGTTTGAACAAACAAGTTCCCCAAATAAATTTGTTTTATGAGCAGGAGTTGTTTTTGATGGCCGCATTTCAATCATATGAACTGGGATTCCTCTTTTTAATAATTGCCAGGCTGCTTCTGATCCAGCTAAACCACCACCAATGATTAAAACTTTTTTGCTCATTTTTTGTTTCCTTTTTTTATCTTTTATGGTATCTTATTTAAAATAAATGAATTGTTGACACTTATAGCATAAAAATGATGAAAAAGAAACTTTTTTATCTCTTTGGTCTTTGTTTTTTCATTTTGGGTATGCCTGAAAATGGGTATGCTCGTTTTTTAAGTGAAGATGTTGTGGCCAAGATGAATGAAATTAAAGAATATAATAGACAGCAAGAGAAAAATAAAAAATATATTCAAACTCATGAGGAAAAACCGCTTCAATTAGAAGAGGTAAAAGATGATAAATATTGGGATTTGGCGTTTCATGCAAAGTTTGCAGATTATGGGGATAAAGATAGCCAATATATCATTGCAAAAGCTTATGAAGAAGGAACGTATACAGGCGTTAATTTAAAAAAGGCGCTGGCTTTTTATAAAAAGGCCGCGGAAAATGGGCATTTAGAGGCCGCCATGAAATTAGGGCGCGTTTATTTAGAAGAAAAATGGGTTCAAAAAGATGAAGAAAAAGCGCTTTATTATTATTTAAAAGGCGCCAAGCAAGAATATCCTCCAGCTCAAATGAAAGTATCTGAATTATATGAAAAAAATGGTGAATATAAAAAAGCATATCACTATATGGAATTAGCTTTAAAACAATTGTTCCCAAATGAAAAAAATTTAATCGCACGGTCACCTGATTTGGAAAGACTTTCAAACAAAATAAAAGAAGATCATGTTATTGAAACAGATGATTCTTATGATTTTAACGATAATAAGGTGTTTTAAAATATGAAAAAACCTCTCATTTACTCAGCCCCCATGGCAGGGATCACAGATAAACCCTTTCGTCTTATTTTAAGAAAGTTTACCAATCAACCGATTTATACAGAGATGATTGGAATTGCAACACTTTTTTTCAATCATCCGCAAACAAGAAAAATGCTTCAAATTTCTGATGAAAAAGATTTGATTGTTCAATTGGTGGGGATTGAAGAAAAATATATGGTTTCTGCAGCAAAAGAAGCTGTTTTTTATGGGGCAAAAGGCATTGATATTAACATGGGATGCCCTGTTAAAAAATTAATCACAAATGGTTCTGGTGCTTCCTTAATGAGGAATCAAGAAATGGCTTGTCGATTGGTTGAAGCTGTTAAAAAAGCCGTTGATGTTCCTGTGTCGGTTAAAACAAGGCTCGGTTGGGATGCAAATAATATGAATGTAGTTGATTTTGCGTTGGCGCTTGAATCAGCAGGGGCCGATCAAATTACCATTCATGGGCGCACGAAAGAACAAGGCTATAGCGGTGAAGTGAATTATGATTTAATTAAGCAAGTGAAGGAAAAGCTTCAAATTAAAGTGATTGCCAATGGAAATATTGTTGATCAAGTATCGGCTTTAAGTGTTTTAAATCAAACAAAAGCAGATGGGTTAATGGTGGGAAGGGGGTTGCTTGGTAAACCTTGGGGGCTTAATGAAATGGATGAAACCCCTTTTGATTCTTTTTTGCTTTCAGATCTTGTTTTAGAACATTTAGATTTAATGCTTTCTTATTATGGATTGCATGGATTGTTGGTGGCAAGAAAACACCTTGCTTGGTATGCCACGGGATTTGAAGGAAAATCAGACTTTTGTAATCAAGTTTATGCAGAAAAAGAGATTGACAAAGTTCAAAAAATTATTAAAGATTTCTTTAATAAAAGAATTTGTTATCAAAAAAAGGAGACGATATGAGAATTATTATTGCTGGCGCTGGGCAAGTGGGCGTTGGATTGGCAAAATATTTAAGAGCCGAAAATCATGATATAGTGTTGATTGATAATAATATTGCGCAGTTGGGAAATTTAAGCGAACAATTAGATATTCAAACCATTGAAGGTTCTTCTTCTCTTCCTTCTGTTCTTGAAAAAGCAGGGGCTGCTCAAGCTGATATTTTTTTAGCAGTAACGGGAAATGATGAAACAAATATCGTTGCTTGTGGTGTGGCCGATAAAGTGTTTCGCATTCCGCAACGCATTGTTCGGATTTCAGCTCATGAATATTTGGGGCAAAAATATAAAGAATATTTAATGAGCCAAAATTTAGATGTTGTGTTATCTCCTGAAGTGGAAACGGCACGCCATGTGCTTGATAATTTAACAATTTCTTCTGGGGTCAATCTTTATAATTTAGCAGATGGGTGTGCTAAAGTTATCGGGTTAAGATGCAAAAAAACATCGCCTATGTTTTCAAAAACGATTTCAGAAATTGAAGAGTTATTAAAAGATGTGCGCGCAAAAGTGCTTGCCGTTAAAAGAAGACATCGCCTTGTTTCGCTTGAAAAAGCGCTGGTTCGGGCACAAGATGATGTTTATTTTGTTGTAGCCGGTAGTGATTTTTCCCAATTTTTAGATATTTTGTCTTATCAAAAAATTGATCCAGATTGTGTGATGATTTTTGGCGGTGGTAAAGTGGGGTATCAATTGGCTAAGCAAATGGAAACGGTTTCTTTTTGCAAGAATATCACAATTGTTGAAAAAGAAGAAACAAGAGCTCGTTATTTGGCGGAACGGCTTAATTCAACTGTTGTGATTCATGGAGATGGTTTAGATGATACGTTAATTGAAGATTTGAATCTTAAAAATTATCAAATTGCCATTGCCACCACGCAATCAGATGAAAGCAATGTGTTGCTTTCAATGGTTTCAAAACGTCATAATATGGATAAAACATGCGCTTTAATTCATAATCAGCTTTATAATGATCTTTTGTTTGAAATGGGGATTGATGTTTCGATTGATCCAAATGCTGTTTTGGTTTCCTCTATTTTGCAACATATTAGAAAAGGCAAAGTGAAAGGCGATTATTTTATCAGCTCTGAATTAGGCGAAATTTTGGAAGTTGAAGCGCTTGAAACGGCTAAAATAACGCATAAACCAATTGGCAAACTTAAAGTGCCAACAGGGGTGATGATTGCAGGGGTTGTTCGAAATGGTATTTTTATGTTGCCGAAAGAAGATCTTCAAATTGAAAATAATGATCGCGTCATTTTGTTTGTTGAACGCGGTCATGTTAAAGATGCTGAAAGCTTGTTTACAGTTGGATTTAGCTTTTTTTAATAAAGGATTTTAAATGAAAAAAGAGTTGTGTGGCATTCAAGAAGGATATCAGCCATTTGTGATTCAAAAACTTGTGAAAAAACATAAGTTTCATTGTCATGTGGCATCAAATGAAGTGCAACTCTTTTTTTTAAAAGAAGTGTTAGAACGCATTGCTCCTGAAATAAAAGTGTTCACTTTTTCAGAATGGGATACGGTTCCTTATGATCGTGTTTCGCCTAAAAGTGATATTGAAGGACAACGTATTGAAACGCTTTGCCAGTTAGCAGATGATAACTTGAATGAAAAAACGCTGATTTTAACAACGCCTGCGGCCATTTTGCAAAAAGTGCCCCCAGTTTCTTATTTTAAAGGAGCTATTTTTAACCTTCAAAAAGGAGACATTGTTTCATTTGAAAAATTAAAATCCTTTTTAGTTAAAAATGGTTATAAGCTGGTGAACACTGTTGTTAATCAAGGAGAATATGCCTTAAGAGGGGGCTTAATTGATATTTATCCAGCCGGTAGAGATCATCCTGTTCGGCTTGATTTTTTTGATGATGAATTAGATGAAATTAAATCTTTTGATGAATTAACGCAAAGAACATTGCATCCGCTTGTCTCAGTTTCTTTAAAACCAATGGCTGAATTTGATTTGGAAGAAGAAAGCATTAAGCGGTTTCGAACAAGGTATCGTTCTTTGTTTTTTAATGTATCGCAAGATTATATTTATGAAGCGGTTTCAAATAAAATTTTCACAGCAGGATTAGAGCATTTTTTGCCGTTGTTTCATGAAAAACTTGTTCCTTTTTTTGATTATTTAAAAGAAATGAGTGTTTCTTTTGATTTTCAAACATTAAGATCTTTTGAAGCAAAAGAAGAGCAAATTCATGAATATTATGATGCCAGAAAAGAAGGATCAGACACAACTTATTTAGAAGAAGTTCAAAAATATAATCCCGTTCCTATTCAAGAAATGTTTTTATCTGTTCAAGAAGTTTTAACCCTTCTTGAAACAAGGGCGTTTTATACTTTTTCTCCTTTTAAAGAGCCTGATAAAGAAGATATGTGTTCTCTTAAAGGCAAAAGCTTTGTTGAAACGCGTCTTCAAAATCCAAATGATGTTTTTAAAGAAGTGGCCTCTTTTATTCAAAATAATCATAAAAAAGTGATTGTTACAGCGGTTTCATTTGGGGCAGGGGAACGCTTAAAAGGGTTGCTTCGTGAAGAAGGAATTGATCTTTTTTCAGCTGAAACCTTTAATGAAGCGCTTAAAAAGGCCCCATCTCTTTTAATTGCACCGTTTGAAACGGGTTTTGAAACAAAAGAGTTTGCTTTAATCACGGAAACGGATATTTTGGGCGAACGGATTATCAGAAAACCCAAAAAAAACAAATCTGTTAATTTTATTTCAGATATTAGCGCGTTAAATATTGATGATTTGGTTGTTCATCAAACGCATGGGGTTGGTAAGTTTTTAGGGCTTGTTCCTTTAAAAATTGGAGAGGCTGTTCATGATTGCCTTGAAATTTTATATGAAGGAGGCGATAAGCTTTTTATCCCCGTTGAAAATTTAGATGTTCTTTCTAAATTTGGCTCGCAAAATACGTCATTAGATCATTTGGGGTCGCAAAGCTTTGTTGCCAAGAAAAATAAGGTTAAAAAAGATTTGTTTGCCATGGCTGAAAAGCTTATCCAAACTGCTTCTTTAAGAGAGTTAAATCAACAAGAGCGCATTTTGGCTCCGCATGGGGTTTATCAAGAATTTTGCGCCAGATTCCCTTATGTTGAAACAGATGATCAATTAAAAACCATTCAAGAAATTGAAGAAGATTTATCGCTTGGCAAACCAATGGATCGTTTGGTTTGTGGTGATGTTGGTTTTGGCAAAACAGAAATTGCTTTAAGAACGGCTTTTTTATGCGCTTATGCGGGGCAACAGGTGGCGCTTGTTGTGCCAACAACGTTGTTAGCCATGCAGCATGCGGCCACGTTTGAAAAGCGGTTTAAAGGTTTTCCTATTCGTATAGCGGCTTTATCTCGCTTGGTTTCGCATCAAAAAACAAAACTGATTCATAAAGAAATTGAAAAGGGAACCATTGATATTGTGATCGGAACGCATGCTGTTTTATCTAAACAGATTAAGTTTAAAAATTTAGGTCTTGTGATTGTGGATGAAGAGCAACATTTTGGGGTAACGCATAAGGAGAGGTTAAAAGAGCTTCAAAAAGGGGTTCACGTATTAACATTAACGGCAACGCCAATTCCAAGAACATTGCAACTTTCTTTATCAGGAGTTCGATCACTTTCTGTTATTGCAACGCCGCCAGTTGATCGTTTAGCGGTTAAAACATTTGTGATGCCTTTTGATGCGGTTATTATTAAAGAAGCCATTTTAAGAGAATATTATCGAGGTGGTCAAATCTTTTATGTTTGCCCGCGTATTTCTGATATGGATGAAATTGAAGAAATGCTTCAAAAGTTGTTGCCTCAGATGAAAGTGATTAAAGCGCATGGTCAAATGCCCGCCAAAGAGCTTGAAAAAATTATGTCTGATTTTAGTCAACATAAATATGATATTTTATTAGCAACCAGCATTGTTGAATCCGGGTTAGATATGCCGTTGGTGAACACGATTATTATTCATAAAGCAGATATGTTTGGGTTATCAGCCCTTTATCAAATGCGTGGACGCGTTGGCCGTGGAAAATTAAGGGCGTATGCTTATTTAATCACGCCTCCTTTTAAAAAATTATCTGCAACCGCTGAAAAAAGATTAACCGTGATGCAGAACTTGGATTCTTTAGGGGCTGGATTCACTTTGGCCAGTCATGATTTGGATATCAGAGGGGCCGGTAATTTGTTAGGAGATGAACAATCGGGGCATATCAAAGAAGTTGGAATTGCGCTTTATCAAAAAATGCTTCAAGATGCCATTCGTTCATTAAAATCGGATAAATTAGCATCAGTTGAAGAAGATCGGGACTTTTCTCCTCAAATTTCAATGGGTTTTTCTGTTTTAATTCCAGAAAATTATGTTCACGATTTGGAAGTTCGGATGGAACTTTATCACCGTATTTCAGAAATATCTGATGAAAAAGAAATTGAGTCTTTTAAAGCAGAGTTAATGGATCGATTTGGGCCTTATCCAACAGAAGTTGCTAACCTTTTTGATACTGTCAAATTAAAAATTTTGGCCAAACAAGCCAATATTGAACGTTTAGATGTGGGGCCAAAAGGTGCTTCAATTAGTTTTTATCAAAATATTTTTCCAAATCCAGCAGGATTGATTCATTATATCACTTCGCAAATGGGAACCATTCAAATTAAACCAGATCAAAAGTTAACGGTTATTCGTCCATGGCGGAATCAAGAAGAACGGCTCAAAGGCATTTCAGCTATTTTAAATAAAATTGCGGGATTGGCTAAAGCCGTTCATTCAGATAATTAAAACTTTTTTACTTGGTTAAAACTGAATTTTGAATTTTTCCTTTCAAAAAGAGCTCAATGTTTTTTAAAGTTGTTTCATTGATTCTGTTGAGCGCATCAATGGAATTAAAGGCAATATGCGGTGTTGCGATAACATTTTTAAACTGCAATAATTTTAAATTTAAAGCAGAATCCAGCAAGAAATCATTATCTTTAAATAGCTCATTTTTAAGTTCAATGTCATCATGAATTAAAAAGTCTTCATTTTCAAGAACGTCAAGCCCAGCGCCACCCACAATTCCTTTTTTAAGAGCTGTATATAACGCTTCTGTATCAATCAAATCTCCTCGTGCGGTATTGATAATAATAACGCCTTTTTTCATTTGATTAAAAGCTTCTTCATTTAATAAATGATAATTTTCCCTTGTAGATGGCACATGAAGAGAAATCACATCTGACTGCTGGTAAATTTCCTCTAACGAAGAAACATATAAATCTTTTAAATCTTCTTGAGGGTATAAATCATAAGCCAATACGTTCATGCCAAAGCCTTTGGCAATTTGAATCATATGTTTGCCAATTGATCCAGTTCCAATCACCCCAATGGTTTTGCCCATTAGATCAAACCCCATATATTTTGAAATTTCAACATGGTTATGAGCCATGCCATTTCTGCCTTGAATAATATGTCTTGCTAAATTTAAAAGAAGGCCAAAGGAAAACTCTGCAACGGTTGTTTCCCCATATTTAGGAACATTTACAACTTCAATCCCTCTTTTCTTGCAATATGCTAAATCAATATGGTTAAATCCTGTTGATCTTGTTGCAATTAATTTTAAATTTTTGAAAAAATCTAACCGCTTTGTATCTAATGATTCTGAATGAACAAAAACAGAAATTATTTCGCTGTTTTTATAAGGGATTAATTCTTTTTCATCAATGTGATTTAAGCTTTCTTTAAAAAGAACGGGGTTTATTTCAGGATGCAAAATAGTGTTAAGATAAGTTGTTAAAACATCATCTGTATTAAAAAATAAAACGTTCTTCATTTATTTCCCTTTCTTTTTGTTGAAACGAAAATAATATAAGTGCGTTTATAACACTCGTCAATAGAAAAACTTTATTGCTTATGTAAAAGATCTAAAATATTAGAAATCACTTTTTTCAAATCATTGCGATGAACAACTTGGTCAATCATGCCATGTTCTAACAAATAACTTGATTGTTGGAAGTTTGAAGGCAGTTTTTCTCTTACAATTTGCTCAATAACGCGTTTGCCAGCAAAACCAATGGCGGCGCCTGGTTCAGCCAAAGCAATATCGCCTAACATAGCAAAAGAAGCGGTGACCCCACCCATGGTTGGATCAGAAAGCAAAGTGATATAAGGTAATTTTTTGGGCTTTAATTTTTTAACGGCAATGGTTGTTCTTGCCATTTGCATCAAAGAAAGCATTCCTTCTTGCATGCGAGCCCCACCAGAAGCTGGAACTAAAATAAGAGCCGCTTCTTGAAGTTGGGCCAATTGAGAAGCCGTGATAATTGCTTCACCAACGGCAGTTCCCATTGACCCACCCATAAATGAAAAATCAAAAACACCAATCACAGCCGCATGACCGCCAATGGTTCCATGGGCCACAACAATGGCATCTTCGTGTTTGGTTTTTTTTCTGGCCTTTTTCAATCGATCTGTATATTTTTCCAAATCAACGAATTTAAGCGGATCTTCTTTAACCTTAGGAAGTTGAATCAACGTATATTCGCCTCTGTCAAAAAGCATTTCAAGTCTTTTTAAAACAGGAAGACGGAAGTGATGATCACAATAAGGGCAAACAAAGTCCTTTTTTTCAATTTCAGCATGAAACAACATTGCGCCGCAATCTGGACATCTGTCCCAATAGTTATTTGGAATTTCTTTTTGAGTTGCCGCTTTTTTAACGGTCGGACGAGTTAATCTGCTGAGCCAGTTCATAAAAAAACCTATAAATTATTTTTTGTTTAATGCTTCGTTAATTGATTTTCCGGCTTTAAAGAACGGAACTTTTTTTGATGAAACTTCAACTTTTTCACCAGTTTTTGGGTTGCGACCTGTTCTTGGTTTGCGTTCTCTTACAGATAAAACACCAAAACCACGTAATTCAACACGGTTGCCTTTAACTAAAGCTTTTGTGATTTCTTTAAAAACAGTTGAAACAACGTTTTCAGCATCTGTTTTTGTTAAATTTGTTTGTTCGGCTAATTTTGCCACGAGTTCAGATTTAATCATTTTTTTCTTCCTTTCATAAAAATGGTAACGTCATTTTAAAGAGGCGTTCTTTATTTGTCAAGCAAAAAACGCTTTTTTATGATAAAAAAAAGACTTGAAGTCTATATACTATATATATTTAAGAGGAAAGAGGGCTGATATGATAATAAAAGAAGATGCTTATTTAATCAATGACCACTTAAGGTCATGAGGGGTATGTGTTTCAAAAAATTTTTTAGGATTGCTTAAAAACCATTCATTTTTAATCTTTTTTGAATTTTTAATGCGCCCGCGTTTAATTTTCTTTTCTCTTATTTTTAAAGCTCTTTTATAACTTTTATCATCATCAATTCCTAAGAAAGAATAATTGTTTCCAGCCCAAGTCACATCTAAAAGTCGCCATTTCCCATTAATCATAACGCCATTCCAAGCATGAGGCGTTTTTCCTGCTAATCCTTCAATTTCAACAACTTTTAAACCAGCTCTTTTGCCCATGTGCATAAAAAGATTGGTTAAATGCCGGCAAACCCCACGTCTTGTTTTAAAGGTTTCATAGGGCGTTTGTTTGAAGTTTGAAACATTATTTTCGGCATCTCTATGAGATTGAATAGGCGCATCACTTCTTTTCCATTCATATCCAGATTTATATTCATACATATCATATTGGATATGATAAACAATAAAAGCAAAAATAACTCTGGCTTTTAATTCTTCATTATTTTTATAAGGTTTAACCAAATAATCTGTTAATTTATCTAAATCACTAAAATATTTTTCTGGAACGCGATAAGCACGCGAATCGGCATCTCCATAAAATGTTTTTGAATAACATACTGAAGAAAAAGATAAAATAAAGATTAATATTGTGATTAAAAAGCGCATACTTCATTATATCATTTTTTTATGAATTGTAAAAATTTTATTGTAAAAAAAAGAAAAAAATGATATTTTCTTATCTTAAAAAGAAGGTTTCAATGCCAAGAAGAATTCATAAAATAGAATATCATCATTTAGAAATGCCTTTGATGTTTGATATGGTTTGTAAAAATAAAAAGCCATACAATGTTGAAATGCTTTTCCTTTATAAATATCCTGCTAAAGGAGGGATAAGACCTTCTGTTTTGGCGCTTAATCCCAAGGCGCGTCGGCTTCATTTTTTTATGACGCGTTTATTTTTAAAATATTTACAAGAAGAAGATCAGTCAAATTTCCCCGTTGAATGGGATGAAAATTTTTCTTCTCGATCAAAATATCTTCATAAAAGGGAATACCCTTATGCGCCAGATGAAGAGTTAAAACGTTATATCTCTTCAACGCTAGCTTCTGTTTTTTCTCATTATTTAAAGGAACAAAAAGGTATAGAAGTGGAACGAATTGATTATTTGTTTGCTGATCTTAATTTTGTTTCTTTTAATTTTACGATCCAAAACTGTTCACCCTTAAAGCCATTAAAAATCAAATCGCATGATAAAATAAGATATGTTTATCCGCTTTATGATTATGGGAATGAAAAGAGCTAAAAAAGCATTTCTTTTTGCTTGCATTTTTTTTGAAACTCAGTTAATTTTTTTTAAGATTTTATTTTAAAAGGATGAACAAATGTTTTCAAAAACCGAACGAATGTTGGCTTGTCGCTATTTAAAATCAAGAAAAAGAACGGGCTTTGTTTCTGTGATTGCAGGCTTTTCTTTTTTAGGGATTATGCTTGGAGTTGCCACCTTAATTATTGTGATGAGTGTGATGAATGGCTTTAAAGAAGAATTGCTCAGCCGTGTTTTGGGCTTAAATGGGCAATTAGGGGTTTATCCTGCTTTTGGGCCTTATCTTGAAAATGGCGAAGAAAAAGCCAAAGTTATGCAACAAATTAATAATGTTATGCATGTTGTTCCTGTTGTTGATGGGCAAGTGATGGTTTCTTCAAGTGCGGTTTCTGCTGGCGTGATGGTTCGGGGGATGACGAAAGAAGATTTTATAAAGCGTCCACTTTTGGGGGGCTCATATAAAGGCATTGATTTAGAAGAGTTTATGGATAGTCAAGTTGTGCTTGGATATCGTTTGGCCCGTCGTTTGGGGTTAAGACCAGGGGATAGCGTTTCTCTTGTTTCGCCCAAAGGAAATGTCACGGCATTTGGCACAATTCCCAAAATGAAAGCATACACGGTTTTAGGGGTCTTTGATAGTGGTATGAGTGAATATGATGCTAATTTCTTATTTATGCCATTAGAAGAGGCAAAGAAGTTTTTTGTAACAGGCGGAAAGGTTTCTCATTTAGAAGTGTTTACAACAAAAGGTGCTGATTATGAAAAAATTGCTTCTGATGCCTTTTCATCCATTGGGCGTGATGCTCAAATTCAAGATTGGAGATATACGAATCAAGCCTTTTTTAATGCCATTGAAGTTGAAAGAAACGTGATGTTTTTGATTTTAACTTTAATTATTATTGTTGCTGCCTTTAACATGATTTCAGGGCTTATTATGTTGGTTCAAGATAAAACAAAGGATATTGCTGTTTTAAGAACAATGGGGATGAGCAGGGGCGCTATTCAACGCGTTTTCTTAATGTCTGGGTTAACAATTGGTGTGGTTGGAACATTTGCAGGGTTTGCGCTTGGGATGCTTTTTTGCGAAAACATTGATGCAATTAAAGAATTTTTAGAAGGCTTATCTGGAAGAGAACTCTTTTCTGCTGAAATTTATTTCCTTTCAAAATTGCCAGCAAAAGTTGAAATGGGTGAAGTAATAATGGTTGTTGTGATGAGTTTGGTTTTATCTTTGCTTTCAACAATTTATCCATCATATAAAGCAAGTAAAACAGATCCGGTGGAGGCGTTAAGATATGAATAATCGTCCTGTAATTGATTTGGTGAGTATCAGCCGTTTTTATGGCAAAAGTCAAATGCGTTTAGATGTTTTAAAAGATGTAAACTTTTCACTTAAAAAAGGCGAGATCACAGCGCTTGTTGGCCCATCTGGATCAGGGAAATCAACCTTGCTTCATATTACTGGGCTTTTAGATCGACCAAGTGGTGGGCAAATTTTTGTTCAAGGAAAAGATGTTTCTTGCGCTTCTGATAAAGAAAGAACCTTGGTCAGGCGTAAAGAAATTGGGTTTGTTTATCAATATCATCTCTTATTGCCTGATTTTAATGCGCTTGAAAATGTGATGTTACCTCAATTGATTAATGGGCAAAAAGAAAAATATGCCAAATCAAGAGCCGAAGAATTGTTGGAACTTGTTGGATTAAAACACCGATTAAAGCATCGCTCAGGGGAACTTTCTGGTGGCGAACAACAACGCGTTGCAATTGCGCGGGCGTTGGCCAATGAACCTGCCATTTTATTGGCAGATGAGCCTACCGGGAATTTGGATCCTAAAACAGCAGAAGGTGTTTTTCAAACGTTGCTTTCTTTAGTGAAAGAGAAAAATTTGTCTGCTTTAATTGCCACTCATAACCCTGATTTAGCGCTTCAAATGGATCGTCAGATTAAAGTTGAAAATGGCATGATTAAAGAAGGGTTATAAGCAAAATAGGGGGGTATTTTGTGTTAAAGTTAAACATTAAGAAATCGTTATTACTTTTTGTTTTTAATATGTTTTTTGGCGCAACAAATGTTCAGGCGAATAACCAAGGAAAAATCAGTGCTTTTTTGCGGATTAAAGATGAAATTAAAACGATTGAAGCTTGTTTAAACTCAATTGATGGCGTTTTTGATCGAATTGTGATTATTCATTCAAATGAAAAAGATGATGGCTCTGTTGCATTAATGAATGAATGGTGCTCAAAAAGAAAAGAATGCGAAATTCACGAATATCCTTTTGCCGTTGTTCCTTCTCATGATAAGCGATATACTCAAAAAAAAGTTTCTTATGAAAACACATTAGCTGCTTATAATAATTTTGGATTAAACTTTTTTGAACCAGAAGAATGGGTTGTTAAAATTGATGCCGATCAGGTATATTTAAAAAATCGTTTAAAAGAATATGTTGATTTTGTCAGAGCCAACGGTGAAGATAATGTTAAATATTTTTTCATTGGATATAATACATTTGCATGGAATAATTATTTTGTGAAATTTAAATCTGTTCCCATCAATGGTAAATTTGGGGATAGTTATTTTATTAAACGAAAAAATATTGATTTATTTAAACAAGATAACGTATTTGAAGCTATTATATTAAAGAATGTTGTTAAAGAACAAGAATTTAATCAACCTGTTTGGTTTCATTTTATGAAAACTTTAAAAACGAGTGGAAATATTCAAGAAAATGATACCATTTCAAAAGAAAAGATTTTGTTTTTATCTGAAGAAGAAAAACGTTTATTCCAAGAAAATATTTTACCTTATCTTAAAAATTCACCTTATAGAGATTTAAAATTAGAACATGATTAGATATAGCCTTGTTTTTTTTATTTGTTTGTTTTTAAATGTTTGTTGTGTTTCTCTTGCGCAAGGAGCTGAAAAAATCAGTGCTTTTTTGCGGGTTAAAGATGAAATTAAAACGATTGAAGCGTGCTTAAACTCAATTGATGGTGTTTTTGATCGGATTGTGATTATTCATTCAAATGAAAAAGATGATGGCTCTGTTGCGTTTATGAATGAATGGTGCTCAAAAAGAAAAGAATGCGAAATTCACGAATATCCTTTTGCCGTTGTTCCTTCTCATGATAAGCGATATACTCAAAAAAAAGTTTCATATGAAAACACATTAGCAGCCTATAATAATTTTGGTCTTCAATTATTTGAACCAGAAGAATGGGTTGTTAAAATTGATGCCGATCAAGTGTATCTTAAAAAGAATTTAAAGAAATTTGTTCAAAAAGTTCGTCAATCAGCAAATGATGATGAAATCTATTTAATGCATGGATATAATTCTTTTGCTTGGAATGGAAAGCTTGTTCTTTTGAAAGAAGATCCAATTATTGGGAAATATCGAGATCATTTTGCGATTAAACGTAAGAATTTAAATGATTTTAAACAGTGTACGTATTGGGAATGTTATGTTTTAAAAAATCGATTATCAAGAATTTATGTTCCAGCAACTGAAATATTATGGTTTCATTTTAAAAAAGAGATAAAAAAAGGGGCATTTAAAATTCCAAATGATAAGTTAGATGAAGATGAAGTGTTATTTTTTAATGCCGAAGGTAAAAAATTGTTTAATAATGAAATCCGTCCTCTTTTAAAAAATTCACCCTATTATCACCTTGAATTTTAGAAGTAAAAGTTCTCATTTTGGCACTTGGGAATTTAAGATTCCTATCGCTTAACCATCTTAAGCTATTTTGCTATCAATGATAAATACTTTAGAATGCTAAAAAAAAGTTTATGTTATTGAAAATGCTGATATAAAAAAAAGAACCTTGTGTTTTCACAAAGTCCTTTTTTAATTGGTAGCTTAAAGAGGGGATCGAACCCTTTGGCACTTGGAATTTAAGATTCCTATCGCTTATCCATTTTAAGCTATTTTGCCATCAATGATAAATACTTTAGAACGCTAAAAAAAGTTTATGTTATTGAAAAATATATATAAAAAAAAGAACCTTGCAATAAAAGCAAAGTCCTTTTTTAATTGGTAGCGGAAGAGGGGATCGAACCCCCGACACATGGATTATGATTCCACCGCTCTACCATCTGAGCTATTCCGCCATCGTCGATAAATACTTTATAGCGCTAAAAAATACAATTGTCAACAAAAAATATTAAAAAAAATGAAAAAATATTGCTTTTTTAAAAAAAATATTATAATATACTAAAAAATAAAAGATATTAATTTAACCAACAGGGGGTTTTATTATGGCTGAAGTTTTTTTTAATGGATCTGCTGGTCGATTGGAAGGTCGTTTTCATAAATCTGAAAATCCAAGAGCACCGCTTGTTTTGATTTTGCATCCGCATCCTGCACAAGGTGGAACAATGAATAATAAAGTCACCTATGCAATGTTTCAAGCATTTGTAAACATGGGTTTTTCTGTTCTTCGTTTTAATTTTAGAGGCGTTGGCAATTCTCAAGGCACAATTGATGGAACAGGTGTTGGTGAATTAGCTGATGCAATCATTGCGCTCGATTGGCTTCAAAATATTGATTCAGAATCAAATGTTTGTTGGATTGCTGGATATTCATTTGGTTCATGGATTGCAGCTCAATTATTGATGCGTCGTCCAGAAATTAAAGGATTTGTTTTTGTTTCACCGCCAACAAACTTATATCAATTTGATTTCTTAACCCCATGTCCATCTTCTGGCTTAATTATTCAAGGTGAAAAAGATGAACTTGTGAGCGAACCAATGGTGGCGATGTTAGCTGAACAATTATCAAATCATAAATATTTGCATGTGGAATATCAAATGGTTCCAGGGGCTGATCATGTTTATTCAAGAAATTTGAAAGATGTTCATGATTTAATTATGAAATATGTTCCAGATATTCAAAGCAGACGGCCAAAACGGAATTTGAAAAAGCTTAAAAAAGCAATTATTCCAAATGATGATTATTAGGTGAAAGCCCATTTATTGGGCTTTTATCTTTTTGGGGTTTATATATATGGGGCAAAAATGAGCAACGATAAAAAGAAATCGGAAGAAAAAGGATATTTTTCCAAATTAATCAATGGGATTTCAAATTCAGCTGGTTATATCGGTGGGGGCGTTTATAATATTGGAAAAGGCATTGTTCACACGGTTGGTGGTGCGATTGGATTGGGTCCTGGGATAGAGTCTGGTGTCAATAAAATTGCAAACGGAACGAGCAGTATTATTGATGGGGTTGTTCAAGGTTCTGTGGAATCAATTGCTGGTTCTGCGAATGATTCAGTTTTTCGTGTTGAGGTGGGGGATTTATTGCGCCGTTATTCCGCTGTTGAATTAAGACAAATGGCAAAAGATAATCCTCGAGAATGTGTAAGTCTTATTGAAAGTGCTTTTCGTATGAATGATCATTATGAAGATGGGTTGCGTTATTTAAAAGTGATAGCTCCAGTTGTATCTGAATGGAAAGAAGAAGATCAAGCAGATTTGTTAAATAAATTTGTTGCACATTCAGGCATGCCCAAATATGTTCAAAGAGATGCGATTGAAACTTTATTTAATTCTGGTGTCAATCCAAATATAGGTGAAAAAACAAATATTAACAGCCGTCCGATTCTTTTTGATCCAGTTTCTCCCTTTTATCGCTTGGTTACAGGCTATTCTTATGATCCAGAATTATTGCAATTGTTTTTAGAACATGGCGCTGATCCTTCAGTTGTTGTTACAACGCCAGAAAGAGGTGCTATCTCTATTTATGAGAGCGCTTTTGATTCAAAGAAAAAAGATCTTATGTCAGGTTATATGAATACTCAACAATTAACGGGTTTAGGTCGTTTAAATCAAGAAAATATCACGAATGAACAATCTGAAACCAATATTCAGCCGTCTTTAAATGCAAAAGAAAGATAGTTTTTTATTTTAAAAGAATTATAGGTTACAAAAAGATGATGAATTTGATTCAACAAGAAGTTCAAAAATTGATGAGACAAGCCCCAGGTCATGGGTTTGATCATGTTGAACGTGTATATCATATAGCGATGCAATTGGCAAAAAAAGAAGAGGCAGATGAAGAAATTGTGATGTTAGCTTCTCTTTTGCATGATGTAGATGATTATAAATTTGTTGGAATTGAAAATTCTAAAAAGCTTTTAAATGCAAAAAAGATTATGCAAATGGCGGGTATTTTGCCTTTTAAACAAGAAATTGTGTGTGATATCATCTTAAATATGGGATATAGCAATGTTTTAAAAGGAATTCGTCCCAAAAGCAAGGAAGGGGCAATTGTTTCAGATGCAGATATGTTGGATGCCATGGGG
Organism: Alphaproteobacteria bacterium; assembly: GCA_045655105.1. GTDB lineage: Bacteria > Pseudomonadota > Alphaproteobacteria > CAAHEQ01 > UBA3637 > RGIG4140. The sequence goes on along the minus strand of JAZOOQ010000036.1, from coordinate 8,013 downwards.
GCTGTGGCCATTGTTCGAACAATTGAATATTCAAGTTCAAAAAAAGGAAAAATATTTGATCCAACAGTTTTCCCGCTTTCAAATTTATCTGCGCAAGAATATCAAAAAATGTCTGATGGACAAGCCCCGGCTATTAATCATTTTTTTGATAAGCTTTTAAAATTAAAAGGCTTAATGTTAACAAAAGCTGCTCAAGAAGAGGCGCAAAAAAGGCATGATTTTATGATTTCTTTTTTAAAAGAATTCTTTTTAGAATTAAATCAAAATAATTGGATTCAATTTTTAGATAGATATTTAAAAGATTTATAGCCGTTTATTTATCAAACGTTAAAACTTTTTCGCGGATAATTTTGAAAAAGTCCTCTGTTGATGCTCTTGCTTTTGTTGTTTTTTTAAGCAAAATTCCATTTGAGGCTGCATATCGGATAAAATGGCTTAAAGCATCTTTATCTTTATTTGTGGCCAAAATTTGAATGCCACCAGATTTTACTTGTTGAACCAATGGAAGAGTTTCATGACCATTTGAAAAATGAATATCTTCATCAAAGCATTTTTGCAATAAATTCATAAAGACATCAGCTGGTTTATTATATAATTTTGATAAATCAACGGCAGAAAGCATTCCTTCTTGTTTTTTCATGATGACAAGAGGTGTGTTTTTTTCAGCGCAGATACTTTTAAAAATTTCAAGAGCTTGTCGATCTTCATTTAAAGCTAAAATTTGCTGTGATCCAGAAAGACACATTTCAACAAGAGGTGTTTCTTCTCCATTCGCTTGAAAGGATTTTCCTTCCTTATAGCAAGATAACAAAACCTTATTGAAAAAGGCGTAAGGACAGGAATATTGTTGAAATAAATCCATAGCAGATAGCATGCCTTCTCTTTTTGGTTTTGGATTTAATAAAATACCTTCATCGAAACAAAAGTCTTTAAAAGATTGAATGGCTTTGGGATGGTTTAAAAGAGAAAGTGAAAGCCGATTGTTTTTTTTAATTGGTTTTACAACTAATGTTTCAACGCCTTTTATAGTTACATTTCTTTTTTCGGCATAACATTTTTTTAACGCCTTTTTTAAAATGCTTTCACCTCTGTTAAAGCATTTTTTAAGATCATCTAAAAACAAAAACTCATTTGACTGATTATTCATTTTCCCCTCGCTTTATCAATTTCATCTTTAAAAAGTATACCATAAAAATTGAATAATAACAAGATTAAAAAGATAAGTTATTGTTTATCTTTGATTATTTTTCTTTTTGATAGGGGTATGCTTTTTGTTTTTTATTAGATAATCCCCAATTTTTGCCAAAATTGAAAAAGCTTGTATTAATGTTTGATTTTTTGTGCGGATAAGAGAAAAGGCTTTTTTCATAGCTTGTTTTGAATCAGTTGGAAAATCAGGTTTCAAACCTTCTTTTTCTTCAATAATATTTCCCTTTTGATTAAGGCGTTCCATATATTTGGTTCCAAGAACTAATTCAATATCAGAAGTGATGGGTAAAGAAACAGTTGCACCACTTTGATAAGTTCCAGATGTTTGTTCGCCAATGGAATAAGAGTTTTTAAGTTGTTTTAACATAAAAATGGCACCTTCGCTTGCAGAAGCATTCCATCCATCTTGCAGGATATAAATATTTCCATTGGCCCGCTCATGGTGATCTCCTGTAATGAAACTATACATTTCAGCTTCTTGAATTTTATTTTGAAAAATATGATGATAGGGGTCTGTTTCTTTAGGAAGAATGGTTTCAGTTCTATCAGCATACTTAAGCGAAGCGCCTGCTAATCTTTCAGCAATTTCTTTTAAAACTTGGGCATCACCGCCTGTGTTACCTCTAAAATCAAAAATAATATCATGCCACTTATTTTCTTTTTTTAATTCAAAAAAGCGGTTGATGAATTTTTCTCTTGTTGCTTGATCTTCATTTTCAGAAAAAGCAAAAAAAGGAATAGTAATGATGCCAACATTTTGATTTGCTATTTTTTTAGTTGAAATAAACCAATCTCCTTTATCTGAAATTTTAAATTTTTCATGATTTTGAGGAAGGTCTTTTTCTATATCAACCTTACTGGTGGGTATTTTTTTAGGGATAAGATTTATACCATTTCTTTTAAGTAAAATATGATTATCTGGAACAAATTGATCAATTAAATGAGCAAATTCTTGCCAAAGAACTTCTTCATTTTGGGTGTAATCTAATTTATTAACGGCTTTTGTAAATGCTTCTTTTTCTGGTTCAGCTTGTGCTTGCGAATGATTCCATTTTGGCAAATATTTGCTGATAATCAGAGCCGTTTTTTTGATATCATGTTCCGTAGTCATATTTCTCCTTATGCATTTTTTGCTTGAATCTTCAGTTTTGTAAGATAAATTGCGCTAATAACTATAGGAATGATTAAAACACCTGAAATCAAAAAAGTCAAGCTCACACCAAAACTATCAAAGAGTGGTTTTAATAAAAGCATAGCCACACAAGAGCAAATTCTGTCAATCATGCTTTTAACCGAAAGAACGGTTGCTCGTTCATCAGATTGAATACGGTGGTTTATAAGGGCAGTTGAAGCCACACTAGATAAAACTCTAGAGCTTGATGAAAGCGTCATAAAGAGCAAGCAAACATAAACAAGTGTTGTTGGCATAAGTGGTGATATAGCGGCGCTTAAAATGCTAAAAGTAACGAGCCCACAGCTAAAGAAAATAATTTTGTTTAATCCAAACTTATCTAAAGCTTTTCCTGCCATCATTGCCCAGAGAATGCGCCCAAATGAATTGATGGATAAGATAATGCTAAACATAAAAATTGGAATTTTTGTTTCAATCATCACAGATTGCAGCCCCCACATTAAAGTGAGTGTTAAAGCCCCATAAATCGCAGGAAAAATCATCAACCATTTGATTTCTTTGTTTTTTAAAGCTAATGAGGATATTTCAAAAATATCTTTTATCTTGCTTTTTTGTTTTGAAATTTTTCTTTTAGCTTCTGGCACATCTGGTAAAAACAGCATAATTATCATTGCAATGATTAAACAAAATGCTGAAAAATAAGCAGGGGCATTTGGTGAAATCCATTGATATAAAAAAGCGCCACTTAAAGAGGCAATAAACAGCCCTGTATTGCCACAAGATTGCAATTTTGAAAGTTTTTTGTGATATAAGTGTGTTTTATTTCTTTTTTTTAAGAGGTCATATAAATAAGCATCTAATGTGCCAGAGATGAAAGAAATGCCAAGCGCAAAGATTAATTCGCCTAACAAGATAAAGTAAAAGCCACTGCCTGCTATCCAACAAATATATCCGCCAATCCATCCAAGTAACCCTATGAGGAGAGATATTTTTCTTGAGAAGATATCAGCAATATATCCAGATGGGATTTCCAATAAAAAAACAGCGGCAAGAGATATCCCTTGAATAAAAAAGAAATCACCGATTGAAACTTCTTTATGTTGATAAAAAAGCATTAAAATTGGCAAGCAAAAGAGCATGTTTTGCAAGATGTTAATTATATAAAGATACCTTGGAGCTGTTTTAATGTTTATCATGGTTTATTTTCCTGTAGTTTAAAATTTTTTCAATGTCTTTTTTGTTTTTATATTTGATGATGGGTACAGCTGTTGATTTAAAAAATTCTTTTAAATCAGCAAGAATTTCAACCCCACTCACATCATAATCTCTTATTTTTTTAAGTGTAATTTTTCTATAATGATAAGCTTGAACGGGCAGTTCTGGATCAATTTCTTTGCCAATTAATTTTTTGGCTTTGATAAATCTTGTTGTGAACCGAATCAAGCGAACCAATCTGTTTGTGTTAACAAAAACAATTATATCCGGATTTAAACCTTTCATTAAATAGATGTGTGACCCTTCGCTAATCCAACCCTTTTGGTATTTAGCGGTGAATTGATGTAAAAGTTTTAACGCTTCTTTCTCTTCGCGATAGGATCCATCTTGTTTATTTCTGGCAATTTCATCTAGTATTATACGTGGCAGATTTAACTCTTTGCTTAAATGATAAGCTAAAGTGGATTTTCCAGCTCCTAAGGCACCTACAATTAATATTTTCATCTATTCCTCATTTTTTTTAAATATAATCAAAGGAACTTCCATTTCTTCTTTTGAAATCCCTGCATGATCAGAGGTGAATGAAAGGACATATTTCTTAAATTGATCGACATTAGGTGATGACTTGTCATAATAGGAAAGGGCTCGTTTGCCAAAACCAACCGAAACAAAATCACCGATAAAATCATGAACTTTGGGGTGAATCTCGCCATTTCCCAATAAGCCCGATTGAATAAATTCGTCATGAGAAAAAAGTAAAAAGTCTTCTTTAAAATACTTTTCAAAAAGATTTTTAAATTTTTCTTTTTTGTCTTCTTTAATAAAAAAGCTTGTTGTGCGTAATTCCATTGTTGGTGGGCGTTTTAAACATTCCTCAATCCCTTCAAAATCATTGATGAAAACCGGTTGAATATCAATAATTCCATGATCAGCTGTGATCAATACAAGGGTTTCTTTATCTATTTCTTTTGAAAGTTTTTCCATTTCAAGATTGATATTTTGCATAATATCATTAATTTTTTTCGTGAAACACCCATTATGATGAATGGTTGAATCTGGATCAGTCCAATATCCCAAGATGATGTTTTGGTCATGAGTTTTTAAGGCTTGCACAATGCGTTGGCGTAATTCTTTAACACTTGAAACCCCGTTTGGGTACCAAGAAGGAAAAATCCGTTCAAAATAAACTTGAGGATGCTTTTCGCATATTTTTGAATAAATATCTTGATAGTCTAAAAATTCTTTAGAAACGGGCGTAATATCCAATGGTTGTTGTGTGTAAAACGCCTTATTAGTGAACAGTTCAATAATTTGATCATGTTCTTTAAAATATTGCATCCAACCGAGCCACCCATGTTCAATGGGGGCCAATCCTGAATGAATGGAATTTGTGGCGGCTGTTGTTGTTGGTGGGTAAACGGAAGATAAAGTATCATCAGTCTTTTTGCGTAAAAAAGAATTTTCACCTAAATGATGTTCCAGAATGTTTTTACCCATTCCATCAAAAATAATCAACACAATGTTTTTATATTTCTTTAATAATTCATCAAGTTTTGGTAAGGAAGGATGAAGTGTTGAAATATCATATTTTTTTAAAATTGAAGAGGAAAGAGCTAGAATGCTTTTATCATAATTTGGGAAGTAAATATTTTGTTTCATAGCGTTTCCTTTCTTTTAAAATTATTCCAGTTCGTTTAGCAAGATATCCCTTAATGGATCACTTTCCATATTCTGATAAACCTTTTTATAAAGTTCAAACATTTGCTCTGTGATTTCTTCTTTTGTTAAAGGTTCTTCCTTTTGCTTATAAACAATAGGCTTTTCAATTTTTTTTATTTCTGCTTGGCAAAAGCTTTGAAAATCTTTTTCAGTTAATCTGTTAAAAACAGGGTATATTTCAAGAGGGTGATTAAATTTACCTTCTTTTTCCCAATCTTCTTTTATGCGGTCTAAAACCTTTTTTAAAGCTTTTTCATTTGGGTAAAAAGATTTTTTTTCTGTTTCTTTTGCTGGAGTTTCTTCATGATCAGCTTCTTTTGGTTGTAAAGAACTTTTTAGATAAGATTGAAAAATGCGATATCCTTCTGAAAAAACTTCAGAAGGGATTTTTAATAAGTAAACCAACGCTCTTAATTTTTCTGTGTTGATTTTATTGATGCCTTTTTCGTACTTTTGAAGTTGTTGAAAAGTAACGCCTAAAAGAAAAGCCACTTGTTGTTGACTGAGCTTTAATTTTTTTCTTTTCATTTTAATGATATGACCAATATAGGCATCAAATGGATTTAAATTTCCATCGGAAATTCGTTTGATTAATCCATCAAGTTCTTCTTTAAGAATAATATTTTCGTCAATCATCATTTTACCTTTAAACATACCATTGTATTCTAAAGGGTTATTTTATATTATTTTAACCCAAAAAACAAGAGGTTATTTTGAAAAAATACACATAATTTCAGTATGATTTGTGTAAATGAATTGGTCAACGCCAACCGCTTTTGAAAGGCGCCATCCTGATTCAATAAGAATTTTTGAATCGCGGGCTGCACTGATAGGGTTGCATGAAATCATAATGATCTTTTTAACGCTTGATTTGGCAAGCTCTTTTGTTTGTTCTTTTGCGCCAGCTCTTGGCGGATCCATAATCACCAAATCAATGCCATCAAATTCGCTTGCAATTAAAGGATTTCTAAATAAATCGCGTTTGATGCCATTTTCTTTTAACACAAGAATGCTTTCAGATGCTGAATCATATCCTTTTACCTTTAAATCCTTTAAAAGAAGAGGGGTTGTGAATGTGCCGGCGCCTGAAAATAAATCAATAATGTTTTTATCTTCTGTGTCAATATTTGATAAAACAAGATTAACAAGCGTTTCTTCGCCTTCTTTTGATGGTTGTAAAAATAAGTCAACAGGCAAAGGGGAGGGTGTTTTTTCCAAAATTGGTTCGTTATTATAGTAAAGTCTTGTAACAGCTGAAGTGCTTGCAAATTCGGCTAAAAGCATGCGTTCATTTAAAGATGGGGATTCCTTTCCAGTTTTTATATGCATATCTAACCCAAATTTTGTTTTTTGAACGAAAATATCTCCACTTTTATTCAATTCTTTTAAAAAATTAGGTAAGGAAGATAAAACTTGATTGAGTTCGGGTATTAAAGATGGGCAAGATTGAAGAGGGGTGATTTGGTGGCTTTTTTGCGCATTAAATCCAATAATGCCCCGTTTAAAAGCAAAGGTTGCCCGTCTTCTTGAGCCAAAAGGAATTAAAATAAAATCATCTAATTTGAGATTGATTCCTTCATGAATAAAAGAATTTAAAATAAAATTTTTCTTTTTATTGATATACTCATTCAAATCTAAATTTAAATATAAGCAACCGCCACAGCGATCAAAATTAGGGCAAACAGGTTTTGTCATTTGATAATACTCTATAATAATTATGATTTTTTTTGATTTTACCTTTTTTGTTTTGATAAGTCAATAAAATTCATTGACTTATTATGAAAAACAAGATAAATTAATGTTGGTTTTATTTATTTTCGTTCAGAAAGAAGGTAATGGATGACAGAAAGTCAAAATTTAGGACATGAACAACGTCAAGTTCGTTTAAAAAAATTAGAAAAATTATCAGAAATGGGTATTAACGCTTATCCGCAAATTTATCGTCCAACAGATACGGCAAAAACACTTGCCTCAAAATATGAAGCTTTGCCAAATGATACAGTGACAGAAGATGTGGTTAAAGTGGCGGGTCGTATTCGCGCTATTCGCAATTCTGGTATGTTTATTGATGTATATGATTCAACAGGCAAAGTGCAAATTTATACTTCTAAAAATGAAAGTTCAGAAGAGCTTTTGCAAATGCTTGATTTGCTTGATATCGGCGATATCATTGGAGTTGAAGGAACTGTTAAACGAACAAAACGAGGCGAACTTTCTGTGAGTTCTTTGAAAATCACAATGCTTGCCAAAGCCTTGTTGCCATTGCCAGAAAAATTTCATGGTTTAACAGACACGGATACAAAATATCGGCAACGTTATTTGGATATGATCACAAATCCAGAAACAACTGAAACGCTTATCAAACGTTCTCATATTATCACGGCAATCAGAACATTGTTGCTTGAAAAAGGAATTCTTGAAGTTGAAACGCCTCTTTTACATGTGATTAAAGGAGGGGCAACAGCTAAGCCATTTATCACGCATCATAATGCTTTAGATATGGATTTGTTCCTTCGTGTGGCACCAGAGCTTTATTTGAAACGTTTAATCGTTGGGGGTATGCAAGGCGTTTTTGAAATTGGTCGAAATTTCAGAAATGAAGGAATTGATACCCGTCATAATCCTGAATTCACAATGATGGAAGTTTACCGTCAATATAATGATTATACGGATATGATGACCTTGTTTGAAGAAATTGTTGAAGCAGCTGCCTTAAAAGCAAATGGAACAACAGAAGT
>JAZOOQ010000035.1:0-7806 GCA_045655105.1 Alphaproteobacteria bacterium | reverse complement strand
ACCTGCTTGACGACCATCTGGTGTAGCCCCTGTTTTCTTACCATACACAACGTTTGATGTAATTGTTAACACAGATTGTGTTGGAACAGCATTGCGATAGATTGGTAAGCGACGGATTTTATCCATAAATTGTTTAACAACACGACGAGCGATTGCATCAACACGTTCATCGTTGTTACCATATTTTGGATAATCACCTTCAATTTCAAAGTTTGTTGCTAAACCACGTTCATCACGGATAACTTTAACTTTTGCATGTTTAACAGCTGACAATGAGTCAACAACAATTGAAAGACCTGCAATACCGCAACCAAGTGTTCTGACAACATCTTTATCATGCAATGCAAGCATTGATTTTTCATAAGAATATTTGTCATGCATATAATGGATGATGTTCAAAGCATTTACATATGTTTCTGCTAACCAATCCATCATTTTATCAAATTTGCGTTCCAATTCATTGATTTCAAGGTATTCACCTGTCATTGGAGCAAATTCAGGGCCAATTTGGTCGCCAGATTTTTCATCTTTACCACCATTGATAGCGTAAAGAAGTGTTTTAGCTAAGTTAGCACGAGCACCGAAGAATTGCATTTGTTTACCAATACGCATTGGAGAAACACAGCAAGCAATACCATAATCATCGCCAAAGAAACCACGCATTAAGTCATCATTTTCATATTGGATTGATGATGTGTCAATTGAAACTTTAGCACAGAAGTTTTTGAAACCTTCTGGTAAGTGGTTTGACCAAAGAACTGTTAAGTTTGGTTCTGGAGCTGGGCCTAAGTTATAAAGAGTGTGTAAAACACGGAAAGAGTTTTTCGTTACCAATGTTCTACCATCAATACCCATACCACCAATTGATTCTGTTACCCAAACTGGGTCACCAGAGAACAATTCATTATATTCTGGTGTTCTTAAGAAACGAACCATACGAAGTTTAATAACTAAGTCATCCATCATTTCTTGAGCTTGAGCTTCTGTAATCATACCATTTTCAATATCACGATTGATATAGATATCAAGGAATGTTGAAATACGGCCGATTGACATAGCTGCACCATTTTGATCTTTAATGGCAGCTAAATAACCAAAATATGTCCATTGAATGGCTTCTTTAGCATTTGTGGCTGGACCAGAAATATCCAAACCATATTCTGCAGCCATTTTTTTCATATCTTTTAATGCTTTAATTTGTTCAGCGATTTCTTCGCGTTCACGAATAACATCAGCTGTCATTGAGCTTAAATCTGTTAAAGCTTTTTGTTCGTTTTTATCTTGGATTAAACGATCGATACCATAAAGAGCAATACGACGATAGTCACCAATGATACGGCCACGACCATAAGCATCTGGAAGACCTGTGATAATACCGCTTTTACGGCAAGCTCTAATATCTGGTGTATAAGCATCAAAAACACCATCATTATGTGTTTTTCTATATGTTGTGAAAACTTCTGTTACCTTTGGATCAAGCGGCAAATTATATGCTTGGCATGACCCTTCAACCATACGGTAACCACCATAAGGCATTAAAGCTCTTTTAAGTGGAGCATCTGTTTGAAGACCAACGATCACTTCTTCGTCTTTATTGATATAACCAGCTTTATGTGAAGTGATTGATGAAACAACAGATGTATCAGCATCTAAAAGACCGTTATTTTCACGTTCTTTTTTCATAAGTTCAGCAACTGTTTTCCACATTTTTTCTGTGCGTTCTGTTGCTGGAGCTAAGAATGAATCATCCCCTTCATATGGTGTATAGTTATTGACAATAAAATCACGAACGTTGATTTCATCTTGCCATTTATTTGTTTTAAAACCTTCCCAGTCTTTTACTGATGAATTTTCCATAGATTTTATCCTTTTTTTATGTTTTTCCGACCAAATAAACTTGAATAAAGCTTACAAAACCCCTTTTTCTTAAGGCTTTTTATAGGCCCGGATGACTTGTTGCGGATTTTAGCATGAAGGTTTTTATTTTGCAAGATTTTTTTTATAATTTTAATAAAATCTTCATTAAAAAATATGTTTCAAAATCATTATTTTTTAGACAATAATTTTAAATAAAATATAAAAAAATACCGCACCCAAATTGGATGCGGTATCCTTTTAAGATAATGCTTTAAAAAAATTATTCTGCATCTGTTGTTTCAGCAGCTTCTTCTTTAGCAGCTTTTTTCTTTGTTGTTTTTTTAGCTTTTGCCAAAGCATCACCTAAAATGTCACCCAAAGAAGCGCCTGCATTAGTTGAACCAAATTCTTCCATTGCAGCTTTTTCTTCAGCAACTTCACGAGCTTTAATTGATAATGTCAATTTGCGTGTTTTAGCATCAAATGATGTGACTTTAGCATCAACTTTTTCACCGATTGCAAAACGTTCTGTTTTTTGTTCTGAACGATCTTTTGCTAAATCTGTGCGTTTGATAAAGCCTTTAACACCATTTACTTCAACTTCAATACCACCTTCTTCGATGTTTGAAACGATACCTGTAACAATTTCACCTTTTTTGATTTTATCTGAAGCATCAGCAAATGGATCTTGAGTTAATTGTTTAATACCCAAAGAAATACGTTCTTTTTCAACATCGATGTCTAAAACTTTAGCTTTGACAACCATGCCTTTTTTGTAATCTTTGATAGCTTCTTCGCTTGATTTTTCCCATGAAAGGTCTGATGTATGAATCATACCATCAATTTCATCATTCAATGCGATAAAGATACCGAATTCGATCATGTTTTTGATTTCGCCTTCGATTTCATCACCGATTGCATGTGTATCAGCAAATGCTTTCCATGGGTTTTCTTGAATTTGTTTCATACCAAGAGAAATACGGCGTTTTGATTCATCAACATCTAAAACAATACCTTCAACTTCTTGACTTAATGAAACAATTTTGCTTGGATGAACGTTTTTCTTTGTCCAGCTCATTTCTGAAACATGGATTAAACCTTCAACACCATTAGCTAATTCAACAAATGCACCATAGTCTGTGATATTGCTGATTTTACCTTTGAAAGAAGCACCAACTGGGAATTTTTCATTTACACCAACCCATGGATCGCTTTCAAGTTGTTTCATACCAAGTGAAATACGGCCTGTATCTGTGTTAAATTTAATGATTTGAACAGTAACAGGTTGACCAACTGTTAAAACTTCAGCTGGGTTTGTGATGCGTTTCCATGAAATATCTGTTACATGCAATAAACCATCAACACCACCTAAATCAACAAATGCACCGTAATCTGTGATATTTTTAACAGTTCCTTCAACGATTTGACCTTCTGAGAGGTTTTTAATAATTTCAGAACGTTGTTCAGCTCTTGTTTCTTCCAAAACAGCACGACGTGACACAACAATATTTCCACGAACTCTATCCATTTTCAAAAGAGCAAATGGTTGAGCAACTCCCATAAGTGGAGTGATATCTCTGATTGGACGAACATCAATTTGTGAACCAGGCAAGAATGCTGTTGCCCCATTCAAATCAACTGTGAACCCACCTTTAACACGACCGAAAATTGTTCCGATAACATGTTCGCCAGCTGCCAATGATTTTTCCAAATCACCCCAAACTTCTTCACGACGGGCTTTTTCACGAGATAAAACAACATTACCGTCTTTGTCTTCATAACGATCAACAAAAACATCAACGCTATCATCTAAATTCAATGTTTGTGCGCCGAATTCTGAAACAGGAATACGACCTTCTGATTTTAAACCAACGTCAACTGTGACGTAGTCATCATCAAAACCAACAATTTTACCAGAAACGACTTTGCCTTGCAAAGAACCTTTACCCATAAATTCGTCTAATAATGCGCCAAAATCTTCTACTGGCATTTGGTTTTCAATTGTACTCATTTTAATCCTTTTAAATAAATATAGTTGGCCACCAAAGAACCTTTTCTCTGGGGACTTTTAAATCCGCTCTTTGATATAGGCGATGACTTGAGCGTATACATCATCCGCCGTCATATCGGACGTATCAATTACCAAAGCGTCTTCAGCGGGTTTTAATGGCGCTGTTGCGCGCTCTTGATCTCGCTTGTCACGTTGGATAATATCCGATAAAACATCTTCATATATAACACATAATCCTTTTAATTGCAACTCTTTATATCGTCTTTTTGCACGAATTTCACTACTTGCTGTTAAAAAAAGCTTAATTTTCGCTTCTGGACAAATAACAGTCCCTATATCACGCCCATCTAAAACAGCCCCTTTTGCTGGTGTTTTATCTTTTTTTATTGGTGAAAGTGCGAATCGGCGTTGAAAATCAAAAAGTGCTTCTCGCACCTTTGGTAAACAAGAAACATAAGAAGCAGCTTTACCGCAAACTTCATTTCGGATACACGAATCGTCTTGTAGGGACAACATCCGCTCAACACTTAAGCTTTTTGCAACTTGAACAGCTATCGTTTCATCTTGAGGATCCAATCCTTTTTGCAAAAGCTCATAACCAACACCTCTATACAATGCCCCTGTATCTAAATAAGCATAATCCAGTTCTTCGGCCAGTTTTAAAGCCAAAGTCCCCTTCCCAGCAGAAGAAGATCCATCAATTGCAATGACGTTCATTTTATTTTTTTCCTCGTTTTTTAATTTTTTTATTGACAAATTTAAGATTACATGTAAAAGGCACAAATAACAAGTATTTTTTATTATGGAGGATTAAAATGGCAAAACCTGAATGGGGATTAAAACGTAAATGTTTGAAATGTGGAACTTTCTTCTATGATATGAATAAAAAAAGCTTCACTTGTCCAAAATGTGGTGAATCTTATACTCTTGATTCATATGCTGAAAGCAAAACAAAACAATTATTAAAACTTGCTAAAAAGGCTGCACCTAAGATTGAAGATGAAGCATTAGACGAAGAAGCATTGTTACAAATGACTGAAGATATTCCTTTATCTGATGATGACATGGGCCCAGACGAACTTGAAATTTTAGATGACGATGCCGAACTTGATGACGCTGAAAACTCAGAATTAACTGGATTTGTTGATCAATTTGATGATGAAGAACAAAACGATAAATAACAAAAATCCTCATTTTCAATCCTTAAAAGGACAACTTCTCGTTGCCATGCCAGGTATTGACGATTTAAGATTTAATAAAACTGTTGTTTATATTTATGAACACTCTTTGGAATTTGGGGCACATGGGTTAGTTATTAACAAACCGGCCGTTAAGATGTCATTTAACGATATTTTATCTCAATTAAAGATTGATAATGTTGATGACACTGAAAAAACAGTTCCCCAAATTTTATTGGGTGGACCTGACCAAATTACGCATGGTTTTATTTTGCATTCAGATGATTATTTTAGACCAGAAACCTGTTTTATTGAAAATAATATAGCTTTAACTTCAACACAAGATATTTTAGAGGATATTGCTGCAGGAAATGGTCCAAACCAATCATTAATTGCTTTAGGTTGTGCTTCTTGGATTAGAGGTCAACTGGAAGATGAGATCATGAGTAATGTTTGGTTAATCGTTCCTGCGGATCCAATTCTTCTTTTTCAAACACCTTTTTCGTCTAGATGGGAAAAAGCAATTGAAGGTTTAGGCGTTAATCATTTTTATCTGACAAATATATCAGGAAAAGCATAAGATGAAAAAATATATTCTTCTTTTTACCGTTCCCGTTATTATGTTTGGCGGTTTTTATTTTATTTATACAGATAAAAAACCATTGGTTTCCGTTGTTATGCCAACATACAACCGGATTTCTCTTTTACCGCGATCTATTGAATCCATTTTAAATCAAACATATGAAAATTTTGAATTTATTATTGTGGATGATGGATCAACAGATGGGTCAGATAACCTTTTGCAATCCTATGCTCAATTAGATCCCAGAATCAAAATTTTAACAAATGAAAAAAATAAAGGTATTTCTTATTCAAGAAATCGTGGAACAGATGCTGCAAAAGGAAAATATGTGGCAATTATGGATTCTGATGATGTTTCTCTTCCAACACGTTTTGAAAAACATGTTGAATATCTTGAAAAACATGATGATGTTGTTGCGTTAAATGCCCTTTATTTAGAAATGGGAAGAGAAAAAAATGGATTAAATAATTGGGTACCCCCTCATCGATTTGAAGTGATTTTTCATTTAAAAAATTATTACACAAACATTTCTTTTTTTAGAACAGACTTTGTTCGAAAACATAATATCCGATATGATGAGTCTTTAATATCTAGCGAAGATTATGATTTTTGGTCAAAAATATTTTTAAATGGTGGTAAGTTACACATGCTGAACGAGCACTTAATTAATTTAAGACGCCACAGAACCAACTCTAAAGAATATTATAAACAAATTCAATCTAATGCTAGAAAAATCAGTGACAAACTTTTAAAAGCAATAGGCATTCAAAATCCAGAAGTATTAAAAACAGATTGTGAACGCTTAGAAAGCATGACAAAAGCAAATAAGATATCACATAGAGTTGATCAATATTCTTTAGAACTCATCTATAATAGACAATGCAAAAAAACAGCAATTCCAAAAAATGGATATCAAATAAAACATATTGATTTTATAGACTACTTTGAACCAACTCAAACAAAAAATATTTACAAACGCCAAAGAAATAATGATAAATATACTTTTATAGGCATTGAAAACGATCTTTATGTTTTTCAAAATCCAAAAGGAGAAAAAGAATTCTATAATAAGCAATTTGGACGAACACTTGCTTTAAAAAGAACGCAAAAATCAAAATCTTTACTTGAAAATACTTTAGAAAAAATCAAAGCTTTTTTTAATTTTTGAGATTACTTAAAATATTAAATGCATCGTGAATTCTTAATGAATCTGGATTTAAATCTGATTTAATAATATCAGAAGCATTCTCTTCTAAAAATAAACAAACATCTTTATGAGAGAAATTAATTGCTTCTTTTTTATCTGTTGCTAAATAAACTGCTATTTTATCAAAATTCATTGATATAGCCTTATCAATAACTCTTGAAAATTTATCTTTCAACCGATAATAAGATTGATCTAATGAAAATCCCTTTTTCTCTTTTAAATAACTTTCTAAAACATCTTTCTGTGGTTTAAAGTAAGTTAAAAATTCTTTAGGATACTCAACTAATGAAACACCTTGTGATTGACAATAATCAACATACCCTTTTTGGTGCTTATAAAAAAGCATTACCATTGTAACGGCTTTTTGTTCTTTTAGTACTTCTTGTTTTGAAGCAATAAACATCTCTTGTTCTATACGTGTTTTAAGCAAAAAAAGACAAGAGATAATAACTAATAAAGCAGCAATTCCCAAAATAAAATAACTAAGATGTTTACGTCTTTTTTTATCTTCACTTTCGGATAAAAAACAATTTCCTTGATCTAAAATAGATACTTTTTTTCTTTTTGTGTAAGTGCGTTTATATGTTTTTTTAATGCGCTTTAACATAAAAAGTCTCCTCTTTTAAACTTTTTTATTATGATTTGATGTATTCTAATTCTTTTTATAAAAAGACGCAACTTATTTTAAAAAAAAAGAAGGAATAATTCCCTCTTTTTTATTTTTTATCATATATTCATATGGTTATTTTTTATGTTTTTTTAATTTCATTTTCTCATGATGCTCTTTTTGCATTTTTTCTAATGTTTCTTTTTGTTCAAGCGTTAAAATTGCTTCAAATTCCTTTTTGTTTTTCATTCTAATTTCATCAGCTTGTTTTCTAAGCTCTTTCATTTTTGAAAAAATCTCTTGCATTTGTGGTTTATTTTTCTCTCTTAGTTCCTGAGCTTTTATTTTTTGTTCTTCTGTTAA
>JAZOOQ010000034.1:0-8052 GCA_045655105.1 Alphaproteobacteria bacterium | reverse complement strand
TTTTTTCAGATGACATTCAATGGGCGAAAGAAAATTTAAAAACAGATGAAAAGATCACCTTTGTTGATTGGACCACTTCTGCTGAAGAAGACTTGCACCTGATGACAAAAACAAAGCATAACATTGTTGCAAACTCAAGCTTTTCTTGGTGGGGTGCATTTTTAAATCCTAATAAAGAAAAAATTGTTATCATTCCTGAAACGGGCTTTTATAATGAAGGCTGGGAACATATGAAAGTGAATGATAATTGGATTGTGATTAAAGAATAACGTTTTATTTAATCAACAAACAAGATATAAAAAAAACAAAACATTCTCGATGATTTCAATGCCAAACACAAATAATTCATTTAATTAAAAATAAAAACATTAAATATTTTGTTACCGAACGGGAACAAAACGAATAAAAAAGACCTCTTTTGTCAAAAATGTTACCGCTCGGTAACAAAGAAACATTATCCTTTTATTTTTAAAAGATGTTTTTCAATAATGTTGATGATTTTCAAATAAACAGATGATTTTGTTTCATCATTCATATTTAATTGAATGGCAATTTCATTCGCCTTATCCAAAATTTTATCAGACAGCTTATCCACTCTTTTTAAAATAAAATCAGATCGATATCCTGAAATATCAGCTAATTTTTCAAAACTAAACCTATTCACTTTATTCAGCAAATAACCCTGGCCTCCCACTTTCATTGCCATTTTTAATTTGCCATAAAAAGGAAAAAGAATCGCCGTACACATTAAATCATATCCAGGAGCTAACTTTGCAAAACCATTATGATAAAGAATTGAAAAATTTTTGCCATGTGCATCACAATTCCCAATTAAATAATTAAATATAACAAGATCTAAAAAAGCAATTTTATCTAATCCTGAAAAACCAGATCTATTTAATAAGCGAAAACAATCTGTCAAAGAGGGACCTCCATCACTTTCATATTTATTTTCACTCAAAATTCCCATCGCCTGACAAAAATCTTCTTGATGAATCCGCTCCCATAACCCTCCAACTTTTTGGCGATCATATCTTTTTACAACATAAAAACTTTTATCTTTTATTTTTTTAACAAAACATTCTGCAACTTTTAACCCGCAAGCATCTGCTAGTTTCATACAAAACAATTCGTTAAAAACAGTATCTTCATATCCTTCAATGTTTGGTTTGATAATATGAGTTGAGGGCGTTCCATTAAGTGGTAAAGCCAGCTTTCCTTTTTGAAAGCATGCAATTAATTTATCTTGCGCTCCTGCTCCCGAAATACGAAAATCTTCTTCCCCAATATATAAGGGGCGCACTTTCAGAGATGTTAAAATATCATAAGCATCTTCATCTGAAACCACTTTATATTTTTCTTGAAAAGAATCTGACTGCCCATCTTCTTCAGAAACAAAAATGGCTCCAGCACAATCACCGCCAATTTTTTTTAATAATCCAAACGTATTTCGACTATCTGTTTTTAATAATTTCGCAATTTGCTTTCGAACAGCATCTTCTGGTAAAATTCCATCAAAAAAAGGACGAACATCTTTATCTTCAAATATTTTATCTGTTAAAGGAAGAGATAAAGAAAGCGCTTCATTTATTTTATCTGATAAATACGCTTCATCATAATGAAAAAAAAGTTTTCCACTTTCATAAAACAAAAAACCTGCTAATTTTTTTTTCAAATATACATTCAGCTTTTCTTTCATTATTTTTTCATCCACCTGTTACAGATATATACACTTAACCCCAATGCACAAATAACTAACAACAACTTATCCATTTGAACATTTGCTTTCCCACGTTCAACATCACTAATAAAACGCCGCCCCGTTCCAGATAAACCAGCCAACTCTTCTTGAGTAAGCCCCTGTTCTTTTCGCGTGTTAGATATTAAACGCCCAATTTCAATCATTGATGATAAATTTTCACTCATAGCACCCTCTTCTATTCCTCATTATAATATATAATTTATCATAAAAATATATAAATGTCAATATTTTGTTACCGAACGGGAACAAAACGAATAAAAAAGACCTCTTTTGTCAAAAATGTTACCGCTCGGTAACATGGTGATTTATTTTGTATATTAACAACAGTTAAAATTAAAATAAAGAAAATATCTTCATTTATAAAATAAGCATGAAAAAAACGCTGAAGAAATCTCTTCAGCGTTTTTGATTTTATTATTAACCCAAATAAGGGAACAATGGTTCAGGAACAATAACCTTCCCTGCTCCCAAAGATTTCGGATTAAATTCAGCTTTCAATGTTTCACTATCTGAGGATAATGAGCTTAAAATAGCATGTGCCACTTTTGGCATTAACGGATAAATTGCCGTTGCAATTAAACGAAGAGAATCAAGTGTTGTATAAACAACTTGTTTAAATCTTTCCAACTTCGTTTCATCTTTCACCAAAACCCATGGTTCATTGTTGGCAAAATACATGTTTAATTTATTGCATGCTTGCATAATTTTATCCGCCAAATCAATCGCCGTTTCAAGGTCAATATCTTTTTTATAAACATCAGCAAAACTTTTTGAAACACTTTCCAAAACTTCCATATCTTCAGGCAATAAAGAAACATCCGCTGGAATTTCGCCTTGTAAGTTTTTATCCACCATTTTAATCACACGCATTTGAAGATTTCCAAGCGCATTTGCAAGTTGTTTATACCCTTGTTTTAAAAGAGAAACACTAATTGGAGAATCGCTTGAAATACTCATTGCATTAATCAAATAAAAACGAAGTGGTTCAACACCCATCATATCAATCACTTCATTTGGATCAACAACGTTTCCAAGGGATTTAGACATTTTAACGCCCCCTTCCCCAATCCAATATCCATGAACAATGCATTTACCAACAGGCTCAATTCCAATAGCTTTAAGCATAATTGGCCAATAAATGCAGTGAGGTTTCAAAATATCTTTGGCAAGCAAGTGATATGAATTTGCCCAATATGAATTAAAATCTGGATTAGAACCAAATTTCAACGTTGAAATATAGTTAATCAAGGCATCAAACCAAATGTATGTTACAAAATCCTTATCAAATGGCAATTCAATTCCAAGCCAAACCCTTGATTTTGGACGAGAAATACACAAATCATCCAATGGTTCATCAAGCATTTTCAAAACTTCTTTTGCATAGTTTTGAGGTTTAATCCAATCTGGATGCAATTGAATATATTCTTTAAGCCATTCGCGATATGGTTCTAAACGGAAAAAATAGTTTTCTTCAGAAATTACTTTTGGTGCTTTTTTATGATCAGGACAAAGGCCTTGTTCATCTAAATCAGATTCTTTTTTAAATTGCTCACACCCTTCGCAATAAAGACCTTCGTATGACTTTTTAATAATCATCCCTCTATCATATAAATCCATTAAAATAGAGCGAACAACTTCCTTATGAGGCTCACCTGATGTTCGAACAAAATAATCATAATCAATCCCCATACGATCAAAAACAGATTGGAACAAACCACTTTGTTTTTCCAAAAAAACATCAATCGGCAAACCAGCTTCTTCGCACGTATGTTGGTTTTTTTGACCATGTTCATCCGTTCCCGTTGAAAAGAAAACATCATTTCCTTTCATTTGCTCAAACTTTTTAAAAACATCAGCTAAAATCGTTGTATACGCATGCCCAATATGTGGGGCACCATTTGTGTAATAAATCGGCGTTGTAATATATTTTTTCATTCAAAAACCCTTTCAAATTTTTTTAAAATCATACTCTTTTTTTGTCAAATAATCAAGTTGTTTTTAAAAAGCTAAATAAATTATGCATAACGATTAAAAAATATTATAAACATTTCATTTTAAATTGCAGAGTAGTCTAAGCAAAGACAAAGAAAATAATACATCCAGAATTGATGATTTATATCGTTTCATTGAGAGTTTTTCTTTTTCAATCACAACTTGCCCAAGTCATCTAAACCTGCCATGTGGATGGGAGACAAAAAATAATTTGACTATGTCAAAAAATGTCGTATGCTGGATGTATAAGGAGTTTATGATGTCATATGAAAAAACAGAAAATTTATTAGATTTAGCGATTTGGATGCAATCAAATCGTGAAGGTGTTAGTCTTTCCGATATAATGAATCGTTTCCAAGTATCCAGACGAACAGCAGAAAGAATGAGGGATATGATAGTTTCTCGTTTTATTCAAACAGAAGAAATCGAGGGGGATAATCGTCAAAAAAGGTGGCGAATTCCTCAAGGAACATTAAAAGATTTTATTCAATTTTCAGCTGATGATTTGGCTTGCTTAAACTTGGCAAAAGATGCTTTAGAAAAAGAAAAACTATCCGACAAAGCCGTTCAATTAAATACAATTATTGAAAAAATTACAGCCTCAATAAAAACAGATATACTCAGGAAAATAGAACCAGATGCAGAGGTTTTATTAGAAGCCCAAGGATTTGCCCGTCGTGTTGGTCCAAAAATCAAAATTAACACCTATTATTTAGATATTATAAAAGAGGCTATTTTATCCACCAAGAAAATTACAATAACTTATAAGAACGAAAAACAAACTGTTTCGCCTTATGGCTTTTTATACGGAAACAAACATTATTTGGTCGCTTATTCTGATAAAACAAAAGAATATCGTTATTTTGCACTGCACAAGTTATCCGATGTTCAACTAACCGATAATATTTTCAGAAAAGATGAAAGTTTTTCATTAGAAGATTTTACAAAAGATTGCTTTGGTGTGTATCGTGAAGAACCTGTTGAAGTTGAATGGTTATTTGCTGCAGAAACAGCAGATGATGCCTCAAAATATGAATTTCATCCATCTCAACAGATGATAAAAAATCCGGATGGAACACTAACAGTCAAATTTTTTGCCGGAGGTCAAAAAGAAATGGATTGGCATTTATACACTTGGGGAAATAAAGTTAAAGTCATTAAACCTGAAAGGAAATAAAAAAATGGAAAGAAAATTTGCAGATTTGAAATATATTGAGACAGACGCAAAAGTTGTTATTTTGGGAACGTTTCCATCAGAAGCATCCAGAGATACATTTTTTTATCATAAATCAACCAATCAATTTTGGAAAATAATGAGTAAAATTTTTGGGGACAACTCAATTGAACATTTAACTGAAAACAAACAATTAATAGAAAATAGAAAAAACTTCTTAAAAAAACATAAAATTGGCTTATGGGATATGATTAAATCTTGCTATATTGATAAGAGTAAAGATTCATCCATTAAAGACCCTGAATACAATGATTTAACAACTTTAAAAACAGAATGCCCACAATTGGAATGTATTTGTTTCAGTAGTAAAAAAGCATTTAAATATTATAAAAGATATTTGAAACAAGTTGATGAAACATATAAAAATTGGTTAGAGAAAATGTCAAATGGAGAAGAACATATTTTACCTTCTCCCA
The DNA here is from genome assembly GCA_045655105.1 of Alphaproteobacteria bacterium. Classification (GTDB taxonomy): domain Bacteria; phylum Pseudomonadota; class Alphaproteobacteria; order CAAHEQ01; family UBA3637; genus RGIG4140. Next base: position 2,648 of record JAZOOQ010000034.1, on the reverse strand, counting down.
GTTCGGCCTATGCTCGTATGGATTCTGAGGACAAACGTAAAAAATGGCAAAAACTTTTAACCAAATACGTCAAAAAATGACATATAAGTATTTTATACTCTTTTTATCAAAGGAATATTAAAATATGCACAAAAATCACATTTCAACATCACTGAATGATTTCTTAAACGAAATTGAATTTAAAAAAAATCATCCGAATAAATCTGAAGGGCTTTCAACAGGTTTAAAAAATTTGGATACATATATAAATGCTTTCCAAAAGGGAGATTTAATTTTAATTGGTGCTCGTCCTGCAATGGGAAAAACAGCTTTTGCTATTAATATTGCATATAATATAAGCAAATACTTTTCTGATTTAGAAAAAGAAAATCAAAGTATAGATAAATGTGTTCTTTATTTTAATTTAAATGAACCAAATTTATCTCTTATTCCTCGTTTTGTTAATTTAGAAACAGAATTCTCTCGTTGGGATATGATGAAAGGAATAAAAGATATCAAAATTGAAGAAAACGTTATAAATGCATGTTTATCACTATCAAAATTACCAATTTATTTATCCAATAAAGGGCATAATATAAAAGAAATCAAAGAAGAAATACAAATAATAAATTCTGAACAACAAATTGGATGTATTATCATCGATTATCTTCAATTAATCGAAAAACACACAAGTGATTATATGGGGATTTTAAATGAATTAAAAAAAATGGCTATACGAATGAATGTTCCAATTATGGTATTAAGTCAATTAAAACGATCGCTTGAACAAAGAAAAAACAAAATACCAAAGTTGTTTGATATTATCGGATACAATCAAAGAAATGATTCAGCTGATAAAATTATTTTTCTATATCGCAAGATATATTACCTTCAAAATCAATTACCTCAAAAACATAAATACGAACCACAGAATCATTTTGAACAACGATATAAAGAATGGGAAAACAAATGTAATAAAATAATGAGTAAGTGTAATATTATTATTGCAAAAAACAGATTTGGCCCTATTGGAAATATAGAGGTTTCATTTGATTATAGTCGTGGCATATTTACAGATATCGAAGAATAGACTTAAGGTCCCCAAAAGTTCGATAAATGAGAAAAATGGGCCATTTTAGAAAAGACAGTTATCGAACCAACACAAGCGCTTAAAAACAAATAAAAAAACCACCCGATGTGGGTGGTTTAAATTTTTGGTACAGCGGCTTTATGAATACCGAGCTAAACACACGGAAGATTTCAAAAAGTTGGCGCAGGGAATTGAACTTTTGAAAATTTAAAATGGGACGTTGACATCCCAAATTTAACTTCTTTTCCATGGAGAAAAGTTATTTATGGATATCTATGAACATGGGTATGTTATAGCACTATAAGCTTTTTTCATACATTATCATATTTCTGGGATACCTAGCCCTTTTAAATAATTAAACGTATTATCATAAAACTCTGGTAAACGGGTACTATCTTCCCAAAACCCACTAGCAGTTTTATTCAAATTGCCTTGAGGGACACAGATTACCATTCCTAATCTAGCTCGGGTAAGCAATACTCGATATGCATTTAACATATACTTTTGAAGTTCTCTATTGTTTTCTGTTTTTCCAGTCTGTTCATTCCATTTGGTTTTACCATTAAAACGATAAAAATGCCATTTACCATTTTCGTATCGCATATCTGCATCCCATAAAACGCACGAATAGTCCAATTCTAATCCTTGAACCTGAATTTCTGTAGCTGCATCTTCTAAATAATTTGAAGATCTGGTGTCAAATTTATCCTCTAAGAACCAATGAACAGCATTTTCATCTCCTGGAGGCAAAATATGAATTCCAAGTGGTTTAAATCTAGCTGCCTCTTTAGAGACCAAAACACCTGTACGTTCATTTCCTCTTGCTTTTTCATGTACCCATCTTTTGGCTTTTTCCATATCACGAGTAATAACTATCGGATATCTAGATTTTATGTCGTCAAAAAGAACTGAAGCATTGCTATTAAAAGACAACAATGCATGAACGAATGCAGATAGTTTTTCAGCTCTAAAAGATCTTAAAGACACTCCCAAATGTAGTTTTTCCTCGTATTTAACATTTAAATTGTCTTTTAAAAGTTCATTTACTTTTCCTTCTGCATATTCATCATCGGTTAATTTAGGAGATATATATATCTTCCATAAAGGAAAATTTTCTTTGAGAGCTTTAATCCATTCTGAAATACCGGCTTCTCCCGTATTTATTTCTTGACCACCCCCAACAAGACACACTATTGTTGCCCAATCTTTTCTTTGATCAAGTGACCAGATAAGAAAAGAAGCCTCAGACATTGGAAAATTTGGAACTTTCAGTTTGTTTCCATACGTTCCACCTCTTTTAAGATAATCGGCTAGTCTTTTATGTGTCCAAGAACGTTGTGCCTCATCAAAAATGGCAATATGCTCAACTTCACCAAACCCAGATTCTTCATTTTCAACAGCCTTTTTTGGATCAATTTCCAATTTGCCGTTTTGGACCGGATTAACAATCTTAGCCAGCATATTATCTCTATATCGATGTATCATTTGGATTGATTTAGAAACTTCTCTACGAGAATCTGATAATTTCTTTTTTTCTCCTTTTGAACGACATTTCATAAAATTGTCTTGTGCCAATGCT
>JAZOOQ010000033.1:0-16829 GCA_045655105.1 Alphaproteobacteria bacterium | reverse complement strand
AGAAGATGTGTTTATTATTAAGGAGGGATTATGGATAAACAAGAACAATCAAAACAAATTGAAGATTATGAACCAATTTCAGGTGGAGCAGTTTGTTTTGCTGTGGCTGTAACGTTGGTATCAAGTTTTTTTGTTCACGCTTTAAATGAAGAAAATAAACAAGATGCAACTAAAATTCCTCCTGCTCCTCAAAAAATAACAACCCAAAAAACTCCAGTAAAACAGGCAAATTATTGGGTGATGCATAAAGATAGATAAAATTTTTGCTTTTTTTGATATTAGTTGACAAAATAACAATTTTATGATAAACTTGGCTAAGTTTGTCATTGAATAGCAGTATCATTATTTGAAATCGGATTATTTTTTTTCAGATAATAAAAATTTTAAGGAGGATTAAATGTTTGAAGATGTTGCTAATGTTAAGTTATCAACTTATATCAAAGAGTTAGGATTGGTTTCATGTGGAGCTTTAATTTTATGTGGCTCATTGGTTGCTTATGATTTGAAAATTTCAAAAGATGAAAAAGCTACTTCTTCTGAAAATATACAAGCCAAAAAAGTTGGAACTCATGCTGCATGCTCTAAATTCGGAGCTCGAATTTCTGGTGTTGCAAATCAAAGATAAATTTATCTAATTGATATTTATATATCCTTTTGCATATATATAAATATCTTAAAATAGTTTGACAAAATTTTTAAAATATGATAAAATATCGCTCCCTTTGCATTTTGCAAAGGGAGTTTAGTTAAGAAAACAAAAGGTAATAAATGAAAAAAGAGTTAATAAATGCTATTTGGGATTTAAATGAAGAAAAAGTTGCAACAATATTGAATACTGTTGGTGATGATTTTTTCAAAAAGGATAAGATGGATGGTGAAAATCCTTTGTTATTAGCTGCTCAATTAGGAGCAACTGATATTGTGCGTTTATTGCTCGATCATTCGTTTGACGTGAATCATCAAGAAGAATCTGGTTCCTCGGCGTTAATGTGGGCAACGTTAGCTGGAAAAGAAGAAACAGTTAATTTCTTGCTTGAAAATAATGCTGATGTAAATCAAAAAGATAATGCTGGGATGACCCCATTATTAATGGCATCTATGCGCGGAAAGAAAAAAATTGTTTCTATGCTTCTTGCGCATGGTGCTGATGTTGAAGCAACAGATAAGCAAGGAATGAATGCATTAATGTGGGCAGCTATGATTCAACGACATGATATTGTTTCAATATTAGTTGAATCAGGAGCTGATACAAAAAAAGTTTTTAAAAATGGTATCTCTTCGATGATGCGTATGGTTTTAAAAGAATCAATTGAGAGAGCTCAACAATTAAGATCATCTCAAACGCTTAAAAAAATCACTTCTTTTCAAAAAAGTAAAGGCGTTGATTTGTTAACACGTCAAAACGGTGATTAATAAAAATTAGAAAGGTTATATGACAGGATACGAAAAATTTAAATCAGAGCAGGAAGCATTTGACCTGCGTTGTAAATATGAAAAAGAGTTGCATTCGAATAATACTTCTTTTTTTAGTGTAGGTTTTATGACAATTATGGCTATTGTTGCTTTAGCAAGTTGTGAAATTCCAAAAGAACCAAGTTGTGTAAAAAAAAGACAACTTCCAAATACGGATCTTATTGTTAAAAATAAATATGTAAATTCTGCAAATGAACGATAAGATTTAATATAAATAATGGTGTGTTACATGCAAAATAAAATATATGAAGATTATGAGCCAATTTCAAATATAGGTGTTTGTTCAGCTTTATTAATTGTTCTTGGAACGGCAACATATTATGGTGCTTTTTCTCAGCCAAAAGAAAATGAATCAAAGTCTGTTGAACAAGCTGTTAAAGTTATTAAAAAGGCGGAGAAAATGCCTCTTTTAAATTCACAAGATAAAGTGAAACAAAAAGAGCGTTCAAATTAATTATCCTTTTATAATTTTTTATTGCAAAATAAGTTGACAAAAATATAAAGTGTGATATACTATTATTATAGCAATAAGATTTTTATGTGTGAGGAGGGTTAAAACACATGATAAAACGATTAAGTTGTTTAATAATTTTATGTTTTGTTTCTTTTTATGTTGGTTCAATGGTGGCGCCCAAAACGAATTTACATCAAGTTCAAAAAGAAAATATGTTTGTTCAACAAGAATCTCTTGAAGAAAAAAAAGATCATAATGTGATTGTTATTGGACATATTTCAGGGCAATATCAACATATATATAAGCAAAAAAAGAAATAAAATTTTTAATACTATTGGATAATAAAAAACCATCGATTTCTCGATGGTTTTTTATTTAGAATAATTATTTTTCTAAAATTGCAACACCAGGAAGTGATTTGCCTTCCATCCATTCAAGGAATGCACCACCAGCTGCTGAAACATAAGTTAAATCAGGTTCTGCACCAGCTTTTTTAAGTGCTGAAACTGTGTCTCCACCACCAGCAACAGATGTGAGCTTACCTTCTTTTGTAAGGCGAGCAACTTCAGCTGCAATTTCATTTGTTCCTTTATCAAATGGTTTTAATTCGAAAGCTCCGACAGGGCCATTCCAAATAAGTGTTTTGCATTTTTCAATAACAGAAACAAATTCTTGAACTGATTTTTCACCAATATCAAGCAATACTTTACCTGCAGGAACTTCAGCGGCATCAGATGTGTGAGGTGTTTGACCTTCACCAAATTTATCTGCCCAAACAAGGTCAACAGGAAGAACGATTTGACAAGAGCCAGCATTATCCATAATTTCTTTTGCTGTTGAAATCATACCTGTTTCAACCAATGAACCTTCACCCATTGGAATGCCTTTAGCAGCCAAGAATGTATGAGCCATACCGCCACCGATGCAAAGATAATCAACTTTTTTAACTAAGTTGCCAAGTAAGTCAAGTTTAGTTGAAACTTTTGATCCACCAACAACAGCAACAGCAGGACGTTCTGGATTTCCAAGAGCTTTGTCTAATGCTTCTAATTCTTCTTGCATTAAGCGGCCTGCTGCTCTTGGCAATAAGTGAGCCATACCTTCTGTTGAAGCATGAGCGCGGTGAGCTGTTGAAAAGGCATCATCAACATAAATATCGATAGCGCTAGCTAATTGTTCTGAAAATTCTTTATCATTTTTTTCTTCACCAGCATAATAGCGTAAGTTTTCAAGAAGAATAACATCTCCTTCTTTCATATTGCGAATAGCTGTATCTCTTTCATTTCCGATACAATCATTGATGAAAGTTACTTTTAAACCACTTGCCTTTTCAAGAGCTGGAGCTAAAAATGCCATTGAAAAATCTGGATTTTTTTCACCTTTTGGTCTTCCAAAGTGGGAAGCAACAACAACTTTTGCTCCTTTATCTGTTAATTCTTTTAATGTTGGAACAAAGCGATCAATTCTTGTTGTGTCTGTGATTGTTCCATCTTTAGCAGGGACATTTAAGTCAGCGCGAACAAAAACGGTTTTTCCGTTAAAATCAAAATCATTTAATGTTTTGTATGTCATAAAAAATTCCTATTTTTAAAGATAAAAAAGAGGGATTTGTAAATTTTTACACAATCCCTCCCTTTAAGGCTATCCTTTTTAAAGGAGGCATTTGCCCCTTTTAAAAATTATTTAATTAATTTGCCCATATAAGCAGCTGTATCGAGCATGCGGTTTGAGAAACCCCATTCATTATCATACCAACTCATAACACGTAATTGTGTGCCGCCCATAACTTTTGTGCCGTTAGCATCAAATGTTGATGAGTGAGCATTGTGTGTGAAGTCGATTGAAACGAGTGGTTGTTCATTGAAACCTAAAATGCCTTTTAATTCTGTTTCAGAATATTTTTTCATCACAGCGTTAACTTCTTCTTTTGTGACAGGGCGTTTCATGATGAGGTTAGCATCAACAATTGAAACGTCAGGAGTTGGAACGCGGATTGAAACGCCGTCTAATTTGCCAGCTAATTGTGGCAAAACTAAACCAACAGCTTTAGCAGCACCTGTTGATGTTGGAATCATGCTCATAGCAGCAGCACGTGAACGATATAAATCTTTGTGAACTTGGTCTAAGATTTTTTGATCGTTTGTGTATGAGTGAATTGTTGTCATGAAACCTTGTTCAATGCCAAATTCTTTATCTAAAACATAGGCAACTGGAGCTAAGCAGTTTGTTGTACAAGATGCATTTGAAACAACTAAATCATCAGCTGTCAATGTGTCTTGGTTAACACCATAAACAATTGTTTTGTCAGCGCCTTGTGATGGAGCAGAAACGAGAACACGTTTTGCACCAGCTTCAATATGAACCATTGCTTTTTCTTTAGCTGTGAAGATACCTGTGCATTCCATCACGATATCAATATCCATTTCTTTCCATGGTAATTGAGTTGGGTCACGTTGAGCGATAACTTTTGTTTTATAATCGCCAGCAATGATATAATCACCTTCTGCACGAACGTCAAAAGAAGTTGCACGATGAACAGAGTCATATTTTAAAAGGTATGCATTTGCATTTGCATCACCTAAATCGTTGATTGCAACAATATCAATATCTGTTCTGCCTGATTCTAAGAATGCACGATAAACCAAGCGTCCGATACGGCCGAAACCGTTAATAGCAACACGAACTGTCATATATTATTCTCCTTTAATTAAAGTTAACTTTTAGTTGCTTAGATTTTCTTCAAATCTGACAACATTTAGGCATAATTTAAGCAAAAAATCAAGAATATTTTGAGCGGGATTATTTTTATTGCCAAAAAAATTGATTTATTGTATAATAATAGAGGTAGTTTTCCGTAAGTTTAGGGGGATATAATGATTGAAGAAACAGAAGAACAAGTAGATGTTTTAGAAAAAGCTTCTGATGATGGTGCGTATAAACCTATACGGCCACTTCCTTTGCCCCCTAGAAAAAAGAAGAAAAAAAAGAAAAAATTACTCCCAACTGATCCAGATGATCCTGAAACAGATGAAGATTTTGATGAGGAAGAAGACGATGATGACGATGATACGGAAACAGGATCAGATACAGAACCTGATTCTGAAGATGAAAATGAATTAAAACAAGAAGAGAAAAAACCTCAATCCTTTTTTAAAATTCCTTTTTTCTTTTTTAGCCGACATGAAAATATGGCGCTTAAAAAAGGTCCTCATCCTGAAAAACAGCAACGCAGTCCTATTATGAAGTTTATTGATGTGTTATTATATGGTGTAGAGGGGGCTCGAATTAAAAATGGTGAATTACCTAAACAACATATTGCAGATGAGCTTTTATTGGGATTAGGTTTTAAGGCTTATTTAAAAGATGTTTTATTGGGACGTCAGGCGGCTAAATATTGGCAACAAAAAATGAAAGGTAAAGATAATGTTTCTTTGCTAAAAGCTGGATTAAAGGGATTGAAGAAACAAGCTGTAAATGATCCAGCTGCTCGTGTTATGATTAAAGAGGTTGAAAAAGATTTAAATACGAAGTCGTTGCAGCAACAAAAACAGCAGGTTGAGTTGTCTTCTCAATTGCAAATGCAAAAAAATATAGCTTCACAAAATCAAAAGGTTAATCCAAAAGAAATGATAGATCAAAGATCTTTGGGAAATGATCAGTCTCAATCAGGAAAAACATTAGATAAAAAACAAATGTTAACTGAAAAAGATATGCAGCAAATTTTATTAAAAACAAAAGAAGAAGAACAACGCATTTTAAACAATGAAAAGCAAAATGCCTTACAAAAAACAAATATTGAGGCGAAAATGGTTTTGATGGAACAGCGTTTGCAAGAAAATAAGATGTTTCAACAAGAAGAAACACATAAAAAAATTGAAACACAATTGCTAAAAAATAATCAAGAACAAAACGATAAAGCTCAACAATTGTTGATGCAAAAAAATGAACTTCAGGCTCAACAAAATCAACAAGCCATAGATTCTGCAGCTGTTCAACATGCTGCACGGTTAGCAGCAGTTCAGATGGGTTCAATTGTTCGTGCAAGTATTGGGAAAAATATGGATGCCCATGGGGTTATGGATGTTGTTCAGCGAGGTATGAATCCAATTGATCGCCAAATTCCTGGAATTGTTAATCGTGATCAAAATATTCCAAGACCTCCTAGGCCGGTTGCACCTCCAATGCCAACTTCATCATTAGCAAAAGAAACGCCTGCATCAGAAAGAACTCAACTACGAGAAACGCCAGAGGCTAAACCACAACCGTTGGCAAGGCAAGATGATGAAAAACAAAGAAGTGCTGCTAGAACAATTGCGGAAAGCTCTGTGGTTATTACTGTTGATACGGGTGGTCAAAAAGCCCAATCTCAACAAACAAATGGTAGGGGTGAAAATTAAGTTATTGGTAAATAGGCCATTTCCCATGAACAATTGAATCTAAGCTTTCTAAAGAAGATTTTGTGAGTGAATTGTAAATCCAATAGTTAACCATAATTCTTTCAACAAAGCCTCTTGTTTCTTTTGCGGGTATACTTTCAATAAAAAGTAAAGGGTCATTTTGATATTTCATTTTACTTTTCCATTTGATAAGATTTCCTGGCCCTGCATTATATGCAACTGCGGTAAAGATTAAATTTCCCTCAATAGCCGGTAGTCCCATTAAATAGCTTAAATAATTTTGCCCAAGAGTTAAATTATAAGATTCATTTTCCATTTTGTGTAGTTGAAATTTCATTTGACTCATTTTTGCAATAACTTTTCCTGTTTGTGGCATAATTTGCATTAAACCACGAGCGCCCACTGAACTACGTGCATGTTTGTTAAAACAAGATTCTTGACGGACAAATGCAAAAACAAGTTCTTTTTTTATTTTCCAATTATTTAAAGGTTTCCATGAGGGGAGTGGATATCTTTCTTTTGTATCCATTGAAACACCAGCAAGTTGAGATAAATCTTTATAGAAGTTTTTTTGTCTAGCAAGATGTACAAGTGCTTGTTTTTTTTCATTGCTTAGGGAAAGATAAAGCGCGGTTAATTCTTTGTCAGCAAAAGTCTTTTGACCAATTTGCCTTAATGCATAAAATCTATTTAAAGCTGAATGTGAAAATCTTATTTTTGAGCTTGGATGGATATGTGTTTCTTCATCTAAAATGTTTTCAAGATTATTTCCAATCATATAAAGAGCTAATAATCCATAAAATGTTCGAGGTTGCTCTGCTGCAAGTTCTAAAAAATCACCAACTTTTTCAAAATTACCCTCTTTTAAGTAAGATCTTGCAGCCCAAAATGCAGCACTAGATTTTAATAAAGGATAACTATCATCGTGTAAAGCTGCATTTTCAAAAAAGTTGGCTGCTTGTGAAAAGTTTTTTTCCCTCCATGAGGAAAGGGCAGCAGTCCAATAGGCTAAAGGTAGTTTATCTCCAGAGTGAAATATTGCTTTTTTAGAAAGTTCAAGCGCTTTTTCATCATTTCCTTCTAAAAAGAATGAAAAAGCAATGGCTGTATGAATGATATCAATGTCTATTTGATTAAATAATTCTTTAGTTTTTTTGTTATGTAACAATTCAAGAGCTGTTGTTAACTTATTTTTTTCAATAAGTGTTTTTAAATTTTGAGAAATCTTTTTTGCTTTTTGCTTGTTATTATTAGAGAGATAAGAAAAATTTTGCCTGCTAATTAAATTAATTGGTTCATCTCTTTTAATAAAACTGCAAGCATTGGCACTGCTTCCATAAACAGGATCTTTAGGGGCTTTTGCGCTTATTTTAAAATTTTTCTTTTTTCCTAGAGCGTAGACATCTGATGCGATTGGAAGATGACTGTATTTTTTTAAAAAACTATTGATTTCTGAAGAAGATGTTTTATATCTAGCAGAAAAATATTTGTCAAATAAAATATATCCAGATAGCAATTTATTTGAAAGAGAGGATTCAAGTTGTTTTGCTTTTTGGTATTGTCCCCTTTTGTGGGCATCAAAGATTTGTTTATAAATTTTTACATCTTTTTGAGATAGGATTGTTGCAAAAGAAATAGGAGCGCTTAAATAAGCACACAAAAAAAGTGTGATAAAAATAAGGCTCCTAATTTTCATTTATTTAACAATATACCTAATCATTGATTTGCATTCTGCATCCGAAATCCCTTCTGCTTTGCAAATTTCGGCTTTAACAGGAACAGTTTTTAATAAATCTTGGCACATTGGGCCTAATAAATTAATAGAACCGGTTACAGAATCATTTGCTGTGATGTTTGAAAATGCATAAGGTACTTCTCCAGCGCCATAAGAAATAAGAAGTTTGAGTTCCGATAAAGTATAGTCTGTTTTATTTTCAAGAGTTAATTGCCCAATGCAAAACTGAGATGCTGGACCCGTTGGAGGCGTGATGATTTGAACATCATGAGGGTGAATTTCAAAAATTTGTTCCTTTTTCTTTTTATCTGTTTGTTCTGATTCTTTTTTTGGTGTTGGTTTTTCAATTGGCTCTTTAAGATCAGCTTCTTTGATTTCTTTAAACTCTTCTTCAGGGTTTTTGTTCAATTCAATAGCATCTTCTTCATTGAATAATTCAAAAGATTCATTGTTTTCAGCTGGTTCAACAGTTTTTTCTTTTTTTTGAAGTTCAGGAAAAAGCCCACTTGTTGCTTGAACTTGAAATGAAATAAAACAAGAAAATAAAATAGCTGAACATAAAAAGTATTTGCGCATTTTCAACCTCTCTTTACTTTTGTTTAAAATTAAGTTAAAATACATTAAATTATTTTTATTTTAGAGGAAAATATTTTAAATGGCAACATTTTTTTTCTGTGGAATTGGCGGTATAGGGATGAGCGCAATTGCCCTATACCTTCAAAAAAAAGGTGAACGTGTTTTAGGTTCAGATCGTTCATTTGATCAAGAACAAAATATTGAAATGAAAGAGCGGCTTTTAAAGGAAGGTATTTCACTTTTTCCTCAAGATGGTTCGGGGGTGACTAATGATGTTGATTTTTTAGTTGTGTCATCAGCTGTTGAAAAAAGTATTTTAGACGTCAAAAAAGCTCTAGATCTTTCTTTGCCTATAAAAAAAAGAGCGGAATTATTGGCTGAAATTTTTCATTCTTTTGAAAAAAGGATCGCGATCGCTGGCACAAGTGGAAAAACAAGCGTTACAGCAATGACTTCGCATGTTTTATATCATTTAGAAAAGCATCCTGTTATGATTAATGGTGGCATCATGCTAAATTCATATCATGATGAAGCTCCTTCTAATTTGATTTTTGACACGGGAGACACAATTGTTATTGAATCTGATGAATCAGATGGATCAATTGAATTATATAATCCCTTTATCAGTGTGTTAAATAATATTTCTCTGGATCATAAGCCATTGGAAGAAATAAAGCCATTATTTGAACGATTTTTAGAAAGAGCGTTATTTGGGTGTGTGATTAATCTTGATTGTGAACATACGAAAACAATTTCGTTACCAGATAAAAAAATTGTTTCATTTTCGGTTGAAAAAGATGAAACGGCCACATTATTTACGCATGATATTTTGCAAACATCTCAAGGGATTTCTTTTATTTTAAATGGCAAAAAATATTCGTTGCCATTTATTGGGCTTCATAATCTTTCAAATGCTTTGGCCTGTGTTGGTGCTTGTTTGTTAATGGGTATTGATATTGAAGATTCATTAAATGCATTAAAAAACTTTAAAGGGACACATCGCAGGCTTGAAAAGGTAGGGTCTGTTCAAGAGATAACGGTTATTGATGATTATGCTCATAATGAAGAAAAAATTAAAGCAGCATTGTTATCATTAAAAGCTCTTTTAAATAAAAACGAACACCTATTTATTGTTTTTCAACCACATGGGTTTGCTCCTCTTAAATTAATGAAAGAGGGATTAATCAAAATGTTAAAACAAGAATTAACAGAACAGGCAAGCTTTTTAATGTTGCCTGTTTATTATGTTGGAGGAACGGTTGATAAATCGATTTCCTCAATTGAAGTAACAGAGCCTTTATTTATGAGTGGTAAAAAAGCCGTTTGCTTTGAAACAAGAGATGCAGTGAAAAAACATATTTTAGATCGTGTAAAATCAAAAGATACTATTGTTGTGATGGGTGCAAGAGACTCATCGTTGAGTGATTTTGCTAGTGAAATTTTAAAGGATTTAAAAAGCATATTTTCTCAGGAGGGAAAATGAAAGTTATTAGTATTGTTGCGCCAGCTTCACCAGCGCCTCTTTCACAAAAAAAAATTATTGAATCTTTTTTTCAAAAAGAAGGATTTGGTGTTAAGTTTATGCCCCATGCTTTTGATCAGGAGCGTTATTTGGCTGGTTCTGATGAAGATCGTGCGCAAGATTTAAATGAGGCATTAACCGATAAAACAACAGATTTTGTTGTTGCCTTAAGAGGAGGATATGGTTCTCCTAGAATTTTAGATATGCTTGATTATAAAGCAATTAAAAAGGCGAATAAAAAATTATTTGGGTTTAGTGATATTACGGCTCTTCAATTGGCGCTATATAAAAAAAATAAAATGGTTTCATATTCTGGATTTAATGCCGATTGCGCCGTTAAAGGAATTGGTCCTGTTTTAAAAGAAACTTTTTTGAAGGCAGTGAATGATGAACCTTTAATTGTTGAAAATTTGTTAACGGTGAAAAAGGGGGTTGCAAAAGGAACAGTTATTGGTGGAACTTTAACAATGCTTGTTTCTTTGATGGGAACAAAATATATGCCATCTTTAAAAAAAGCATTGCTTGTTGTTGAAGAAGTTCATGAATCACCATATCGGATTGATCGAATGTTAAATCAGTTACGCTTGGGAGGACATTTAGATGATTTAGCTGGTGTTATTTTATCTGAATGTGCAGATTGCACGCCAAAAGATGTTCAAGATGGTGATGTGAAAACAGTTTTTGATAGTTATTTTAATCATTTAGGGATACCTGTTGTGAGTGCATTTCCTTATGGGCATATACCAGAAAGAATTGTTTTCCCAATCGGAAAAAAAGCAATTTTAAATGCCACAGAAGGCAAACTTATTTTTGAAAAGTAAATAAAGGATAAAAGATGGATACAGAACTTTTGGCTCCTGCAGGGGATAAAGAAGCTGCTTATAGTGCTTTTTATTTTGGTGCAGATGCCGTTTATTTGGGTTTGAAAGCTTTTTCAGCGCGTGCTGAAGCAGTTAATTTTGATGAAGATGATTTAAATGAAATAACGGCTTTTGCGCATTCGAAAGGTAAAAAGGTTTATGTTGCAATTAATACATTAATGCAAGAAAAGGAATTGCCTGAATTATTAAAAATGCTTTCTTTGTGTGAGAAATATAAAGTTGATGCGGTGATTGTTCAAGATTTAGGTGTTGCAAGAATTGTGAAAAAATGTTTTCCGACACTGGTGTTGCATGCAAGCACACAAATGGCGGTTCATAATTTAGCCGGAGCCTTGGCTCTTAAAAAACAAGGATTTGAAAGAGTTGTTTTGGCAAGAGAGCTTTCTTTAAAAGAAATAATTGAAATTAAAGAAAAATCAGGTGTTGAAATTGAAGTCTTTATTCATGGCGCTTTATGTTATTCTTATAGTGGATTATGTTTGTTTTCTTCATTAACAACTTCCAGAAGCGCAAACAGAGGTAAATGTGTTTATTCTTGTCGATCCCTTTTTGAAAGAGGAGGCAAAAAGTCTCATTTATTTTCAATGAAGGATTTGGCATTAGAAAAAGATGTTTTAAAGTTAAAGGGATTGTCTTTAAAAATTGAAGGTCGAAAGAAAACGCCACTTTATGTCGGAGCAGTAACAGATTATTATCGCCGAATTTTAGATACTGGGAAAACAGATATTTCGCTTTCAGATAATTTGAAACAAATTTTTGCACGTCCGTGGACAACATTACATTTCAATGGAAAAAATAAAAAAGTTATTGATGAAGATTTTGTGGGCCATCGAGGTTTGTTTATTGGAAATGTTGAAATTGTTTCAGGGGGTATTTTAACATTTAAAACATTAGCTCCCCTTGAGAGATATGATGGCATTCAAATTGATGTAGATGGTGTTGAACGACCATTTGGATTTTCTGCAGAAGAATTATTTTTAAATAAAAAACATGTTTTTGAAGTTCAAAAAGGGCAAAAAGTTTCAATTAAATTGCCAAATAATGCGCCATTTATTAAAAAGGGAGCAAAAGTTTATTTGGCCTCATCAACAAAAGTTAAACGTTCATATAAATATCAAAAACCAAAACCAAATGAATATTTAAATCAAACGGGTATAGATGTATTGGTTTGTGTTTTACAAGATAAAATAACTGCAACTTGTCTAGATCAAACAGTTTGTTTGTCGGGTGATTTTTCAAAGGCGAAACAGCCTGAAAAAGTATATGAAAATGTTGTTTCAAGTTTTTCAAAAACAGGAGATTATTCATTTTATTTGAAAGAATTGTTTCTTGAAAATAATGAAAGTTTGTTTGTTCCTGTTTCTTTATTAAATGAGCTTAGAAGATTATTATATCAATCGCTTTCGTTTGAGGTAAGAGAAGTTGTTTTGCCATTGCCGCAAAGCTTTAAAAAGGAAAAAGAGCAATCTAAATGGAGTTTGAAAACAGATCAGCTTAATTTGTTAGAGAATTTGGATCTTTCTTCTTTTGATCAGATTGTTTATAAGTTAAATGAAAAGATATCTGTGGATGAAATTAACTTTTTGCCAAAAGAAAAATTGGTCTTATCTCTACCAACGATTATTAAAAATCAATTGCTTTGGCAAAAGAAAATAGATGGCTTTTTAAAAGCTGGTTTTAATCAATTTATGATTGGAAATATTTCAGGATTATCGCTTTTACCGGCATCTGCAAAGATTTATGTTGATCATACAATTGGTGTTTTAAATTTACAATCGCTTTCCTATTTGTTAGAACAAAAGGCAAGGGGAGTTACTTTAAGTGTTGAAGATACAAAAGAAAATATTCAAACACTCCTTTCAAAATCAGATTTAGCAACTCTTGTTGTTTATCAAGATATTGAGTTGTTTATTTCGGCAAACTGCGTTAGAAAAAATGACTGTTCTGATTGTGATAGAACATTTATTTCTGAAGAAATTCATCAAGGTAAAGAAAGCTTCTTGCTTTTATCTGAAAATTGCGAAACAAAAGTTTTGAAAACAACCCCATTTTATATTGCTCCAGAGGCAGAGGATTTAAATCCGCAATTTTATCGAATTGATTTTTGCTCAAGAAAATATACGGTAAATGAAGCTAAAAAAATTATTGAGGCCTCATTTAAATTTCAACCATTAAAAAATACGTTTACAGGTAATTTTAAAAAGAAGTTTTCTTAAGGATTTATAATGGCTTGATTTTTTTATTAAAAAAGATTACTCTTTTTTTATTGGAAGAGTTTTCTTTTTTTAGGAGATAAAAATGATTAAATTTTTGCTTAAAACACTTATGTGGTTATTTATTGTTTTAATTTTATTAGTAACAGGTATTTATTTTTATGCTGGGGAAATAGTTAAAAAAGCTGTTGAAACGTATGTTCCTAAAATAACTCAAACTTCTGCTAAATTAGATGGTATGGATTTATCTTTGGCAAAGGGTGAAGTTTCATTAAATGGACTTTCGATTGGAAATCCAAAAGGATATAAATCTCCAGAAGTATTTTCTGTTAAACAAGTAAAAGTCGTTTTCAGACCAACAACATTATTGCATGATAAAATTATCATTGATCAAGTTTTGATTGATGGAACCCATGTTTCTGCAGAAGCTTCATATAAAGATGGACAGATAACATCTAATTTAACAACGCTTAAAAGTAATGTTGATGCTTTTTTAAATTCAGATAAAAAAGAAAACATTCAGCAAAAAGAAGAAAAAGAAGTTGCAACACCTTCTAAAACAAACACTAAAACAGTTGTAATTAAAGATTTACAAGTGAATAACTCATCTTTAACTTTGGGATTTTTAGAGCAAACAACAGAAATTCAATTGCCAAATATTCAACAAAAAAACATTGGTGAAAAAGATAAAAAACAAACAATCAAAGATATTGTTGTTTATATTTTTGATTTGATATCTCTTGAAAGTATTAAGGCTGCCGGAAAAGGTGTTAAGGATTTGTTAAAGCAATCCGCTCAAACAGCTATTGATGGAGTAAATAAAGTAGTTGATGATGCGAAAAAATCATCAGAAGGCTTGATTAATGCTGTTAAAGGGATCTTCTAATTCTTTGATAAAAAAGATTGCCCCAACATTTTGTAGGGGCTTTCTTTTAGCTATTTTAATTGTTTTTTGATAAAAAAAAGGATCTTAAATGAAAAACAGAAGATTATGGTTTTATTTTTGTTTGCTGATTATATGTATTGTAATTCCTCTTTCAGTTTTTCTTCTTCAAAGAGAAATTATTGTGGAGGTTTGTTGTGGCGATATTTCGGTTTTCTCTGTTCCTAGAAATAGTGGTGTTTTTAACACAGTTTCTTGTAAGTGTGTTTCCGTTGATTCTTCTTTAAGTTTTGAAAGAATGGTATTTCTATTTGGATTCTCGTTTGTTGGGATCTTGCTTTTTGGAAGAGGGATTTATTTGTTAATAAAAAAGATAAAAAATAAAAAAATAGGATAGTCCTTGTCGGTCGTGCGCTTCAACCTCGCACGCCCCACGATAAATAAAAAAGCACCCAAAATGGGCGCTCTTTTTATTTTTGGTTGCGGGGGTGGGATTAGTAATTCCCAAAATAAGTTTTGGGTCCCTTTCGGCACGCAACCATTCGTTTGGAATCAAAATTCCAGCTCATGGGCTATCGCCTGAACCATCACGACCTCTTTGTCGGCCGTGAGCTAAAATCCACACGCACCACAAACCAATAAAAAAAACCGCCATAAAGGCGGTTTCTTAATTGGTTGCGGGGGTGGGATTTGAACCTCACGACCTCCAGGTTATGAGCCTGGCAAGCTACCGGACTGCTCTACCCCGCGATAGAATAAAATTAATATATATAACTTTTATAAGAATGTCAACATATTTTTTATTTAAATATCATTTTTTTTGCTAACTATCAAAAAAATAAAGAATATATTTCTTTTTTTCTTGCTTTTTTTTGTGATAGAGTCCATATTGTTTCTGTAATTATTTTTTTTAGGAGTTTCATATGAAAAAACAAATCGCTACAATTGTTATGTCATCAGCTCTCTTGCTCTCCGGTTGTGCAAGTTGGTGTGATGAATGTGCAGATGGCAGCTGCGAAGTAACATCAAAAGTTGTTCTTCCTGCAAACGCTTTATTTGCTTTTGATTCATCAGTTTTAACACAAGAAGGAATTTCAGCTTTGGCTCCTGTTGTTGAAAGAATGACAGCTGATAAATCAGAAAAAGTTACAGTTAAAGGTTATACAGATAGCACAGGTCCAGCTTCATATAACTTGGGTCTTTCAGATCGTCGTGCTCAATCAGTTGCTTCATATCTTGAATCACAAGGTATTTGTGCAACACGTATTACAACAGAAGGTTATGGTGAAGAAGATCCAGTTGCTTCAAATGAAACAGCTGCTGGACGTGCACAAAATCGTCGTGCAGAAGTTGTTACATATAAATAATTTTGTAATAAGCGAAAAAAGCGGAACTTTTGTTCCGCTTTTTTTTATTTTTCAGTTAAAAAAATAAATAAATCTATTCCATTTTTATTTTGAGTATGTTATAATTTTTATATAAGGAGACGAAAATGAAGAAAATATTGTTTTTATGCACGTTTCTTTGTTCTATTTTGCCAGCTCGAGCGGATTTTGAAGCGGGGGAGGCTTTTTTTGAACAACAAAATTATTCCAGCGCATTGATGGAGTTTTTGCCGTTAGCAAATAGTGGGGATTTTCGTTCACAATATTATGTTGGATATCTTTATTTGAATGGATTGGGTGTTGCTCAAAATATTAAAGAAGGTTTAAAATATCTCCAACTCTCTTTAGATCAAAATTATGATATGGCGCAGTCTTTAATGGGTTTTTTATATGAAGAAGGTCATATTTTGCCTCAAGACAAAAAAAAGGCTGTAGAGCTTTATTATAAGGCATCAGCCCAAAACAATGCTTCAGCTAATTTAAATTTGGGTGTTATGTATTATAATGGAAGTCATGTTGAACAAGACACGAGTATTGCTTTAGAATATTTTAAAAAAGTTCCATTAGATGAGAAACCTATTGTTGCTCGGTATATTGGTGAAATTTATTTGAATAATCCTGATTTTAGAGATTATTCAAGTGCTTTGCAACATTATAAATACGCGGCGAAAGAAGGGGATTTAGATTCATTTTTTGCTTTAGGCGAGATTTATAGAAAGGGAACTGGCGTTACCCAAAGTATTTCAAGTGCAATTCCTTATTACCATTATGCAGCATCGAAAGGGTATGCTCCGGCCCAATATATGTTGGGAATTATTTATGCCAATGGGGAAGGGGTTACGAGAGATGTTCCTAAAGGATATGCATGGCTTTCATTAGCTGCTGAGCAACATTTTATGAATGCACAAACTGCACTAGAACAGTTATCTGGAAGTATGTCTTTATATGATTTTGACCAGGCTCGGCGGCAGATTTTTTTAATTCAAGAAAATGAACTTGGGAAGGTTGATATGCCACCAATACATGCTTCAAATATCCAAGCAACAGCTGATAAGGTGGGTTCTGATAAAAATAAAAAAATAAAAAGACGTCGTGGTGTTCGTTCAAGGAGGAATTGATGATTTCAAGTTTGTTTAAATCTCTTTTTTCATTTAATTTAGCAACAATTATTGGTGGAATAGTTGGATTGATCATGTATTCAAATTATACAGGTTCAATGCCATTACCTCCATTATTGTTTTCTCAAAAACTTTATTTGGTTTGTTTTGTTTTTGTTTTGATGTTTCACTTTTTCTTGTGGATTTTTTTAG
>JAZOOQ010000032.1:0-10068 GCA_045655105.1 Alphaproteobacteria bacterium | reverse complement strand
AGAGATAAAAGACGCGTTGTTTTAGATTGGTCAAAAATTGTTAAAAATACAGTTTATTTTATAAAATCGTATGAGCATGTTTGTGGCAAAAAGATTGTTCAAGAACAAATAGAGTTGGTTCGGCTCCAAAGGCAACAAGATTCATCAGAGGCATATAAATCTGGGGCTATTACTAAAACGGAATATCAAACTTGTTTAAAAACAATTGAAGAAGGTATTTCTCAAGGATTAAAAGATTATGCGCGTGGATATGATTTATTTATCACAGATGAGTGTTTAATAAAACATCAATCAAAGTATAAAAAGTTTCCAGCATATATTTCTGAACTAAAAGAGAAAAAATTAAATGTTGTTTATTTTGTAAATGATTATCCGCCTCGCCTTGAAGGAGGGATTGGTCGTTTTGTTCATGCGCTTGCTGAAAGTGTTGCTTTTAATGGGCATCAAGTTCATGTGATAACGCAATCACCTTATCATACAGATACCGTTGATTTTGAAAATGGTGTTTGGGTGCATAGAATCACAATGAAACATTATCCTTCTCATATGTTGTTAGATTTGCCATTTAATTCTAAATATGTGTCAGTTCCTAGATTGGAAAAATTATATTCATATTATGAAGAGTTAATTAAAATTCATAATAAATATGCTGTTGATATTGTTCAAACACCTATATGGGATTGTTTAGGATATTATGCACTTTTAGATAAAAGATTTACAAATATTATTTCATTGCATACTACGATGATGAGTGTTTGGAAAGACATTAATCCCAAACCAGAAGAAGTTTTATTTTATCTTGATTTAGAAAAAGATATGCTTAAAAGAGCAGATTATTTATTATCAAATAGTAAAGCTATTGAGCAAACGATTAATTCATATTATGATAATGTTTGTGAGGGAAAGACACATTTAGTGCCTCATGGTCTGCCTGATATATCAAACAAAATTGTTTGCGATAAAAAAACAGATAAAATTGAAATATTATTTTTAGGTCGGTTAGAATATAGAAAAGGAATAGATATTTTATTACAATCTATTCCAAAGCTATGTGATAAATATCCAAATTTAATTTTTAGATTTATTGGAAATGATCAAATTTTAATTCCAAATAGAGATATAACATATAAAGAAAACTTCTTTAGAGATCCTAAAAATAAAAAATATCAAAGTCAAATGATTTTTGAAGGGGTTGTAGATGAAAAAAGGCTTAAAGAAGCCTATGCTTCTTGTGATATTTTTGTTTCGCCCTCTAGATATGAATCATTTGGATTGATTTTTTTAGAGGCGATGATGTTTTCTAAGCCTGTTGTTGGCTGTAACGTTGGAGGGATGCCAGAAGTTATTGTTGATGGTGTAACAGGATTTTTATCTGAGGCAGAAAGTGCAAAATCATTAACAAATTGTTTAATGAAACTGATTGAGGATGAAAAGTTAAGAAAAAAAATGGGGTCAGCAGGTAGAAAGCGTTATGAAGAAAAATTCACAGAGCATGTTATGTCTAAAAATATGATTGATTTTTATCATCAAATTAAACCTAAAAAAATAAATTCTTTTGATGAGTTTGTTTCTTCAAATAATTTTAAAAAAGAATATGATTATTGTGTGTCTTTAGGGTTTAATTGCTATACTTCTATGATTTTAAGAAAAAATTTGTTTCAAGTTTATTCTTATCCTTTTGATTGGTCTAGAGGTGTTGATGAAAAAAAAGCAGGGGTATTAGGCCTTTTTGGTAAAATAAATTTGATATGCAATGGATTTGAAAATTGGTTGAATCAAGATGATTTCATTATTATTAATGATAATTCTTGTTTTGAAAATGATCCTCATATGAATGTTCAAAATAAATTTACGGGATTTCAATATATACATGATTTTGAAAAAAATAAAAGTATTGATGAATCATATCCATTATTTAAAGATAAATATTTAAGACGAAAAGATCGATTATTAAAGATGCTTCATTCAGGTCAAAAAGGATGTTTTATTTTTTATGCGGGGATGAAGTTTTTAAATGATGATGAAATATTAAATTGCGTTGAAACTTTTAAAAATTCATTTCCAAATAGTCAAATTGATTTTTTGATTTTTCAAAATAATCCAGATATGCGCCCAGAAGATATTTCTTTCAATGAATTGCAAAAAAATATTTTTAAAGTATCGTTTAATAATTTAGCATTTGATGAACAAGTTCAAGGAACTTTTAACTTAGTTTCAGATAGATTAGAAAAAGTTTTGTCTTCTTTTATTAAAATGAAAAAATATAAAAAGAGATTTTTAGGAACAAAATTAAAGTCAAAATTTTGTTTTGAAAAGGTTGTTAAAAATCCAACTGCAGATTTTGAAGGAATATTAACATATGGTCCATATATTAATTTAAGTAAAGGCATATATAAAATAACAATAAAGTATAGATTATCCCAAGATTACAATTGTTATATTGATGTTGTTAAGGATTATGCTAAATCAACATTATTAAAAAAATATTTATCAGCTAAAGATCAAGAGGTTTCATTTGAAATAACTCTAAATGAAAATATAAATAATTTAGAAATAAGAACACATTGTTCTTTTAAAAACGTATCTCCAGATAATCTTTTTGAATTGGATTTTATCGAAATAGAGAGTGTTTAGGTATGACAGGAAATGTTGCATATAAAATAAATGAAAAAGGAAAACGCCCATGGGGTGAATGGCAAGTTGTTTCGGTTGGAAAGCAATATGTTGTGAAAAGAATTAAAATTAATCCATATTCTTCTCTTTCTCTTCAATTGCATCATTATCGGGGAGAACATTGGGTTATTGCTTCAGGAAAGGCAATGGTAACAATTGGTGATACGCGATTTGAACTTAAAGCTGGTAAAGCAGTTGATATTCCTAAAAAAACAAAACATCGTATTGAAAATTTAACAAATGAACCGGTTGAGTTTATTGAAATTCAAATGGGAAAAATTTTAAATGAGGAAGATATTGTTCGATATAAAGATGCTTATGGGCGGGAATAAAAAAAACGCCTTGCGATTAAAGCAAGGCAATTTTTTTTTGAATGTTATTTATATTTTAAAACTTCATCATTGATATATTTTATTTCAATGCCAACAGCTTTGAACATTTCTTCAGATTCAGCGCCTTTATGATATTTATATTCTGCAACAATGCGTTTAATCCCGCAAGAAATTAAAAGCATGGCGCAGGTTCTACAAGGAGCTAATTTGCAATAAAGGGTTGCACCTTCAATTGAAACACCTCGTTTAGCTGCTTGACAGATGGCATTTTGTTCGGCATGAATTGTTCTGACACAATGTTCTGAAATGGATCCATCATCATTTACAACTTTTTTCATCAAATGGCCAACTTCATCGCAATGGGGCAATCCAGAAGGAGCTCCAACGTATCCAGATGAAAGAATTTGATTATCTTTAACCAATAAACAAGCTGTTTTTCCACGATTACAAGTTGCTCGTCTTGATAATGCATGCATAACATCCATAAAATATTCATCCCAAGTTGGTCGTGGATTTTCTTCAATCATTGGGATGGTGTTTTCTTCGCTCATGGGGTCTCCTTTTCATAAATAAAGTAAGCTTTAAATTCCTTTTTAATTTTTTGAATTCTTTTTTCAATTGAAGGGTGAGTATCAATCAATTTTAAAAATACTAAATGATCTCTTGGGTCTTGAAAACAAGAAATAAATATGGCTCCATTTTCAAATGCAGAAACTCTTGGATTATCTTGAACCAGATAAAGTGTGTTGATATATTTTTGAGGTGTTTTAAGTAAAAGAATGGCTTTTTTATCTTTTTTTAGTGTTAAATCTTTAATGCATAAGAAAGTGATAATGGGGGCGATTAAACGATCATATAAAGCAAAAATGCTTAAAATAGAGATTAATGGCAATAAAACAAAACGAATAGGATAAAGCAGGGGGCGAAATCTTTCTAAATGAAATGGAAGTTCTCGTGTTTTAAAAAATTTTAACATAATTATTTCAAACCAATGCGAAAAACAAGAAGTAAGAGCGATAACAAATGTGTTAAAAGCATTTGCTCTTGTTTGAATGGATGCAAGATGGAATGTTGCCATATTTATAATATGATCAACCTTATTTGAATTGATTACATAACTAGAAAAAATTAAAGCAGATTCGTTTTTTGAATTTGAAATTAAAAGAGAATTAACGCCCATGTCTGAAACTTGATAGAGTTTTGGCATGGGAATATTAAGCATTGAAGATAAAAGAGAAATCTTTTTGTAAATTTCATTATGGCTTGAAGCCTCTAATAATGTAGCTTTTGTTTTATGAATTGTGATTTCATTTTGATTCTTTAAAACATATAAAGACCACCAACAACCCCATATAAGTATAGGAATAAGTAAAATGATGAAGGTTTTGTAATGAATTAATTGAATGTTTGTCCAAGCATAACGATGAAAATTAGTAAATAAAACAGTTACCCAAGAAACTCCATATAAAAATACAGCTAGGCAACATAAAAATAAAACAATTGCATAAAAGATTTTGAACCGAAAAAGATTTAACATAGATTAAAAACCTGTGCCAGCCATTTGTTGAAGTCTTTTAATGCGGTCTTCAACAGGAGGATGAGTTGAAAAAAGAGAAACCGCTTCTTCTGTAAGAGGGGTATGGATGCAAGCAATAGCCATTTTTTTTGAACTGTCTAGTGCTTCAACGCGCGCATCTTTTTTGATTTTAGATAAGGCATCGGCCAATGCTTGTGGATGCCTTGTGATATAAGCAGCAGTTGCATCTGCGGCATATTCTCTTGTTCTTGAAACAGCCATTTGAAGAAGTGGGGCAATTAATAAATTGAAAATAAAAAAGGTTATTCCCGTTGCAAATAAAACAAGAGGAAGAGGTGACTTATTTTCTCCACCAGTAGTAGCAGTTCCAGCGCGGAATAATATTTCTGCTAAAAAACCAAAAATGCTAACACCAGAAATAAGCATCATATTTAAACGAATATCTCGGTTTCCAATATGAGCCATTTCATGGGCAATAACGCCTTGCAATTCAAGAGGTTCTAATTTTTTAATAATGCCTGTTGTAAGAGCAACAGAAGCAGATTTTGGATCTCGACCAGTTGCAAAAGCATTTAAAGAGTCATCTTCAATAATAAATATTTTAGGGCGAGGAAGGCCAGCAGCTAAGGCTGTGTTTTCAACAAGATTATAAATATTAATATTTTCATCATTTTTCTTAAGCTCGGTTGCGCCTGCAAAGCCCAACATCATTTTATCACCGATAAGCCAAGAAATACCCATCCAAGTTAATCCTGTTACAATCACAATCCATGCAAAATGTTTCAGATAATAAAGCGTTGTATCTAATACAAATGCTTCTTCTAAAGGTGTTTGTGCATTTATATAGAGTAAAGCATATAAAACAACAAAAAATGTTGCTAATAAAGAAACAGGGAACATGGTAACCAAAAATAAGGTTTTCCTGTTGTTTGCATGAATGTGATCGTAAACGTTTTTCCTCATTTAAATTTCCTTAAAATTGAACTTTTGGAGCTTGGCGAACAGCATCTTTTTCGCTTTCTTCTAACTCGAAAAATCTTTCTGGTTCAAATTTAAACCATTTTGCAATCACATTTTTTGGGAAAACGGCAATAGCAGTATTATATCCCATAACTGTTGTGTTATAAAATTGACGTGTTGCTTGAATTTTATCTTCAGTGTCTTTTAAATCTTGTTGCATTTGCATAAAGTTTTGATTGGCCTTTAAGTCTGGATAACTTTCAGATAATGCAAATAATGATTTAAGGGTTCCTGTGAGCATATTTTCATATTGTTCTTTTTGAACTGAAGAATCTTTAACACTCATAGCCATATTGCGTGCGTTGATGACATTTTCAAGAGTTTTTGATTCATGTTTTGCATATGATTTAACAGTTTCAACTAAGTTTGGAATTAAATCATATCTACGTTTAAGTTGAGTTTCAATTGTGCTCCAAGCTTCTTTGGTTTGCATTTTGTTTGTAACAAGAGAGTTGTAAACAGAAATGGCATATAAACCTAAAACA
The DNA here is from genome assembly GCA_045655105.1 of Alphaproteobacteria bacterium. GTDB lineage: Bacteria > Pseudomonadota > Alphaproteobacteria > CAAHEQ01 > UBA3637 > RGIG4140. Next base: position 4,021 of record JAZOOQ010000032.1, on the reverse strand, counting down.
ACTAACACAATAACAATTCCGAGTAAACCTGTCATTTTTTTCTCCTTTTTGAAATTTTATACAGTAATTCTATGAATATCACGAAAAAAGAAAAATAAAAAGCCTTTTTTTTGATTTTTTTAAACTTGACAAAATATGAGTAGATGGTAAACTATAACACATTAATTTTGCCTTTTTATGGCTGTTTTTTAAATTATTTTGAAAGGATAAAAAGATGCATCCATGGCACGAAGTTGAACATTACCCCGATTTTCCGGATATTATACCGGCAATTATTGAGGTGCCGAAAGGATCACAAATCAAATATGAATTGGATAAAAAAAGCGGTTTATTAAAGGTTGATCGAATTTTATATAGTGCGGTTCATTATCCAGCAAATTATGGGTTTATTCCAAAAACATATGGAGATGATAATGACCCATTGGATATTTTGGTTTTAAGCCAATTTCCAGTTACACCACTTTGCATTATGAGAGCTCGACCCATTGGTGTAATGAAGATGATTGATGGCGGTGAAGCAGATGATAAAATTATTGCCATTAACGTTGATGATCAAGAATATAACTGTTATGCGCATATTGATCAATTGCCCCCGCATTTATTAAAAGTGTTACAACGCTTTTTTGAAGACTATAAAATTTTAGAACAAAAAGAAGTTAAAATTGAAAATTTGCAGGGTCCGGCCGAAGCTCGCCGTTTAATCCGCGAAGCCAAAGACAACTATCATTTGTGCAAAAAAGGATTAACGGGGTATGTTGAAAAATAATAAATCTGGGCCAAAAAAAATAACTTCTATTTCTGAAATTGAAGGTGTAGATACTTATTTTTTGGATATGTTCGGTCTTCTTTGGGATGGAAGTGCATTTTATGAAGGAACGCTTGATTTTTTAAAATCTCTTAAAGAATCAGGTAAAAAAATTATTCTTCTTTCAAATGCCACTGTTTTAAGAGAACCATTTATCCAAAGTCAAGCTAAAAAAGGATTAATGGCGGGTATTCATTATGATGACGTGGTTACTTCTGGAGAGGCCTTTTGTCATGTTTTAAATGAAGGTTTTTTTGAAGAAATCACTGGTAAAAAAGACTATAAATATTTTGTTCTTGGAACCGAAAATAAATTGATGTTTGAAAATGTTTCAGCGCATCAAACAGATTGTATTGATAAAGCTGATTGCGTTTATTTAAGTGGTTTTGGGGCGGTTATTCCTGAAGAAGGTGAACGTATATTTAAAGAATATGCAGCCATTTTGACCTCTGTTATTCAAAAGAAAATACCAATTGTTTGCGCCAATCCAGACTTAACTTTTATGAGTAAAGGTAAGCAAGTTTTGGTTCAAGGTTCCTTAGGGCGTTATGCGGAAGAAATGGGTGGAAATATTTATTGGTTTGGGAAGCCATATGAATATATTTTCGAATATGCCATTGAAAAATCTCATGCTCAAAAAGAATCAAGTATTATGGTTGGTGATACGGTTGAAACAGACGTTGTTGGTGGCATTAAAGCTGGTCTTAAAACTTTATTGGTAACCAAAACAGGAATTACTGGAGATATTTTATCACAAGGCGGAACTTTAGATTTGTTATATCAAAAAAATAACGTAAAACCAACATATATAACAGATCAATTTTCTTGTCTTTCACTTAATTTTAAAATCAGGAGGAATCATGTTCGAGCTTCATCCCTCGCTTCAAAAAAAATCTTATGTTTGTGATTTAGGCTTTTCAACTGTTTTATTTGAAGATAATGTTCTTTGCCCATGGATTTTTTTGGTGCCAAGAAAAGAAAATGTTCGCAATATGTTGGATTTAACAACAGAAGAAAGGTTAACGTTAATGAAAGAAATTGAGTTGGCTGAAAAAGTGATGACAAAACTTTTTAATCCAACTCAAACAAATGTTGCAATGATTGGAAATTTAACACCGCAATTGCATGTTCATGTTATTTGTCGATATGAAACAGATCCATATTGGCCGGGAACAGTTTGGAACCAGCCAGGTAAGCCATATTTAGGTAGTGCAAAACAAGATGTTATTAACCGGATTAAAAAGGAGTTTGAAGCATGTCAAGAGTAGCTGTATTAATCCCCACTCGTTTAAAATCAACCAGATTGCCAAATAAACCGTTAGCTGTTATTAATGGAAAACCATTAATTCAACATGTTTACGAACATGCACTTAAAGTTCATCCTGAAGAAGATGTTTATATTGCTGCAGGTGATCAAGAAATTATTGACGTTGCAAAAACATTTGGTGCTAAAGCAATTTTAACGGATCCTTCATTACCAAGTGGAACGGATCGTATTGCGGCTGCATTAAAAGAAATTGACCCAGATGGAACAAAATATGATATTGCAATCTCTTTTCAAGGTGATGGAATTAATGTTGACCCGGCGCTTAATTTGAAATTGGTCGATGTAATGGAAAAAACAGGGGCAGATATTGTTACTGTTGGGATGAAAATTACAGACGAAAAAGATATACAAGATCCTTCTCATGTTAAAATTGCAATGGGCTTAAGAGAAGGAGAAAATTTTGGAAGAGCCCTTTATTTTTCACGTTCACCTGTTCCATTTAACAGAGATAATGTTTCAGAATATAATTTTGCTTATTGGCATATTGGTATTTATGTTTATAAAACAAAAGCATTGCAAGAAATTATTTCATACCCAGTTGGTGTTCTTGAAAATATTGAAAAATTAGAACAATTGCGCGCTCTTGAAAATGGCATGAGTATTTATGCTTTATTGGTGGATAGTGTGAAATTAATTGAGGAAGCGCCTGCTGATATTAACACGCCTGAAGAGTTAGCAGAAGCTCAAAACTTTTTATTTTAAATAAAAGTTTTTTCTTTTTACAAAAAACCACCAGTTAAATGGTGGTTTTTTTAATGTTCTTGTTTGTTGAATAAAGAAAAAAGATCGTTAGGAATCGGTTGTTGTTCTGCTTTTTGTCTGTTTAAAATAAAATTATATCTATTGTTTTGAATTTTTGCATATTTTTTTAAAAAAGAACGCTCATAAGTGCGAATTTCTTCTGAATCGGAAATGCGCGTTAAAGTGGAAAGCAATGTTCTTTTTTCATCAATGGTCATTGTTTTTTCCTAAAAAGTTTTAAGCGTTTACTTTTTTAACATATCAAAAAATGATTGGGCTGTCAAATGTTTTGCCAGTATTTTGATTTTATCCTTTATTTTTTAAAGAAAATATGATATAAAATGCACTATAAATAAAGATGAATGGAATCTTTTTTATGATTAGAAAAATAAATTAAACAAAAGGTGTTTTATGGAACAAAGAATTTCAAGTTTGCGTGAAGAAATTAATGCTTCTTTGGCTGCTGCCGAAACATTGATTGCTTTAGATGAAGTGAGAGTTAAAACATTAGGTAAAAGTGGTTCAGTAACAAGCTTGATGAAAGAGCTTGGCAGTTTACCTGTTGAAGAAAAAAAACAAATGGGTCAACTTTTAAATGTTTTTAAAACTGAAATTGCTGCTTTAATTGAAGAAAAGAAAGTTCTTTTAGAAGAAAAAGAATTAAATGAAAGATTAAAGTCAGAAACTATTGATATCACATTGCCAGTTCGCCCTGAAGTTTCAATGGGTAGAATTCATCCTGTTTCTCAAGTGATGGAAGAAATGCTTTCTATTTTTGCTCAAATGGGATTTGATTTGGCTGAAGGTCCAGATATTGAAGATGATTTTCATAACTTTGAAGCGCTTAATATCCCGCCTTCTCATCCTGCTCGTCAAATGCAAGCAACTTTCTTTATGCAAAATACAACGGATAAAGTGTTGCGCACACAAACATCTGGTGTTCAAATTAGAACAATGGAAGGTAAGAAGCCACCAATTAAAATTGTTGCCCCAGGAAGAACATATCGTCGCGATTATGATATGACTCATACACCAATGTTCCATCAAATTGAAGGGCTTGTTATTGATAAAAAAACAAACCTTGCCAATTTGAAAACAACTTTAGTTGAATTTATGAAGCTCTTTTTTGAAACAGATGATGTTTCGCT
>JAZOOQ010000031.1:0-2924 GCA_045655105.1 Alphaproteobacteria bacterium | reverse complement strand
CTGGGTGGTTTTTTTATATGGTGGGCGATTGGAGGATTCGAAGAATCCGGCGGCTATTTATAGACGCGACGGCTTTAGCCGGTCCCGAGGACACGAGGGATGAAAGATTTATCTTTCACACACAAGGCACTCTTAAAAAGTTTTTTAATTTACCGATTATTTTTTTTAAAACAAACGAATAAATCAAAAAAAAAAAAAAAAAAAAAATGAAAAAAAAATCAAAAGTATGGTATAATTAAGAATATAGCCAAGGAGGATGTTATGACAGAGGATAATAACAATCAAAATAATTCTTATGAAGCCCAAATGAAAAAATGGGGGGCATTTGCTTTGCGTGAGGTTATGCCCAAAATTGCTCAAATATCAAAACAACCTGACTTTGGGTTTCATGGATTAACTCATACAGAACAAGTTATCTTATTTGGAATTGATTATGCCCTCTCTGAAAATATCAACCCCCTCCCTGTTATTTTAGCCTGCGCTTTGCATGATTGCGCCAGAACAACAGATAATAGTGATAAAGGTTATGGAAACAGAGGACATGCCGCTAAATGTGCTCCTATTGCATTTAATTTTTTAGAAGAATATGATTTTGGTTTAACCGAAAATGAAAAAGAAAAAATTATTAATGCTATTGCAAATCATACAGACGGGAAAAATACCAATGAAAAAATTGCAGCTTGTTTATGGGATGCTGACAGAACGCGTTTAGCTTGGGAAGATGAACCTGTTGAGTGGCTTTTTTCAACAAAGCGTGGATTAGAAGTTGCTAATCCAAATGTTAAGGATACCTATTACCAACAACAAATTCAACTATTGCAAACAATAATAAATGAAGCAAATGAAAAAGGTGAACCGATTTATTCATATATTTTAGATGAACAAAATCAAACAAACAAGCAAGCAACAAAATACTCTTTTAAAGATGAAAACAGAATAGATTCATTAAACACGAATATGATTCAACAAACATTGAAATCTATTAATACACAAAAATCAACAGAATATGCTGATTTGATTGTGAATCAAATCATGCCTATTTTACAAAGCTATACACCTATAAAACACCAATATGCATATTTCTATGACGATTTTTTAAACAAGGATGTAACTGAAAAAGATTATAATACCTATATGAACTTATTATCACAGTTTGAACAAACTCTTCTCCTAAGCGCTGATTATGCTTTGTTACAAGGGATTAACCCTCTACCGGTAATTTGGGGAACAGCTGCGAAATGTTTCTCAAAAATCAAAAAAGATGAGTTTCATCAAAATCCAATAAACTTTCTGAACAACCAACAAATACATTTAAACGATCAACTTAAAAATCAAATTATTAGTGCTTTACATACTTCTGAGAACCAAGAAAGTTTATCCATCAATCATTGCATTAATGATGCATTTAACACGATAGACATATGGGAAAACAGTTCACGTCCATCTAACGGTATGAGTAAACATGCCAAAATAATTGCTTATAACAAAAAACCTTTTTTTAAGCAACTTCTCCAAAAGTTAAATAGCCTAGATAAATTAGACACATTTACTCAACAATCAATTGAATCTAAATATACAAACAACAGTGCTCCAGTAGAAATATCCGAGAATGAGCCTTTACCAATGTATCATTCAACACCATTTGCTTTTGATAAATTTAATGAAGCAAATATTGATCTTACACCTGATATTCGATACGCACTACTCCATGCAAATGAAAAAAAAAGAGGTAACCTATTTTTTGTATACAAAGTAAAATTACATGGGATATTCCCCTTAATAACCGGAGACAAAACATCATTTAAAAAGCAAGGAATTAATTTCCCAATGGAGCGAATTTGCAAATTTATGGGGATTTCTTATCCAATTTCTGATAAAATTCAATTTTTCGAAGAAATAAGAGAATCACTTAATAAGCTTGGAAAAGAATTAGACCCTCCATATTATGCAATAAAAGAAGAATTTAAAAAAAATAAAAAATCATTAGAAAAATCAAAAAACCTGGATAAAAGTGAGTTGTTACAACAGATCAAAGAGAAAACAAGAGAATTGAATAGCATTGAAGAATCTTTAAATGTAAAAAAAACAACGATAGAAACGCTTAAATCTTTTTTCAATCGGAGAAAAGACAAAAAAGAACGTGATAAAAAAGAAACAAAAAAATCCAAATTGATTGAAGAAATTAAAAAATTAGAACAAAAAATCAAAGAGCATGAGGCCAAGTATAAGGCTAACATGGAAGATCTTCAAAGATCATATGAAGAAAAATTGGATAAAGAAAAAAGTAGATGTCCTATTTTTGAATTAGAAAATCATTTAACAAACATAGAAAAAAACAGGTTAAACGAAACCGATTTAGAAACGCACGCAAACACAACTCTACAATTATTAAAAGAATTTATTGAAAATCAAAATGCCGCCGATTTTTTAGGTAGAGTCACTCCAAGACAACATTTATTAGTAGACGGGATTAAAAAAGATGGATGTGCTATTATTGTGGGGGAAGATGATAATACACCACCACACTATACAATCTTTAATCATGATACAGTAGAATTAACACACCGATACACATTAGATCGATTTGAAAACACTAAAGTTATTCGTATCGAAAAAATGGGAAGTGATGGCAAATTCCATGAAATTAATGAGAATAGTCCAAAAGAGTCTCAACTTAATCAAACGGCAACTAATTTAATTATAAACAAAAATAATGGCTTTCAAAAATAGTACACCATCTTTTCTGATTAACTCATCAAATAAGGTTTTATCCATAAATAAAAATAATTTATTATAAAATCAATTTGATTTATGCCACATGAAAACTCCACCCTTCGGGGTGGTTTTTTTTATATGGTGGGCGATTGGAGGATTCGAAGAATCCGGCGGCTATTTATAGACGCGACGGCTTTAGCCGGTCCCGA
>JAZOOQ010000030.1:0-29187 GCA_045655105.1 Alphaproteobacteria bacterium | reverse complement strand
ATGGTTTATATTTCCTGATTTCTTAAAATATTTTTTTAGATAAAAACATAAAAATAGCATTTTTTATGGATTTTTATGTAAATTTTTAAAAATAAAAATATTTTAAAATCAATATGTTATAAAAAAATAATAAAAAAGATTAAAAATTTTTTGAAAATTTTTGGCCACGAAAATCCAAACCCATGGTATAATGAAAGTATAGGGGGTGGAAAATATCGCTTAAAAGATAGCCCTGTTTTTCATCTTAAAATTATTAATAAAAGGAAAACGCCATGTAAACATTTTTTTATTTTAAGGAGGCATCAGATGTCATATTATTCAAGAACCGCTTTGCGCGAACTTAAAAAAAGATATTTGAACATTTTAAAAAAATGCTTCCTTTTAAATTTGCTTGCATTTTCTTTTATTTTACCATTTGGTCCGTCTGCAATAGCCAACCCATTAATTCTTTCAGAAAATTTAGATAAAATTGAATATGATTTAAGCTCTTCTGAAGGAAGTGAAATTTTAAGCAATACAGAAATAGATTTAGCAGGAAAAAATTTAATTTATAAAAATTTTGATACAACAGTTAATATGGCAGTTTTTCAAGTAAGTGATGGTGCGAAACTTCATTTTAAAAATTCTGATTCCACAACAAATCCCTTACTTTTATTTGAAAATAATATATTAACTCCAACCTCTTATACAAATTATATGCGGGGATCAATTGTGAGTAATTTTTCAAGTTCTGTTTTATTTGATGTTGATGTGATGTTTAAAGATAATTTGTCGATCCATGATGGGGCTTCAGGATCTAATTATGGTGGAGCAATTTATAACTCTGGAACAATTCAATTTAATAAAGATGTTAGTTTTATTGGAAACATGGCTAAATCTGGTCAGTATATGTCAGCTTATGGTGGAGCGATTTATAATGACAAAAATATAATATTTAATGGTTCAGCTGTTTTTAAAGGAAATACAGCATTGAGTTCTCCAAGCTATAATTATCAATATTACTATGCGGGCGGCGGTGCGATTTATAATACAGATCAAATAACTTTTAATAAAGATTTTCTTTTTGCGGAAAATGTTGTTCAAACAGTATTAGATGAGAATAAATCAGGGGTGGATATTTTAAATGTTTATGATGCCACAATAAACTTTTCTCATGGAACTGAAGAAAACAGACCGCTCGTTGGATCGTTAGACGGGGGTATTGATAATAGAGGTATAATTAATAAAAATAATTCAGGAACACTTATTTTGGGTGATAATATGTTAAATGAGGGGGATGGCTCATTTAATCAGACAGCAGGTCTTACTGTTGCCAAAAGTGATAATTTCACTCTTGCCGAACAAAATATTTTTACAGGTGGTATTTTAGAAACCCATGGGGAAAATATTCCTTTTTCTGCTTCATTTACAGGAGCTGATAAACAAAATCAAACGATTTGGAAACACTATAGTACTGGGGGAATTGCTGATTTATCCAGTATAAAAATGAATGAAAATTCCAAAGCTTATTTTGATGTTTATACTGATGATATTAAACAAAATTACATTAAGAATTATGTTGCAGAAAATTCAACAAATACGCTTTTTACAATGGATTCGGTTGCTGAAGAAACAATAACAACCTATTTGGTTCACTCAGATATTGCAAAAGAAGGTGCTGAGGTTTCATTTAAAAATGCAAATGTTTCTTTTGGTGGTGGAACAATTTTATATTCAGGAACTTATAATTTAGATGCGTCAAATAGCATAACAACACTCAATCAATTTACGGATTATATAACATTTTCAAATTTGGAAGCAACTTCTCTTCCTTTATCAATGGAGTATGCTGATGTTATTGATACACAGTTAACAGATGTTATTTTTGATTTAAAAAGTATTATGCCGAGTAAAAATATAGTTTCGGAAAATATTGTTTCTTATCAAGCATTAATGGGGGGGGCGACATTCCTTGAGTCAAAAACTTTTGAAATGGATGGTTATTATAAAGGCTTATATCTTTCAGTTGAAAAAGGCGGTCAAGAAGTTAATGTTCAAGGTGGCATTTCTTATACGGATGCGAATACACTGAAAGAATTTATTGAAACAGAAGGAAACTTGGTTTTTGATTTGAAAAAAAATGGGATTTTAATTGATGGTGTTTATGGATATCGAGATGATAATAGCTATCAATATGAAAGTTTAGCGCCTGGATTTAAAAAAATTATTGGTGCGACGGCAGATCCACGCGAAAGCATTCTTTTGGGATCATCAATTTCTTTTGATCAAAATAGCATGTCTCTTGAGTTAAAAAATATAGGGTTAAATACTTCTTATATATCTGTTTTAAAAAATACGACTTCGCTTCCTCAAATGGCAAATCTTCATTTGGATAATGTTATTTTTACAAATTATTATCAAGCATCTAGTGCGTTATCTAATATGGCAAATTTAAATCTTACAGGATCTTTCAGTGTTGTTGGAAGTCATTGGGGGTCATATAATGCTTTTGGAGGTGCGCTATTTAATGGGGGCAATATTGTTTTTGATGCTGATGTTTCTATTATTGATAACTCAATTTATTGCGATATATTTGATTTGGGTGGAGGGCTTTTTACTCATACAGGAACAACAACCTTTAAAAAAAGTTTTATTTTTAGTGATAATCACTCTATGAGTATTGGGGCTGGTGATGATATATATAATCGCATTGGCACTCTTCATTTTGATTTAGAAGAAGGAGCTGTTGGTACACTTGATGCAGGCATGTTTAATGATGGAGGGATTATCCTTAAAAGCGGAAAAGGAACCTTAATTTTAGGCGATAATATGGATAATAGATATTTTGAAAATCCAACTTCTCAGCTTAACTTTTTCCATGAGGATGATCCAGATTATGATCGACTTAATTATACATCTCAATTTAGTTTGACTGATGGTGTTATTGTGACCAATCCTCAATCTTTAAATTTTGCTAAAACCCATGAGCTTAAAGGGGGGGACCTTCGTGTTCATTCTGATAGTTTAGCTGATTTAAGGGTTACAGTTTCGCAAGGTGGTTTGTTAACATATTTGACAAATAATCCAAATGAACAAAATGTCTCTTTAACAAATGATATCATTATGAAGGGTGGAAGTTTAACTTTTGGAGCTTATACTTCAAAAATTAAACAAGATGAAGTAGATTTGGCTTCTAGAAAAATTTATGTCTATGAGGGAGAGTTTGACTCTACTAAAACTGTAAAAGATGCAAAGTATGTGGATTATGCTGTTACCGAAAAACTTTTAACAACAGATACATTAGAGCAAGCTCAGTATATTCTGAATGATGATTTGGCTGCAACAGAAGATATTGAAAGTATTGCATTTAAAGATTCAACTCTTTCTTTTGGACTGGATATGTATGAAGGCGCCTATAAAACTGATCAAACAGTTACATTTAATTTGTTAAATAACACAATTGACTCAATTTCCTTTGAAAACCTGGATGCAGTTGGGTCGCTAATTAACATTGATTATGGGGATATGATTTATTCAACAAATTCTGTTACATTTAATTTGAATGAATTAGAGTTGGGGATGGCCGTTAATGATGGAGGATATCAAGTTTTATTTGGTAATGCTGTTTTTGAAGCCGATAAAAATTTTATTGTAAATTTTGTTGATGAAACCGCTGTTGCGCAAATTAAAAAAGGTGGACAACATATAGCCTTTATCTATCCAGATGCAGAATTAAATAATCTTGGAACAACTGTTAGATATAAAGGAAATGCGATTTTTGATATGAAAAATTCTGGTACTTTAACGCATGATATTTATATTTATGAAGTTACTTCAGAAGATGAAAATCCAAAAAATCCTATTTCAGGAGAGATGGGAACAGTTGCAAAATCTATGAAATTCATTAAAGGGGCGTCTGAGAATGCAAGTGAGAGTATTATTCAGGCAAATGGATATCACTTATTTCAAATGGGTGAACAAAGTGGTGAACTTGTTGTTCAAGATATAACTCTTAATGGAGCATCTATTGTTGCCACTTTAATGAGTCAAAATAAAGCAAATTTTGATAATGTTATTGTTCAAAATACAACAAAAAGCGCCTTTTGGAATGAAGGAGGTTCGCTCACATTTAATGGAGATACAGTTTTAAAAAATAATGTGTTTTCTGATAATACTATTGTAAATTTTGGTTCTGGGCATATATTGGCAAATATTGTAGTTGAAACAATGGATGAGGCAGGAAACCTATCATGGAAAGGCGAAACACTTTTTAATGGAAAAACAAGTATTACAAATAATAAGATTATGAATGCAGATTATGTTGATGGCGGTCTTATATATAATGAAGGAAATATAAAATTTAACGAAAGCTTTTTGTTTGCTGAAAATTCAGTGTATGGTTATGGCGTTGATTCTTTTATAACAAATTATGGTTATATTTTATATGATGAAAATGATAATACTGTTTTAGATTCTAATAATAATCCAATTATAACAGGAAACATGATTTTTGAAAAAGATGCCCTTTTTGATAATAACAAGGTGTTTGCGGAAGATTGGGGAGCTGGAATTCTTACAAATTCATCTGGATCGATGACGTTTAATGGAAATACAGTATTTAAAAATAATTCTACTACAGGATTAGTTAATGCTTATGGTATTATTTCGAATTATGGGGGCAGTTTTTATAATCCAGACGGATCTTTTGTTCAAGATTCAAAAGGTAATTTTCCAACAAAAGGATTTATGACATTTAATGGAACAGCAAGTTTCATTGGAAACATTGTTTCTGGGGGTGGATATTCAACTGGCATATTATATAATGATGGCAGTCTTAAATTTTTAGATGTTGCTCTCTTTAAAGAAAATATATTAAATCAAACAAGTTCAACCTCAGATTCTTCAAGTGGGGGTGCAATTACCAATTATGGCTATTATGAGTATGATAGTAATTCAACTGTATTTATATCAGGAGATTTAATATTTGAAAAAGAAGCTTTCTTTGAAGAAAATCAAATAAACTCATTAGGATCTGCTTATGGTGGTGCTATAGCTAATGAAAATGCCTTACTAACTTTTAAAGATACGGCTTATTTTGAAGGAAATAAAGTTTCATCATATGGTATGTCTGCCGGTGGATCAATTTATAATACTGGATATTCTGATTTTGATCCAAATGGAAATATGCTTATTTTGGGTGATTTACTCTTTGAAAAAGAAGCTATTTTTAAGGATAATCAGGTTGTTGGGAATACTCAATATTCTGGAGCATTTGGAGGTGCTTTAGTTAATGTTATTGTAAATACCACATTTAATGGACAAACATTATTTGAAAATAATAGTGCAACAGGATCAAATGTGATAGGTGGTGCTGTTATTAATACTTCAACAAGTATGTTCGATAGTTCTCTTCCGCCGATTATTGATGAAAATGGCAATGTGGTTTACGCAAAGATAACATTTAAAGATCAAGCAATATTTAAAAATAATGAAACAAAGGGAATGGAATTTGCTTTAGGTGGATCAATTGGTAATATAATTGGGAATATAGAATTTGAAAAGGCAGTTTTATTTGAGGGAAGTTTAGCAGAGGCTGATTTTATGGCGATGGGAGGCGCTATTTTAACAGAGGGAAAACTCAATTTTAAAGAAAATGCTGAGTTTGTTAATAATAAAACAAGTGCAAATATGTTATCATTGGGAGGGGCTATTTATATGGTACCAAATATGGATGTTACCCCAACTGAAACAATTTTAAATGATAATTTTACTTTTGCAGCAAATAAAACAAAATTATTTGGAATTGAAACACCAAATGATATTGCATTGGATGCTTATTCTGATTTTGTTGGAATGGATGGAAATGTCAATCTCATTTTAAATGGAGATAAAAATACAGTTGGATCATTTGAAGGTGGTATTAGTGGTGCAACAGGTATGTATAATCCAGACATCAAGCCTTTGATTTTAAAATCAAGAGAAGGAACGGTTATTTTGGGAGACAAATCTGTTAATGAAAATTATTTGGGGGATTATGTGCAACTGAATGGAACAATGATTTCTTCCTCAGATACATTCTTTAACAATTCATCTGAAAATTTGATTTTGGGTGGCGAACTTAAAACGCATGGTGGAGCGATAAATCATAAAGCAATAATTGGTTCTGATATAGATTTAGATGGAAATATTGTTATAGGTTCGGCAACACATTACACAAATTTAGAAGAAATGAACGTTAATAATGCAACAGTTGGAGGTGTTCAATTTGCAACAGAAGACATGGGCGCAACCATTGGTTTTGGATCTTATACAAAAGCTGAAAAAGAAGCTGAAATTGCTCTATTGAAAGGAAAAGTTATCTCTTATGTTGATGATAAAAATACAGAAGATACATCAGATGACGAAGTTGTGAGCTATCTTGCAAGTGATAAACTCTTTACAACGCCGACATTGGAAGAGGGTAAACTTACAACCTTTAAAGTGACTGATGCTTTAGATAATGAATCTGGCAACACTATAGCATTTAAAAATGCAAATGTTGAGATTGATAAAGATCTTGCCCTGAATGGAACAGGGGCAACTTATAAACTGATCGGATCAACACTTCAAATGCCAGAAGAATTGACAGTAACCAACAAAGTTGTTGCTGAAAATATGGGTTTAGGTGGAGAGGCAACAAATGTTACCTTTAAAGATATTGAAGTAAAAGCTGGTTCAAGTTTAGATATTGATAATAAGCAAGTGACGGCAGATACAATCACCTTTGGGGAAGAGTCAACACTTAAAGTCACTTTGAATGATTTATCTGATTTTGGTACATTAAGTCATGAAACAGTTAAAGGAGATGAAACGGCAAACCTTGAACTTAAACTTACAAATGGTCTTAATCAAGAAAAAGGAGTTTATCAAGTTTTCAATAAAGATAATGATTTGAAATTAAAAGAAAATAAATTACTTAAAATTATTGATCAAAATGATGGGTCTTATTTGATTGACAAAAAAGAAGTTTCTGAACTTGAAAAAGATTTAGGCTTAACTCTAGAAGAAGCTGAAGTGTTATCTGCCGTTATGGATGGCAATAATGAGCGGCATCAAATGTTCAGTATGTTACAAAGAGGAATTTTAGAAGCCGTTCAATCAGAAGAGGAGGGAACTTTTAAGCAAGGTAAAAAAGCCTTGAAGTCATTGGGCGGAACGGATAATAAACTTTATCAATCTGTTTCAACATCACAATTTACACAAATGCATACGTTGATTACGCAAATGTTAACAAATGCCTCTTCAAGCATGTTTGATCGAGGAATGGACTCACCAAGAGCCTCTGTTTACACAAAAGGGCTTTATGATAGGATTCATTCATTGGCAGGAGATGGTTTTAGAATTCGTTCAAAAGGAGCTATTTTAGGTGTTCAATCACAAATTCAAGATAACTTGACTGTTGGTATTGGGTATGCTGGAACGAAGAGCATTTCAAAAGAAGATTGGCGCCGAACAGAAGTTGATTCAAACACAGGATTTATCTCTGTTCAATATCAACCAAACAATTGGTGGGTAAATGCTGTTGTGACATATTCTAGATCAGAATATAATGAAGAAAAACAAATCATGGGTATGAAAGGCAGTGCAAACTATAATGTTGATTCTATTGGTAGCCAGATTATGACAGGTTATCGCATCAAGGCAGGTGATTTTATCATCAATCCAGAAATTGGTGCTAGATATATCAGCGTTAACCAAGAAGGATATGCAGATAGTTTTGGCACAACAGCTGAAAAAACAACCTCTGCTTATGTAACAGCGTTGGCAGGTGTTAAAGTTGGAGCCGATCTTGGTTGGATTAGACCACTTGTTGGCGTGAGCGTTGGATATGATATTAAAACAGATGACCATTCAACATTGAATACCCTTGCAAATGGTGGAATTTATTATTCTGATGGTAAAGCGCTTGATAAATTAAGCACAATGGTATCAGCTGGATTTGCCGCAGATATCAGTGAAAATGCATCATTAAGATTTGAATATGGTGGATCATATAGAAAAGAATATATTGAACATTCTGGTATGCTTCGTTTAGAATATAAATTCTAATTATGAAAAGCAAGAAAAAGAAAAGGCGGATTTAATCCGCCTTTTTTTGATTTTTGACTGATTAGAAATTATATCTAGCTCTTAAAATACCGCCTTGAGACTTATAGTCTTGACGGAAAGCGCCATTATATTCTAACGTGATATCAATATTATCAATTGTGGCTGTTGCCCCAACAACAGTTTCAATTCCGAATCTATGGAGTCTATTTCCTTCGATTTGATAATTACTTCCACCTAAAACAGAGATGTTAGCATCAGAGTTTTCTGATAAAATATCATATGTTGCTGCAATTCTAGCTGTTGGGCGAATCATTATGTTGTTTGTTTTAACAGATGTGCTATATTTGATACCAACAAGTGATGTTAACACGTCTTCTTTTTCGGAATGAACGCGTTGAATGCCATCATAATATGAATCAGCATCCACAAAGAGATAACGTAATCCTGCATATGGTCTGATGCCGTTTTTGAAAACATAACCAGTCATCACTTGACCACCATAAGAGCTAACATCATATTCACTGCGAAGAAGAACGCCCATTGGAGCTTTTCTTTCTTTATATTTTGAAATGTTGTAATTCAAAACAGAGCAAACATACCATTGAGATGGTTGATATTTACCATAAGCAAAGATGTTGTGACTGTTTACTTTAATATCGCGGCCCAAAGAGTCTGCGTCTGTGTTCATAAAGGCATAACCCATACCGAAAAGAACGGTATCAGATAGTTCTTTATCGGCACCGAATGCAAATCCTCTGGAATTTGCTGAGAAGCCATCAGATCTTGTTGTTGCAGATTGTTTTGTGTGGTTATAAAGCCCTTGACCCCAAATGCCTGCACCTTCTGTTAAATCACCACCAGATGTTCCTTTGATTGTATCCATACGAACAAGTGAAACATTGGCTAAAGTATTTGCTGTTTCTTTTGCAATACCCGCAATAAATTGAGAATCTGTTGGTGCAGCTTCTTTTGCAGCTTGAACAGCATCAGCAGAATGTCCTGTTTGCATAGCATTTGATAAAGCGTTGGCTAAAGCGCCACCTTTACCATTTGTTTTATTTGCGTCAATAATGGCAAGCAATGCGTTGGCATCTTGATTTGAAGCCCCTGTGTTTTGGGCAATTTCATTACTTGATTTTTCAGTTGCAACAATTTTACCACCTTCTTGTTTAAATGAATATAATCCATTATCTGCAATTTTAAAGGCCCCTGAAATATCATTTGATTCAATAAAGTTATATGTTTTGGCTGTAACACTTGGGTCTAAAATTAAGTTTAAAGACGAATTATTGATTGAAACTTTATCTGCACTGATTTTGACTGTATCATCCAAGTTTGTTGTAAGTGTTGAGCCACTGTTAAATGTAACTGTTTCACCAGTGATTTTGCCATTTAAAGTTAAATCCCCATTAACGATTGTGTTTTTAACAAGCGCTGTGGCTCCATTGGCAACATTAACAGTTCCTTTGTTAATAGTTAAGGTGTTGACGCTAACTTGTTCTAATGTATCAGATGGTGTAATTTTTGTTGCATTCCAAACCGCACCATCGTTGAGTGTTAATTTAACGCCATTATCAACAAACAAAGAGTCTGCTGTTGGTTTTTTATCCCAAGAACGGGTAACATTCCCTGTCCAGTATGAGTTATTTCCATTTAATTGAAGGTTAACATATGCATCAATAACAGATCTAGATGTTGAATCGCTGTAATCAAAGGAAATGTTCCCATTGAGTTTTGTTGAAGCTGATCCTTCTGTGTTAATATTAACGGTTGCATGACCACGGGCAACAATAGCTGATAATCCGCCAGTGATATTTGTATTACCATTGATATTTAAAAGGCCTTGGCTCATCGCAGCCACACCAGTTCTATTTGATTTGATTGTGATATTATCGCCTGTTAAAGTAACAGTTGTTGTTGGTTTGTTAGTTAAATCAGCTTGATCTGTGTTATTCCCAACATGGACCGCCGCAGTATCACCAGCTGTTGAATTTGTTGATTCTAAATAAATATTTTTAGCTGTCAATTGAATGCTGGAATGAATTGGATTGGCATTTTTTCCATTCCCAAGAGCAAGAACGGCTTGTTGTTTTGAAATAATTTTGATTGAGTCTGTGTTTTCACCGCCTAAAGTAATAGATCCACCTTGAGTACTGTTTACTTTTGTCATGACCCCGCGGATTACTTTATCTGTGTTATCCATTGTTGTGGCATCTAAAGTGATATTTTTATCGGAAATAGAGATAGGCGCAATTTTGCCATCATTATAATAACCTGTATAAACCGAGTTATAGGCATGATTAAAGTTTGTTATGTCAACATCAGCCATAGATGGAACTGATGCCATTAAGGCGATAGCATTAATCATAGCACATTTAATTAAAATGTTGCGGTATCTTTTAGAAAGCTCTTTAAGAGCCGTATTTGAATATTTCATAAAACACTCCTTTCTTTCTGTTTGATTCATAATTTATTCAAATAGATATGCTTTTTGGTATACGACTTTAGGTTATACATGTCAAGAGCTATTTCATAAAAATGTCATAATCAAAATCTGGTTAACTGTTTATTTATCAAGAATAAAAACTATCTTCTTTAGGAAAGAGAGGTTTTTGATGAAATTATATATATTATTAAGTATGGTGTTATTAAGTGGATGTATAAAAGAAAATAAGGTGACAGTTCCTTTATATTCTGTGAATGATGAAAATATGGGGATTATTACTCTT
This sequence comes from Alphaproteobacteria bacterium, assembly GCA_045655105.1. Taxonomy (GTDB): domain Bacteria; phylum Pseudomonadota; class Alphaproteobacteria; order CAAHEQ01; family UBA3637; genus RGIG4140. The sequence continues at coordinate 18,391 of JAZOOQ010000030.1, read as the reverse complement.
CAAGAAGCAGGTAACGGTGTGGTGTTTTTGATTGATTTATATAACATTCCCAAAGGACCTCATGGATTTCATATCCATGAATTTGATAAATGTGAGTCTTCTTTTGTCGATGGAAAAGAAGTTGTTTTTGGACGAGCCGGTTCACATTATGATCCAGATGAAACAAAAAAGCATTTGGGTCCAAATAAAAACGGACATAAGGGGGATTTACCTGTTTTGATAGCTGATTTGAACGGAGAAATTAAAACAAGATTTTATAAAAATAATATTACCTTGGATGAGCTCAAAGGAAAATCGCTTATTCTTCATAAAGGAGGCGATAATTACGATGATTCCCCCTTGCCATTGGGTGGTGGCGGTGAAAGAATTAGTTGTGGCGTAATAAAATAATGATGGGCGTTGGCGATAAAATCTGTCAAAAAATGATATACCGCCTAAGAGAGATATATCATTTTTTGTTATCTACATTCATAAATCAGGTTAATGGGTTTATCTCCTTTGGGAAGAACAACGCGATCTAACTTTTCAAATCGGCCAGAACATTGTTTGTAAGCTGATTGATAGCATTTACCTAAAGTTTCGCAAGTTGTTTCAAAAGTGCCATATCCATAATCATTGGTGTATAGCTCTTTATTATTTGATGAGCAAGCTGAAAGAAAAATAAGAGGGATAAGAAAATATTTGTTCATAGAGAGTCTCCTAAATAATTTGTTTTTGGATTTCAGATTCATTTTCTTGCAAATATAGATAAGCTTTTTCCATAAAGTTTTGAATGGAAGAAGTTGTTTGATATATTTCTTTTAACTTTTCTAGGATTGGTTTTCCCTGAATATGGATATCATAGAAATATGCGTAAGCAGGTTTATCAATATCTTCTTTTGCATAGAGAGTGTTCAATTTGGTATATTTGATAAGCGTATCAATAACCATTTCACTTAAAAGCCATTTTAAATGTGGTTGTTCATATTCTTGCTTGTTATCTTTAAAATGCTTTTGCCATACATCAAACCAAATAAAGTGGATAATTTCATGTATTGCAAGATTTAAAAATTGTTTTGGTCCGTACTTATAAAAAACAGAAAATCTTTTTTCATCAATGTATCGCGGACAAATCGGATTTAAAGACAAATCAACTTGTATATCGTTAAACCTATTTTTGCAATCAATATGGAATATTTCTGAAAAGATATCGGTGAGCATTTCTCTATATTGAGTCCATTGTTTTATATAGATCTTTTGTTGCTGTTTAAATGTTTTTTTCTCTTCGCTATATATTTTCATGAGCTGATAGGAAAGATATTCTTTTCTAATTGACCAAGGTAAATAAAATCCAAATCTTTTATCTATAGACGGATAAGCCTGAAATAATAGATCTTTCCAAAATGAAGAGGAATCATCTGTTTGAAAGTTAAGCGTTTCATTAATGGTTTGAGTTATACTCATTATTTGAATAGATAAATCCATATTAACCTCCACATATAAGGAAGTATATGAGGTATGAGTTTAAATGTAAAGAATTAATTATTCTTTTGTATGTTCAAACCGAATGGGCTTTATATCAAAGTTTAAATTTTGTTTTTTTACCAAATCAGGAGAGTAGGGGATACTTCTTTTTACTAAATCTTGAAACACTTCTTTACATTCTTCATGGCGTTGGTGTTCTTGAGAGTTATATTTAACATTGACGCAACAACCCAAAGCGTTGGCATCTATAAACCGAACTAAATGTATGTTATTCATGAGTATAAAAGAGGGATATCTTTCATCCTCTTTCATTTCAACAACTTTAACAGTTGCAGAGTGCCCCATTAAGCTTTTTACGGTTGGGTGGGTTTCATTAAAATGGGAATCCGTTTCAAATGGCATTGCTTCTCTTAATTTATCATTTGAAAGGGTATCGCTGGTAACGATAATTGTAAATCTATCAGTCCATTCAACAATTTCATTTAATAAAGGATATAATTTATTAAAATCATCTTTATTTAAAAAGAGATTGGCTCCTTGATGTTTGTTATCAAATAAAAGAACTGCTAATGCATAGGTAGCATGCTCGTTTTTATAAGGAATGCTAAACAATTCTTTCTTGCCGATTTTTAGAAGTTTTCTTAAGGTTTGACTGAGTTGATTAATTTCTTTTTGTTCCATGATATATTTCCATTTAAATTTATTAGTGAAATATATCAAAATGTTTCTTTTCTGTCAAGATAAAAGGAATAAAGCGTTGGCGATAAGGAGTGTTTATATTGGTAAAAACAGTTGACAAAAGTTATAAAATCAGATAATCTTTGGCCTATATAAATTTGAACGGGAATTAATATAATGTTAAGACATATATTTAAAAAGAAAAAGCAAAATTCTGAAGAACAAAAGAAAGATGAAGAGTCTAATATAGATACCTTTCTTAAAAAATCGGTTCAAGAAAATGTTGATAAAAACGGGATTTTTAAAGTCGGTTATGTGGAGGCTTCTATATATTTATCCTATGGAGGAGATGCTTTTGTTAAAGATGAAAAAGGTAACTCATTGGCCCATATTTACCCTCAGTTGACAGATAAATTGATTGAAAAAGGGCTTGATATCAATCAAAAAAATGATGAAGGATATACGCCAGTGATGTATGCAGCGTTGAAAAATCAATTAACTGTTGATTTGATTAAAGCTTCTTCAATTGATTCATTAAATCAAGTTTATCCAAATGGAGAAACGGTTTTAACAGCCTATCTTTCTCAATCAGGATATAAAGATAAGGATGTTTTATTTGCTCTTTTTGAAAAAGGCGTTGATGTAAATCAAAAAAATCAAAAAGGCATGAGTCCACTTGATTATATGGATTCATATTTATTTGAAGAAGTTGCTGAAAGCATGATTAAACAAGGATTAGATGTTGAAAATGCAACTTATAAAAATAAGCCTTTGTCTTTTTATTTAGTGCTTGAAAAACCAAGTTTATTTTTAAAGTTAAATCATATTAATTTAAAACAAAAAGATGAAAATGGGAATACATTATTGCATTATTGGGCAACAGATTTTTCCGATCGATCTCTTGCTTGTAATATAAGACCAGCTCTTTTAAAAAAGTTGTTGGAGCAAATTGATATAGATGTTCAAAATTATCAAGGTGAAACACCGCTTTTATCTGCCTTAAAAAAAGGAAGATATAGAGCGTCTTATATGTGTCATGGCGATGTTCATTATGAATCTGTTACAAGAGAATCCCAATCAAAAATGCTATTAGAGAAGGGGGCCGATGTTTCCATTCCTGATTATTTGCAGAACACGGCGCTTCATTATGCCAGTATGAATGGACTTTCAGAAATGTTACCCTTATTGGTTCAAAAAGGATTGAATGTTTTTGCTTTAAATAAAGAAGGTAAAACCGCAAAAGATTATGCAACAGGGATTGCAAAAGAATATTTAAAATTAGCAGAATTGGCAGAGGAATTTAAAGAAACTAAAGAAAGATATCTTTTATGTAGATCCCTTATGTTGCAACCAAAACAAGAATCTAGAACATATACTGATTAATTAGTGTAATCTCGGCCTCAATAAGCAGTATTTTCATTTATGCTTTGAAAAATGCGATAACTTCATCAACGTGTCCATTCACTTTAACCTTTCGCCATTCTTTAAGAATATTTAAATTTTCATCTAAAATAAACGTTGAGCGTTCAATACCCATATATTTTCGGCCATACATTGATTTTTGGACCCAAACATTAAATAGGGAAGAAAGGGTGTGGTCTGGATCTGAAAGTAAAATAAAGTTTAAATTTTCTTTTTCTTTGAATTTTTGATGACTTTTAATGCTGTCTGGACTGACGCCAATCACAGTGGAGTAGGGCGCTAACCTATTCATATTATCCCTAAAATTGCAAGCTTCTTGTGTGCAGCCAGAGGTGTTATCTTTAGGGTAAAAATATAAAACAACGTTATTTCCTTTGAAATCATCTAAAGAATATGTTATTTCTTGTCCATCAGGGGAGAGGCCTTGTAGCTTGATTTTATTCATATGAACTCCTATATATATATGAGAAAGGGGGATCTTGCTTTTAATATAATTATATTTGCCTCCAAAAATCAATATTAAAATATTGCTATAAATTTATAACTTTTCATTATTTATATATTTTTAAACAGCTAATAGGTTATCTTGTTGATAACACTTATATATTTATATACTATTAAATAATATTTATTATGCGACATAAGGGGCCGGCGGGGCGCAGCCCCGATTTTTAGACCAAACCGTTAAGAAAAGAGGGGCGTTTATATCGATTTGTTTAGCAGAATACAAGTTTCAAAAAAATTTTTTGAATGACATGGTCCTTATGAAATAAAAAAACAATGTTGATTATATTAAAAAATATCAGTTTAACTATTTAAAAAAATTGACTTTTGTTGATATTAACTGTTTAATGCTTCTTAAAAGGAGATTAAAATGATTTATTTATTAAGACATGGACAAACAGATTGGAATAAAGCAGGGCGGATGCAAGGTCAAACAGATATTCCATTAAATCAAATAGGGATAGAGTCGGCATATAGAGCAGTGGAATCTGTTTTGCAAAAAAAGATAACTTCCATTTATTCTTCTGATTTATTAAGAGCCAAACAAACAGCTGAAATTATTAATTCTTATTTAAATGTCCCTTTAAATTTTGATAAAAGATTACGTGAAATTGGCTATGGTGATATTGAAGGGAAGCTAAAAGAAGAAATCACCCCAGAAATGTGGGATCTTTTTAGCGAGGCGCCTGAAAAAATTAATGCAGAATCATTTGAAAAAATATATAAACGTGTTCAATCTTTTTTTTCTGAGTTAGATAATAAAGATAATATAATGGTTGTGACGCATGCTGGTTTTATTCGAATGGCTCTTTATTTTAATCATCATAAACAATCATTTAATTTAGATGAATATAAAGACTATCAATACCTAAAAATTGAAAATACAGAGCCAATCCCATTAGATTTTTAAAGCAATCAGAAGGATATAATGAAAAAGAAAATTACAATTATAACATCAAACAAAGGAAAAATTAATAGTTTAAAAGTTGCGCTTCAAGATTTGGATTATCAAGTTGAAAACATTAATTTGGATTTATTGGAACCTCAATATGATACAATTGAAGAAGTTGCTGAATTTAAGGCGAGGGAGGCTTTTAAACAACTTCAAAAACCTTTATTAGTGCATGATGGTGGATTGGTTGTTCCAGCTTTAAATGGATTTCCTGGAGTATATACCAAATATGTTTCTCAAACGCTTACGCCCCAAGATTTTATAAACTTAATGAAAAACAAAAAAGATAAGTCTTGTTATTTAACGCAATGCTTAATCTATGTTGATGATGAGGGAAATTTTCATAAATTTCAAGATAAATTAATGGGTGAAATTGCTGATGATGTTTCGGCAACGCAAAATAAAAATGCCTGGGGCCCTCTTTGGTTGATTTTTGTTCCAAAAGGGGCAAATGTTCCTCTTGCAGATATACCTGAAGAAGAATTTAATCAAAAGATCCGTCCAATTGCTAAAACAAATTCTGTTTGGGAAGATTTGAGAGTGTTTTTTTTGAAAAAAGATGAGATTTAGCTTTTGTTTTTCATCTAAAGTTTAACATTGATTTTTTAGTGTTTTTGTGATATAATATAAAAACATTGACAATAAAAGGAGGGCGTATGCGACCAGATATTGAAAAGTTATCTGAACAGTTAAATCAGGAAGAAGATTCATTTGTTTTGAATCTCTGGTATCGCTATACACAGCATTTGGAGATTGGGTATTCACATTGGCGAGAATCTTTTATGGATGAGGTGAACGCGAAAGGTAAATCCATTGAAGAAGTTTTAGATGATAAGATGAGATCGAAAGAAACAACCAAAGAAGCTGAATTGTTGAAACAGCATCCGACAGCTGATGCAAATTTACTGCGTTTACAACAAAAATATGGATTAAGAAGTCGAGAGTGGTAATTTTTTTTGTTACAAAATATCAAAGAGTGAAAAAAATCTTTGATATTTTTTTTATATATTGACTTTATTTTGTATTTAATTTAATCTCAAATTTAGTTTTAAATTAAGGATAAAAATTATGTTAAATATTATTGAAGATATTCTTCCATTAAGTGCTTTTAGACAACAAGCTTCTGATATTATTAAAAAAATACAAGTAAAAAGACGGCCAACTTTTATAACAATTAATGGAAAAGTTGAAGCTGTTCTTCAAGATGCCAAAAGTTATCAAACAATGTTAAACAGAATTGAGGAGCTTGAAGCACTTTTACTGAATAATGGTGATTTAATTTATACAACAAATAATTATGATAAACCAATGGAAGATGTTTTTAAAGATATTCAAAAGAAATTGGGAAATATTTAATTGTGGGTAAATTGTTTTGTTCACAAAATTATTTAAGTTGATTAATTAAATCTGAAATTTGTGTATATAGCTCTTTTTTTTCTTTAAAGGCATATAAATGAGTTTTTTGGGGATTCATGTTTAAAGCGCCCATAATGGCAAACCAACAGGGCGTATGCAAGTTACTTTCAGTTTCTTCATCTTCATTTTTTTTTAGATAAAATATATGTAAATTCTTTTTTAAAGTGGCGGCGTAAGTGCATTCAAAAATTGTTCCCGGGCAGTTGGCTCTATCTAACACAAAGATGGCATCCGTGCAATTTTCAATCGCTTTTAATTCAATGTTAACAATCTCATCTCCTTGCATAGTGTCTGTTTCGCAATAAAAAGGACCGATATAATCAAGATTTTTTCTGAGAGATATGGTTTTGCGACCATATAAAAAAGTATCTAAATCTTTTAAAATAGATACAACTCTATAATCTTTTTCAGCTTGTTTTTTATAGTTTTTCTTTTGATAGTCAAAATCAAAAGCGCCAGCGCAGTATAACTTTTTTATCATTTTTTACCTAATCAATTTTTGTTTCATAAAATAATATCATAAAGTAAGGCTTATATCAATGTTTTTTGACCATTGGATTAAAAGAAAAATTATCTTGTTATTAATTTAATTTTATGCTATCGCCAAAGAAAATAAGGAGGTAATATGAAAAATATCTTATTCTTAATTTTAGCTTTTTTCATGTCAATGAGTGGTTTTGCCTCATGTCGGTCTGTTGATAATAGTTCTTGCCCAACAACAAACTGTCCTCTTGGCTCATTTATGGGAGATGATGGCAGATGTTATGGATGTAATAGTGGTAAAGATGTGCATATTAGATGTCTTGGGAAAACAGCTGCTCCTGAAAGATGTCCAAATAGAATTTTTCCAGATAAAGGATGTGGAGAATTTATCTCTCGTTTATGCCTAAAGAACACTTGTTCACCTAGTACATTTATGGGAGATGATGGCAGATGTTACAGTTGCAATGAAGAAAAAGAAATAGACATAAATTGTATAGGTCAAGAAACTGCAAAAAAAGCATGTTTGAATCGTGTGGTTATAGAGTGTGGTAATAATTTATTATTTAAAAAGTGTGCGAATGGTTTTAAAAGAAAAGAAGGTAGTGTTTGCTATAAAGATGGTGAAGTTCAGTATCTGTTCAGACTAATAGTTCTTTTTAAATTAGAAAACAGTTATAATTTTTTCCCTTAAAAATAAATTGTTATTGACATGTCTTTTTATTTATAGCTATACATAGATATGTTTATTAATCTTTTGAATGGGGATGAAAATGAAAAAAAGTCGTTTAATCTATATTTTGCTTGCTTTATTTTTGGGTAGTTTGGGTATTCATAATTTTTATGCTGGATATAAGAAAAAAGCAATTATTCAACTTTTATGCACTTTTCCAGGTGCGTTTTTGGTTGTTCCGGTCTTAATTCTTGGAATTTGGATATTGGTCGATATTGTAACAGTTACAAAAGATGCTGAAGGAAATGTATTTGAATAGATCCTTTTCATTGTTTGGATTGTCAAAAAAGCTCTCTTGATAAAAAAGAGGGCTTTTTGTATGATGCAAACTGTTTTGCAATTATTAGACTGAAAATAAAGAAGAATTGAAAGAAAAATTGCAAAAAAAATTTTGGAAATAGTCGATAAGGATTGGAATAGCAATACTCAATTTGTGTATGAGATATCTGTAAATAAGAATTTTGTTGGGTTAATCAGTGTAGTGAATGTAGCTTGGCTGCATAAACGAGCGGAAATATCATATTGGCTGGATACAGACTACACAGGACGGGGCTATATGAGTGAGGCGATTGCACTTATTGAAAAAGAGCTGTTTGATAACGGGTTTAATCGAATTGTTATACATACGGACGTCCTAAACAAACGTTCTGCCAATGTAGCTCTTAGAGCCGGATACCAATTTGAAGGTATCTTAAGGCAAAATATATACTCCTCAGCACATGAACGTTATCGTGATCAGAATGTATTTTCAAAATTAAAATCAGATCTGAAATAGTCCGATAATTTGCGGTTTTTAGCCGTTTTTGAAAAGTCAATTATCGGACTTGCCAAATAGCTTGCGGTTAAAAGAAAAAGCCCTCGTTTGAAAGAGGGTTATAATGCATGGTGCCGCTCGTTCGAATGGAAATTCCCATTGTTCCAATGGGCCCCTTTCGCCACGCAACCGCTCGTTAGGCACCTTTGTGCTGTCTCGCGGGCTATCGGCTCGACCTTACGTTTCCCCCGTGAGTCCTTTTTCCCTCTATCGATACTTATATAAAAATAGCCCTCAAAAGAGGGCTGTTTTTGTATGGTGCCGCTAGTGAGAATCGGACTCACGACCCCTCCCTTACCAAGGGAGTGCTCTACCACTGAGCCATAGCGGCCATAAATGTAGTTTTATCTAAAAAAAATCCTCTTGTCAAGATATTTTTTCTTTTTTACTGTTGCTGAAAATATATTTTTTTTGTTATAGTATAAAAAAAGAAAATAGGGGAATATAGTTTTATGAATTTGTTTCAATATAATGAGTTGCAAGAATCAACAAAATTAACGCCTTTGATGATTGCAACGGTTTTAAATCAACCACAGTTGGTTGATGAATTGTTATTGCTTGGGGCAGATGTGAATGAAGTAAATTCGCATGAGGAAACAGCGCTTCATTTGGCTTATCAAGAAGGAAATGTTGATATTTTAGAGCAATTGATATTGATGGCTGGTGATTTAAAAGCCGTTTCTTTTACGGGAAATGTGGTCTATCAAAATTTGCAAAGGATTTTAGATGGTTCTCAGGATCAATTAACTCCAGCGCAAGAAAGAATGCGTGACTTGGCTTTAAAATATGCCAAAAAACCTTTATCAGATGAAGAGTTATTTACTATTCAACAGAAAATAAATGAAAATTCATCAAGACAAATTGAAGGAATGAGTCCATTAGAGATGGCAAAAAATCCCAAGCAAACGGATATTGCAAAATTTTTCACTTTTATGGATAAACAAAATTTGATTCAATCTATAAAAGAATATATAGGATATGAAAAATTTAATCAAAGAAAAGAATTGCAATCTCTTTTAGCAAAATATCCAATTTCTTTGATGCCAACGCCTTTTATGAACCCTGATGAGGAATCTTTGGTTTCAAATAAGCTATTAAAAAGAATAAACACCATATTACCTCCTCATCGATATTTATCATCATCATGGTTTAAGCTTCAACAGGCAAGTTATGCATTATCTGATGAAGAAAAAGAGTTTGTTGATTCTGTAGGGGAGTTTTTAACTTCTAAAAAAAGACAATGTCAATATGTGGAGAAATATCCATCTTTTGCTAATATTTTAAAAATTGGGTTTGCCAATTGTGGAGAATTAGCATCTGCTTGTTTGCATGAACAAGAAATGGAATCATCGTCAATTCCATTATTGCAAGACGTTTCCTTTTTAAGAGCTAATATTAAGATTAGATTACCAAAAGAAAAGGCTGAAAAGTTTGGATTCAATCCCTCTACAGAATTACAACATGTTTTTTTAATCTGTGAAGAAGGCAAAGATAAATCAATGGATGAAATGGTTCAAAATTTATCTGAACCAAAGAAAAGTCAAGCTCTTGATATATGGAAAAGAAGAGCAGGGTATGCTCAAGACTTAATCATTAGCCACATGATGCAATCTGGTGTTTCTTATGCTGAGTTGGAATTAGTTCATCCAAAATCAGGTGAACGAAAAAATTTGGCAATCAGATATATTAAGGACGAAAAAAAATTTGTGATATCACCGTTGGTGACATCACAAATGAATGTTTATGGTAAGGATAGTAAATAAGTTTATTAACTTTAAGCAAGAGATTTTGTTTTATTATATTCGCGTAATAAAGCTTTAACTTGGCTTCTTAATCCTTGTTTTAAAAGAACGCGGGCGGCTTTTTTGCATTCTTGCCATTTTGGATCTGTTTCTCGATCTTTTTTGAAAGATTCTTGAGTTTTAATCTTTGGTATTCTGTCTTCTTCACAAAGTTGTTTATAAGCTTCTAATGGGCATTCAGATCCAAGTTCCCCATGTGCACGCACATAGTCAATTGTATATTTTAATTCTGGATCATTCACTGTGGCGGTATATTGAACGGTAAATAATAATTCACCCTTTTCGTTATAAACATCTTCTGTTTTTGAGATATCAGATTTGTGTGTTTCAATGTGTTTAAGCATGTAACCCTCTTGATTTTAATATTATATACAAAACATGACAAAACAATAACACAGGATATATGAAAAATCAATGAAAAATATTGATATTTTTTTGATTTTTTATATAATAACACTATGATTTATCAAGTGATTCAAAAAAAGCTTTTCTCATATCAAGATTTGAAGTATCAAGAATTTATGCTCAAATCAATTCCTAATGAAAAAGAGTTAATTGGCGTTCGGATGCCAATTTTAAAGAAAATCGCAATTGATTTATCAAAAAGTAAAGAGGTGAAAGCATATCTTTTAGCTCAACCAAAGTTCCATGAAGAAAAAATATTGCAAGCTCTTATAACGGCACAACTCTTTTCTTCGTTTAATCAGATTGATCTGGTAAAAAATTTTATTCCAAAGATTACAAATTGGGCCGTATGTGATACTTTTTGCACGTATTTAAAGCAAGTTCAATATAACTTGCCAGAATTTTTTAACTTTATTGAACCTTATTGTTCCTCTGAAAAGGAATTTGACGTTCGTGTTTCATTGGTTCTTTTGCTTACTTATTATATTAATCAAGAATATTTAAGCCAGATTTTTAAAATATTAGATCAATTTCATCATCAAGGCTATTATGCTAAAATGGCGGCTGCTTGGCTTTTATCTTTATGTTATTTGAAATATCCGCAACAAACCAAAGAATATTTAGTGGAGTCTAAATTAGATTCAGATACCTTTAATAAAGGTATTCAAAAAATTATTGAATCAAATTTAACATCAAAATCAGATTATGTGTTTTTAAAAAGCCTTAAAAAGCATTAAGCTTCTGTTATAGTTGATTTAAAAATAAAAGAAGGATAATAAATCATTTTTTTTAAGCAATAGATAAGATAGGCTGTTAAAGGCCATTTTCCTTTATTTAAAAGGGATTGGGTATAGCTAAAATATTTATCCCATTCATAATAATCAATGGAATTTGTTTTCCAAGGTTTTTGTTTGCCACTATAATGGTAAATAACCTTATTAAAAGGCGTATAAGCGCCTTGAAGCGCATTATATTTCAATGAAACAGGTAAAATATCTTCTTTAAAAACAAGATTAATTACATCTTGGTCAAAATAAGATATTTGATCTTGATAGAGTTGCGTTGTTTCAAAAAGTTTTTGTGTTATTCCTTTTTGATGCCATTTTGACATATCTATTAAAAGAACGCCACTGTTAATATAAACCAAAAGATCTTGGAATAATGGGCGAGAGAGGAATTTTTGTTCAAAATAATCTGAAACGCCAGCGATGGTTTTTTCTTTTAAATCCATTTGATAAAAATTGCTTAAGTCATCAAAAACAAGGATATCGCCATCTAAATAAAGGGTTCTATCTGTATCTTTTATTAATTCGGGGATTAAATACCGATAATAAATCGATTGGTTCCAACGTTGGTTAATGGGAAAATTATTAAACAATTCCATTGAAACAGGGGTAATATCAATTTGAATGTTTTTAAGCTCTTGATCTAATTTTTGGATCAGTTGTTGATTTTGATTGGAAAAACCTGCGGTTAATAAATGAATTTGAATAGGTGTTTTGGTGTTTAAAGATAAAGAGGTAAATGCTGTTAAAAGAGGGGTGATATACCCATCATCTCCAGCAAAAACAAGGTGTATGGGTTTTTCAAAGGTATAATCACTTAAATGATTTTGAAAGCGCTTATATTCATTATAAGTGCAAAAAAGAAAGAGAAGAAAAAGGGCAATTAATGCAATAAAACAATATAAAAGCTTCTTTTTCATTCTCTTTCCTTTATTTATTTTGTTATTTTATGCTTTAACTTTTTTTTCATCTTCTCCAAAAATGCAAGTTGTTAAAGCAAGTGTTTCACCTTCAACAAAAGAAATATTGTTTTCTTTAATGTTAGCAGCATTAATAATATCTTCTTTTGAAAGAGCTTGAAGTTCAATTGAGTTTTTAGGAGTTGAAACAACCATTTCTAAAACAGGTGTTTTAACGGAACGTTTTTGTTCGGCTTTTTCCTTTCTGATTAAGTTAATTAATGCAACTGCAGCATCATAAATGGCAGCATTTCCTTGGATTGAATCAAATTCAGATGCCATTGGGAATGGTGCTTTATGAATGGAATCATTAGATGAGTTCCAAGGTCTTGATTGCCAGATTTCTTCTGTTGTAAAGGCAAGGGCAGGGGCAAACAAACGCATTAAAACATCAATTGTTAACATCAATGTTGAAACAGCAGAAACAGGATTTTCGCTATATGCACGACCCTTAATTAATTCAAGGTAGTTATCGCAGAAATCCCAGAAGCATTTTTCTGTTAGTTCAAGAGCGAACGCATAATCATTGTTTTCAAATGCTTTATTGGCGCTGATCACAACATCTTTTAACTTCATTGCCCAGGCTTTATCTAAATCTGATGTGATATTTGCCATATAATCATTTGATAAGTCAATGCCTGATTTTTCAACCATCATAAAGCTGAATTTGCTGGCATTAAAGATTTTCATGGTTAATTTTCTGCCTTGTTCCATGATTTGTTCTTCAAAAGCAGTATCAATACCAAGTTTTGCTCTTGAAGCCCAGTAACGAACAGCATCAGCAGAATGTTTAACCAATAAGTCCATTGGAGTCACAACGTTTCCTTTTGATTTACTCATTTTTTTGCGATCTGGATCCAAAATAAAGCCACTGATTAAAGCTTCATTCCAAGGTGTTTTCCCTTCATGAGCAAAGGCTTTCATAATGGTATAGAATGCCCAAGTTCTGATAATATCATGAGCTTGTGGGCGCACATCAAATGGCAAAGAAAGGTTATGACCTTCTGGAGCATGAGCCAAGGCAATTTGAGGGGTTAAAGAACTTGTTGCCCAAGTATCCATCACATCTTTATCAGCGGTAAATCCATTTGGTTTATCACGCATATCTTCTGTATATCCTGTTGGTGCTGTTGTTGATGGATCAACTGGTAATTGTTCCAAAGTTGCATAAATTGGATGATCAAAATCAGGATTTTTGTTTTCATCTAATGGATACCAAACAGGGAATGGAACGCCGAAAAAGCGTTGACGAGAAATGCACCAATCTTGATTGAGGCCTTCAACCCAAGCTTCATAACGAGATTGCATGTGAGCAGGAGTCCATTTAATTTTTCTTCCCATATCAAGCAAATCTTCTTTATGTTTTAAAATTGAAATAAACCATTGACGAGAAGAAACAAATTCAAGAGGAATATTTCCTTTTTCATAGAATTTAACAGGATGCATTAATGGTTTTGGTTCGCCAAGCAAAGCGCCATCTTCACGCAACATTTCAACAACTTGAGCTCTGGCATCTTTTACTTTTAACCCAGCCATACGAGCAAAGTTTGCTTGAGCTTTTTCTTTATTTAAAGTAACAAAAGCACCTTCACCATAAGTTACATTGATAATACGGCCATCTAAACCAATAATTTGTTTAATTGGTAAACCAGATTGTTTCCACCAAGCAACGTCAGCAGCGTCCCCAAAGGTACAAACCATCATGATACCAGTTCCTTTTTCCATTTCAGCATGTTCAGATGGAACAATTGGAACTGGAATATCAAAAAGAGGAACAATCGCTTTTTTGCCGAAGAAAGGTTTATATCTTTCATCATCTGGATGAGCAACAACGGCAATACAAGCAGGCAAGAATTCAGGTCTTGTTGTGGCAATTGTAAATGTTGTATCTGATCCTTCAACTTTAAATTCAATATCATGGAAGAAGCCAGCTGTTTCACGATCTTCAATTTCAGCTTGAGCAATGGCAGATTGGAAAGTAACATCCCACATTGTTGGTGCTTCAACAGATTTAGCCAAACCTTTTTCAATTAAATCTAAGAAGGATTTTTGAGCTTCTTTAATTGATTTTGCATCAATTGTTGAATATTTAAGTGACCAGTCATAAGAATGACCAATATGATGGAAAATATCTTCAAATGCTTTTTCATCAACGTTTGTTAATTCTTCGCAAGCTTCAATAAAGTTTTGACGGGAAACTTCTTGTCTTTTTTCATCACTTTTTGGATTATGGACTGGTTTAAAATTTGGATCATAAGGAATATCTGGATTACAAGCAATATTGTAATAATTTTGAACGCGTCGTTCAGTTGGAAGGCCGTTATCATCCCAACCGATTGGATAAAAAATTGATTTGCCTTTCATGCGGTTATAACGAACCATCACGTCAGTTTGTGTATATGAAAAGATATGCCCAATATGTAAAGAACCAGAAACCGTTGGAGGAGGGGTGTCTACCACAAAAGTGTTATCTCTCGAGGCGGTTTTATCAAAAGAATATGTTTGATTTTCTTCCCAAAAGCGCATGGCTCTTTCTTCAATCTCACTTGGATTGAATTTATCGTCTAATTTCTTTTCATTTTTATATTGCATATTATATCCTTAAAAATAAATTAAAAAACTTTTCGCATTTTAGCTGAAACATATCTTAAAATCAAGCATTATTTCATAATTTTATAATTTTCAAAAAAATCTTTCTTGACAAAGGATTTTGTTGGGTATATAGTGCTAATCAATCGGGTGTATAGCTCAGTTGGTCAGAGCGCTACGTTCACATCGTAGAGGTCGCAGGTTCGAGCCCCGCTTCACCCACCATTAAAAAAAACTCCGTCATTTGGTGGAGCTTTTTTTATAAATAGCTTATGGCAAGTTATTCGCGTATATGCTCTGTTGTTTTAATTTTGTTTGGTTGTGTTTTTTGAATGATTTTAATTGGTTCTTTGGGTTGAGAGGGCGTTTTGGCGTTATTTTCATCTAGCATTTTCATTCCACAAGCAATTAAACAAAAAATTGCAATGCAGCTCACCATGATAGCACAATCTATTTTTTCACGTTTCTTAAAATGAAGATAATAAAAAGAAAAGGTCTTTTTTTGATCTTCAGTTATATCGTTTGTTAAAAGTTCAACTTCAGAGATTTCTTTTCGATTGATTTGTTTTCGTGTATAATGCTCAATGCCAGCTCTTTGTGCCGCATGAAGGATAAAATCTAATTTGCTTCGGGATACGAGATCTGGTTTAAATAAAATTCCTCCATGTTTTCCAGGAAAAATTGCTTTTTCTTTATTAATAATGGTTTGATAGTCTTTAGGCGTTAATTCTTTTTTAGGTTGAGGCCAAACATTTTTTTTTATAAAACTGTGATTTTCTAACAGATTTTTGACTTCATTTTGTGAGTATGCTGTATGAGTTTCAATCATTACTTATATCCTAAAAAAAATTATGCATTTTATATTGAAAGAATATATTTTTTATATTTAAAAATCAAGTAAATTTCTTTGCGATTAGCTGAACGAGTGAATGTTACTCTATGGATATGTCACTCTAACCGCGTAGACTAAGCCATATTCTTTGGATATAAAATGCACATGTTTGACACATTAAAATCAAAATGATATAATTGCATTTAATAAAAGTTAATTAACATGAAATACATTTGACAACTGCCTAATTCAGGCAGTTTTTTTATTAAGAAAGGAAAATAAAATGATTTTTGATTTATATAAAGCCCATCAAATTATGAAAAGCCCAAAATACGGATATTTTGGTAAACTATTGCAATTAAGAAAAACAGGACTCACTTATAAAGAAATTTATAAATTTGTAGACCTTTATTTAGAACTATATCCTGATACACCATTTAAGACTTTTAAACCAGATGGTGAAAAATAATCTGTTACATAATGTAACGCTTTTTTTCGAGTGGGACCCACTCGGAAAAAGGAAATAAATTATTATCCAAAAAAAGGAATCAATTACAGATGGTTCATGGTTTTTAAATGTTCAAGCAATAGAAAGGGAAAGTTTATCAAGCACCTAGATATGTTGGCTCTAAAAACATAAAAATGATGCCAGATACCTCTCGTGGTGCAAGAACTGAATAAAAAACAAAAACTCTGCAAAAGCAGAGTTTTTTATAATATTTGACAAATGGATTGAAATTGTGCTATGGATTGAGTACTGTTTGCTAAGAGTAGGAATATTGTTATGAAACCAGAAGAAAAACATTTTTCATTTTCGATTGAGAGATTTGAAGATGTTAGCAAAGCATTTGAAGATGTTGGTGGCCCTAAAAGTGGTATTAAATTAACAGGTGAAGACCATGCTATTTGGGTTAACTATTCAAATGCCTCAAAAGAAACAATGCAACAATTTAAACAAGCCCTTTTAAAACATACTATTAAAAACACTCTTAAAACAAAGGGAGTGACTATTTTGCAAGTTTGTTGTCTTTTGACAGTGTTGGGTGCTTTGCTCAAAGGATTCAATACCGGATTAGATTATCTTACTTCTCCATGTAAAAAACGAAAATGGTTTACCACAAGTTCAAAAAATCACAGACCAAAAGAAGATGCCGGCACAAGATACTTCTCGTGGTGCAAGAGAAAATTAAAAAAAAGGAGTTCTTTGAAATGGGGTTACTTAAATATATAGAAGACACATTTTGTATGATATTTAGGCCAAAGGTTTATGAAGCACGGCTTTTGGCTGAACTTGATAGCATTGGTATTGAAGCCGGTAAAAAACATGCCGAACAAAAGTTAGGCAAGAAAATTCTTACAAAAGATGATGCCGATATGATATGCTTGAGAGCTTCTCAAACTCTTTCCGAATTTTGTGATGATAAATCTTCATTTAAAGATATGCCCGTTATAAAGCAAGCAAGGACTGTCGGTAATTTTCTGTTTAATGGTGAAGAATATGAAAAATCATATGTTTCAGATAGATTAAATAGAGTAGGGAAATCATCGTCAGCAAATACATATTTGAATAAAAAAAGAAAAAGATCTCGTCAAAGAGATTAAACAAAAAGAAAAACTCTGCAAAAGCAGAGTTTTTTTGTATTTGTTACATTATTTAATCAAATCAATCAGTGAACTAAGTGAAACAGAAAGCAATACCAAAAGACTTGACGATTTATATGAAGAAGGACATACTTTAATCACAAAACGGTTATTAAAAAGTTACTAAAAGGATTTCTAAATGAAAAATAAACCAAATGAAATAGAATTATATGCGAAGAATAATTTACACTTTTATGTTGAGAATAGTGAAAGGTATGAGTATAAAGATAAGCCAGATTTTCAAAATATTCAGGATAATATAGGTATAGAAGTTTGTTATAGTATTTTGAAAAGAGAAGCTGAATGTGAAGATGTTTGGAAAAAGATTGTGGATTTGTCATATTTGAAATCTCGAGCTTTTTTGAATGATTATTGTAAAAAAAGGAAATTAGACCTTTGGGATTGTGGAGATGAAAGAAAGGCTTTGTCTCCTTTTGAGGGGATGATTAAATTTGATATACATATAGAAAATACCGCAAAGATAATATTGAAAAAGATAAAACAAAAGCTAAAAAATTATCCTTTTAAGAAAGTTGGTTTATTCGTAAAACTACGCTACTCTTTTTTGTTGGAAAATATACAAAAAGTGTTTAAAAAACTTAATGAGGAATTATCTGTTGCAGATAGGCATTTTGATTTTTATATTTTAGATTGTCCTGATTTTGGATACAAATGCTATTATAAAAATAACGAGTTACAAATAGAACGTGTAAATAAGATTTAACATTGGAATCGCATTCGTTTAAGACATTTAAACAACAATTTGGAAAATTCGTTAAATGTCTTAAAGTTCGAGGGTGTTCGAGAAATCCAATCGGATAAAAATCATCAATGTCCGACAAATCAGTTCGGGCAAAATGGTATAAAAATCTTACAGATAGAGTAGGGGTTAAATGTCTTTATCACTGCGCAAGG
>JAZOOQ010000029.1:0-7078 GCA_045655105.1 Alphaproteobacteria bacterium | reverse complement strand
CTACAAAAACTTACCATATATATTTCTATAATACACATCTCGTCTTTATAGTCATGCACTTGACGCTCGTCTATCTCGTTTCTAGAACAACCGTCCGTGCATCTGTTCTTTTCTCTTATTCACACTCTGTTCAACATCTTTGCTCCATCAGGAGCGTGAATGGGAATATATCAGAACAAAAAACAAATGTCAACACCTTTTTTAAACTTTTTTAATTATTTTTTACTCTTTTTTAATATATATTGATTTTTAAGGCTTTTTTTATAAAAAAATATTTAAAATTTAGAAAAAGAGCTTAAAAAAACCACTTTTTCACAAAAAAACATCAAAAAAATTATTAAAAAGTTATCTATTTTTCCTTTTATATATCGAATCATATATAACCGATTCGATATAGATACAAAAAAAGCCCCACATGGAGGCTTTATATATATAGAATATTCTAAATTATTTTTTAACAGATTCTTCCAAAAGTTTCAAAACATCATTAATGGCTCTATCCATATCTTTTGAAGACTGACAAATCTTTTTTTCAGACAAAAGAGATTTTGTTTTATCCATAACCTGAGACATCATTGTGTTTGTTAAATCTCTTCGAGTATTTTCTTCTATGGAAGAAATACGCATCTGAACATCTTGTCTTTTCCGATTAATTTTTTTGCTTAAACGCGCATCAGCTTCTTTTTGAAGTTCAAAAACCTCTCTTTTGCCTTCTTCAAGAATAAGTTCCTTTTCCTGCTCAAAATTTTTTGTATGATTTTCATAGGTAGCATAAAGATCTTCAGCCTCCTTACGCAATTTTTTAGATTCATTAATTTCATTTTGAACACTATTAGATTGCGTTTGAGCAAATGATTTTGTTTTTTTCAGAATTGGCTTATATAATAAAGCAACAACCAAACAAAAACCTATACCAACCCAAAACTCAGGATTTGCTAACTCACTCATTTTCAAACCCCCTTTCTAATAGAATTTTGAGCTAATTTATCAGCCAATCGTTCGGAAATTTGAACAGCTAGTTTATCAGATTCTTTTTGAAATTTTTCACGAATGAGCTGCATTTGTTTTTCAGTATCATCAATTTGTGATCTAAAAACTTCTTCATGATCAGCTTCCACATGAATTTCAAATTTTTGCAAATCCTGATAAGTTTCATTGACAATTTCTTCTTTTTCTTCCTGGGCTGCCGATAAACAAGCCTTATAATCATGCATTAATTTTTCAGCTTTTTTATTTACGACTTCAGCAATATGCAAGTTTTCATCTATAATTTGTTTACGTTCAGAAAACACATCTAAAAGCATCGGAAAAATAAAATATCTTATTCCGAGGAACATAAATCCAAACGAGAGAAAAATCCAAAATATCTCGCCGATATACCAAGACGTATCAAATTGAGGAATCATTTTTTCTCTTAAAAAAAATTAGAGCAACATAAATGCTAAACCTAAAGCGAAAAGGGCAATACCTTCAACCATACCAGCACCAACCCATGCAAAAATTGAAACATCATTTTTCACATTTGGATTACGGCTAATACAAGAAATAATTGTTGTAAACACAGAAGCTACACCTTTTGCAGCAGCAATCATAACAAAACTAACTAAAGCAATTGAAAGATATTTCATACCTTCAGCAAATTGTAACATTAAACCTGTATCTGTTTCCATTTTAATTCTCCTTTATAATTAATGCGAATGGATCGCTTGACCTAAATAAACACTTGTTAGAATCGTAAAAATATACGCTTGCAAAAACGCAACAAACAATTCAAACATAATTAAAATACATATCACACCAATCGGCAAAACACCGAATAGGCCTGAAGAATAAACAAAACCCGCAACAATTTTCAGTAAAATATGTCCAACAAACATATTCATAACCAAACGCATTGTTAAACTAAATGGTTTTGATAAAAATGATATAATTTCAATTGGAACAATAACTGGGGCCAAAATAAAAGGTACTCCAGTTGGTAAAAAGGTTCTAAACCATTTTACCCCTTGTTTTTTCAAACCAATAATTGCCGATAAAAATAAACCTAATACAGCAAAAGCTCCAACAGGTGCTAACTGACTTGTAAAAGTGAAAGAGTAGGGGAATAAACCTAATAAATTACCCATTAAAACAAACATAAAAACACTAAAAATATATGGCAAATATTTTTCATATCCGTGCCCAATAGCATCTTGGGCTGTTTTCTTGATAAAATAAAACAAACCTTCAATAACTGATTGAGCTGTTCCCGGAACAACTTCTTGCTTACGCACTAAAAACCATAAAAAAGAAACACCCAAAATAACAGATAACACCATAAAAAGAGAAGCATTCGTAAAACTCACATCAAATCCAATAAGATCTAATGGTACAAGTTTTTTTACTTCAAACTGGTGCATCAAATGATTCATTTTATCTCTCTTTCATTATCCAAACTCATTGCATATTTGATCACAGACCAAACACCAGCAATACCACCAAGCAAAGAAAGTAAAACTGTAAATTTATCACCTGTTTCAAAAAGATTGTTTGAAATAATACCTAAAGACGTACCCACCAAAATACAACCAAACAAATTTATAATAACTTCGGTCATAATTTGATAACCTGAAGATTTTGGATTTTTACCCTTTGTTTCTTCTTTCACTTGAATACCTTTAGCTTTTTTAATTTTTTCAGCTAACATATCTGTTTCTTTAGTCATTTACGCCCAACCTCTCTTTTAATTCATGCATAATAACTTCTTTATCAGCACCTTGAATTTTCTTTGTTTCATTGTTTTTAACAATAACAACACTAGGCATAGCCTCAATATCATAAAGTTTAGATAAATTTGAACGTTGCTCTAAAATTGTTTGTTTTAATTTTTGATTCAACAAACAAACATTTACTTCATCTTCAGTTAAACCACCAAGCATTGTTGCAAATCTTGTCATAACAGCTCTTGGTTTTGAAGAATATGCCCAAACCTCTTGATTTTCAAACATGATAGTCATAAAATCATCATATTTTTCAGGCTTAATACATCTTGAGATTGTTGTTCCTGTCATACCTTTTGATTCGCCTGGCATATCAACATAAATTAATTTTGCTTTTCCAGTATCAACATAATCTTTTTTAATATCTGGCATAATTTCTGAATGAAAAACAGAACAATGAGGGCAGGTGAGAGATGAAAAAACATATATCGTTGTTGGATTTGTTTTATCACCATAAACCCTTAAATCAGTTGGCTTTATATCTTCTGGCAAACTAGCCGAATAAGCGGCTACAGAATATAACAACGGTAACATCAACAACAAAAATTTTTTCATTTATTTTCTATCCCCAAACAAATTTAAAACAGCCATAAACATATTAATAAAATTCAAATACAAAGAAAGAGCTCCACGAACTGCAATACCTTCTTGAGCCTCATCTGACAACCCTGATTGATACATATATTTTAATCTTTGGGTATCATAAGCTGTTAAACCTGCAAAAATAACAATACACGCCAAATTTAAAGCCATTGATAAGAAATTTGATTTCAAAAATATTGCAACAATAGATGTTAAAATTAAACCTATTAACCCCATACACAAAAAGCGCCCCAAAGCTGTTAAATCTCTATTTGTAGATCTACCATATAAACTCAAACCCAAAAAAGAGCCCGCCGTAACTAAAAATGCTTGAAAAGCACTTGCAGCTGTATATAACAACAACACACTAGATAATGAAACGCCCATCAAAGCAGCGAAACTCCAAAAAATCACTTTAGTTTTTGAAATATTTTGAACAGAAGATTGAGAATTAATGTAAAAAACCAAAAACAATGGGGATAAAATTGCAAGCCAACCAATCCAAGAATAAGATAATCCTGTTTGCGTTTGTGTATAAAACAAACTCACTAAAGGCTCTCTTGCTGATAAAAATGCAGTTAAAGCCGAAAGTCCTAATGCTTGAGCCATATAAGAATAAATTTTATTAAAATATACCTGAACACCTGTATTAGATTTTTCAACAACAGAAAATCCTTGAGAATTAAACTCCATTTTTTATCCTTTCGTTCAATATAATGCCTATGTATACAAAATTTTCATTGAAAAAACAAGATATTTTTCAATATGTACCTTTTATTTGTTACTTTCAAAGGAAAAACTCAAGCACCATACAAAAAAATGAGGCGCCTTAAAAAGGCGCCCCAAATTTAGAAAACCCACATCTTAACTAAGCTGACACTCGAAAACTTTTCAATGAAGCAGCTTCATAATCATCTAAATTTACAATTTCATAATTTGTTTTATCGCTCATTAAAATCTTAAGTAACATATTTGTATGCATGTGACCAGATTTTACACCAGAGAAATGACCAATAATTGGCATTCCAACTTGATATAAATCACCAACAGCATCTAATGTCTTATGAACAACAAATTCATTTTCGCTACGCAAACCTTCTTTATTTAAAACGGTGTCACCTTCAACAACAATGGCATTATCTAAAGATCCACCTTTTGCAAGGCCCATTGAACGCAACATTTCAACTTCTTGAGCAAATCCAAAAGTTCTTGCATAAGCAATTGCATCTTTAAATGAACGTTCAGACAAAACTATTGAATATTCTTGGTGACCAATAGCTTTTGATTTTTGAAAATCAATCATAAAGTCAACAGACAAGCCTTTTTCAGCAGGATACAAACAAACGCTTGAACCCTTGCCATCATCAAAAGAAACTTCTTTTAAAATTTTAATTGCTTTTAAAGGAGCATCTTGTTTAACAACACCAGCGCATTCAATTAATGTAACAAAATCAGAAGCAGAGCCATCCATAACAGGAACTTCAAAATTATCTACTTCAATTAAAATATTTGTGATTCCAAAACCATTTAATGCGGCCATTAAATGTTCAATAGTCCCAACAGTAACACCATCCTTATTTCCAACACAAGTGCACATTCTTGTATCAACAACAGTGTTTTCAGAAACAGGGATCATATTATCTTTATCGGTGACATCTGTTCGTTTAAAAACAATACCATAACCAATTGGGGCAGGGCGTAATGTCATACGAACTTTAACACCACTATGCAAACCAATCCCAACACAAGGAATTGCATTTTGCAATGTTTTTTCACAATTTTTGTAATCTGTTAATGTTTTAATTTCAGCAATCATAAAAGATCTCCTTACTCTAAACTTGTTAGTCAAAGAATACTTTTTTATATTAAATTATGCAAATCAATGATTATTTCAAATTGTTACAAAACAATTTAATTTTATTTTTTTATTATATTTCAATACATTAGACAAGTTTCATCTTTTAACTTGACTTATATTTAAAAATAATTCAAACTCTTAAATATGAAAATATTAAATAAAATTAAAAAAGCGGCACAACAATCAAAAGTCTTCAGATATAGAACATATAAGAAGATTAATGGGGTAGGGCACCGTGAATTAACAGATAAAATATTTTTCACAACAATGTTTTTGTTGCTTTCTCTTGGCTTGTTAATTTTACTCTCTAGTGAAAAAGAAAAAGAAACTCAAACTCCAGCCATTCAAGAAGAACAAGAAAGCATTCAATCAGTTGAACAAGAAGTTGTTCATTCTGATTTAGGAGATGAACCTGTTATTGAAGATGTCCCAGAACCTTCACTAACAGATTTAGAACAAAAAGTTTTATCAAAAGAAGCCGTTTTATCCACATATGTTTTAAAAAGTAATGAAACTTTTTCAACATTTTTAACAAAATCAAATATTCCACAAACCAATCATCCAAAAATTTTAGAATCAATTTCAACACTTGTTAACTTAAACACACTTCCTCAAGGAACCATTATTTTAAGCTTTAATGATAATAATCAAAACTTTTTGGGCCTTGCCATTCAATTAGCAGGAGATGAGTTTGTTGCTATTATTAAAACAGAAAATGATACATTAACACCATTCACTCATACAGGGCAAGTTTCAATTCAACAAGAAAGAATTAAAGGTAAAATTGAACGCACTTTCCAAGGATCAGCGCAAAAAGCTGGCGTGCCCCAATCAATTATAACTCAAATAACAAATGCCCTTGACGGTGAATTTGATTTTAGATCAAATATGCGTAAAGGCGATACATTTGACATTATTTATACTAAAAAAGTAACTCCAAGTGGTATTGAACTTGATATTGATAAAGAGCTTGTTTTTATTGGCCTTCAAAATGGAAAGAAAACAATTTTCCGCTATTTATATAAAAATTCAAAAGGGGTTGCTGGCTATTATAATCCTCTTGGCCAAAGAGGGGAACAAACTCTTGCACAACGCCCTGTTAAAGCAATTCCAAGATTATCCTCCCCATATGGCTGGCGTAGACACCCTGTTTTAATGTATCGCTTATTCCATAGTGGCGCTGATTTAGCCTGTCCACGAGGAACACCAATTTACGCTGCAGCAGATGGGGTTATCACTCAAATTGGACGAAAAGGCGCTTATGGAAAATACATCAGAATTAAACATGCTGGCGGATTTGAAACAGCATATGGGCATATGCATGGTTTTAGAAAAGGTTTAAAACGTGGATCGCGTGTTAAACGTGGAGAGGTTATTGCTTATGTTGGCGCTACTGGTAGAGCAACAGGTCCTCATTTACATTATGAAGTTTGGAAAAACGGGAAAACACAAAATCCTCTTAATAAACACGTAATTGCAGGATATCAATTAAACGGATTTGAAATGGAACAATTTAAATTAATGGCCGAATCCATTCATCCTGATTATTTAGAACATTTATTTGGAAAAACACCACCAATTCCGCCTAAAAAACCTCATTAAAAAAGCGCTCAAAAAGAGCGCTTTTTTTATCCCCTAAAAACTGAGCCTTAAACCAATAGACCATTGAATTGGATTTGTTAAATCCGTTCCCTTACTGGTTGCAAACTCGCCGTAAAGAGCCGTGTTTTTATTCAGTTTATAGGTGCCACCAACGGCAAACTCTGTCCATGCTCCGCCCATATCATCCCTTGTTTTTGTTTCTTGAGATTGATAGGTGAAAGATGTTTTTGTTTTGCCTGCAAAATCGTTAAGGATAGAAACATTTGCATAAATGGAT
>JAZOOQ010000028.1:0-7263 GCA_045655105.1 Alphaproteobacteria bacterium | reverse complement strand
TAAGACCGCTTGGCCTCCGACTTGATGCATTAAAAGAGATGGATGCAAAAAGTTATATGCATGATAAAGAGTTTGGTGATGTGTTAATTATTGCTTTAGATCAGGATTTAACAGATGAAATTTTATCGCAAGATGTTTCTTGCCCAGTTTTATTAATTGGAACTTCGCATGAAGAATCTGATATTGAACTTAAAGCTCCTTGTTATTTATATGAGCTAAAACTGCATTTAAAAACATTGTTGGAAAAAAAGAATGCCGCCCCTGTTTTTGAAAATAAACGTTTCTTATTTGAAGGTGCTAAAAGATTGTTATTTGATAAGAAAATAAAAAAAGATTATTATTTAACAGAAAAGGAAACAGATTTAATTTCTTTTTTGGTGCGTTCTTTACCAGAAGGGGCTTCAAAAACAGATTTACTTACAGAAGTTTGGAAATATCGTGCAGATATCGAAACACATACCGTTGAATCACATATTTACGCTCTTCGTCAAAAGATTGGCGAAAAGGCTGCTGACTGCTTATTGAAAAATAATGAAGAGGGTTATATTTTAATTAGTGAATAAAAAAAACGACTTAAAAAGTCGTTTTTTTTATTCTTTTTATTAAATCAAATTAGATCAAAGATTTTTTGTTGTTTTTGATGTTTAAATTTGAGTTAATATTTGAATTTAAAGAAACTTTTGATTTTAATGCAGAAACATTTGATTTAAAACCATATGCATTGTTAATTGCAGCATTTGATTTAATTGTTGAGTGATTTGCAACTGTTTTCAAATTTGTTTTTGCTTTTGAAACTGTTTTTGTGTTTGTTGAAGCTTTTGTTGCTTTTGAAGAAGTTGCTTTTGTGCTTGTTTTAGCTGTTGAACATTTTTTTGTTGAGCACTTTGATGATTTGTAAGAAGAATTTGAATTCATTAATTTATCGCAAGCTTTTTGCCAGAATTCATTTTCTTGACCCCATGGACGGCCAGATTCTTCCCACATGTAATAAGCCGTCAAGCGGATTTCTTCTTCGTTTGTGTATTTTTTCATAATAAAAACTCCTCTGGTATAATGTGAAACTCAACTAAAATATAAAATAAATAATTTATTAGTTCAATTAATTTTTTAAGATTTTATATGAAAAGCAAAACTATTTTTTTTAAAAATATTAATAAAAAGTAAATTATTAACCTTTTGTTAATTAAAAAAATATGTTTGAAAGTAAAAAAAGAGAAAAATGGGAAGTTTTTCTCTTTTAAAAAATGCGATTCGGAAAATAGAAAAATTTAACTAATTTTTGTGCGCACAACGGTAAGTGCCGGCAATAAATTAATAAGATCTTTTTCTATTGGAATTTCAATGGATTGACCAAGATGCCCTGAAGAAATTTCTTCTGTTTCAGCTCCAGTTCTATGGTCATAAAGTTCATTAACGGTTATTTGAATTGGATCCAATTGATAAGGGGATAAAAATTCAAGAACCATTCCTTTTTGAATTTTATGTTTGATTTCAACAATCAATCGGCCATCTTTTTCACCTTTAACAAGTCCAGCATATCTCCAATTTCCATCGCTAGCAGAAACATCATAATTATGAGCTTCTGGGCCAGCATTTCCATCTAAAAATCCAACAGTATAACCTCTGGATTGAAGAGTCATTAATTCTTCCATATATTTATCTGGTGACCAATTTTCTGGATCATTAAACCAATCATCAATGGCGTGTCTATATGTTCTGGCTGTAATAGCTGCATAATATTCTGATTTATTACGTCCTTCAATTTTAAAAGAATCAATGCCAATTGGAAGTAAATCATTTAAACGAGGGAGCCAACACAAATCTCTTGAGTTCATAATATATGTGCCATTTTCATCTTCATCAATCTGCATTAATTCGCCAGATCTTGTTTCTTCTTCAATATAATAGGTATTGCTTGGATTTGGATGAACTGGATTTGTTTCATAAATTTTATAACGCCATCTGCAAGAATGAGCGCAATTCCCTTTGTTTGCACTTCTGCCTGTCATAAAGTTTGAAAGTAAGCAACGGCCAGAATAACTGACACATAAAGCGCCATGAATAAATGTTTCAATTTTAATATCGGGGCATTGTTCTCTGATTTCTTTAATTTCAGAAAGTGGAACTTCGCGACCCAAAACACAAAGACTTGCCCCTTGTTTTTTCCAAAAGTTCACTGTGAGTGTTGAACAAACATTTGCTTGTGTTGAAATATGAAGGGGAAGGGAAGGTATTTCTTCTTGAATTCTTGCAAAAATACCAGGATCAGCCACAATAACGCCATCTGGATTTAAATCTTTTAACAAAGTGATAAAATTTTCAATTTTTTCTATGTCTTTATTATGTGTAAACAAATTAACAGTTAAATAAACTTTTTTTCCAAGTGAATGAGCGTATTCAATTCCTTCTTTCATTTCTTCAGCTGTGAAAGATATTTTATTTCTTAAACAAACGCCAGGCATCCCCGCATAAACAGCATCAGCGCCATATAAAAAGGCTGTTTTTAATCTATTAAGCGAGCCTGCAGGAAGTAAAAGTTCTGGTTTTTTGATTTTATTCATTTTTTTATCCTTTTTTGGTGTAATTTTGAGGTATTATATCCTTTTTTTCAAAAAAAATCAAAAAAATATTACACTTTTTTAACTTTTTGCTTTATAATACTGGTCATTCGTTTAGAATAATGTTGACTTTCATGATGTTGAAAACAACATTTTTTATAGTAAAAATGACGAGAAAGGAATGAATATGACAAGACAAAAACCTGTTGTGCTTTGTATTTTAGATGGTTGGGGATATCGTGCAGAAAAAGAAAATAATGCCATTGAAATGGGAAATACACCTGTTTGGCATCAATTAATTAAAGAATATCCAACAACAATGTTAAAAACATCTGGTTTAGATGTTGGTTTGCCTGCTGGTCAAATGGGAAACTCTGAAGTGGGGCATACAAATTTAGGGGCAGGGCGTGTGGTCTTGCAAGATTTGCCTCGTATTGATAAAGCAATTGAAACAAAAACATTGAACACAAATCCAGTTTTGCTTGATTTAATTGATGGCTTAAAAAAATCAAATGGGGCCTGCCATTTAATGGGATTAATTGGTCATGGCGGTGTTCATGCGCAACAAACGCATATTATTGCCCTTGCAAAAATTTTAAATGAAGCAGGTGTTAAGGTTTGGTTGCATTGCTTTATGGATGGTAGAGACACAGCTCCAGATTCAGGTCTTGGTTTTGTTAAAGAATTGGAAGAAGCGTTGGCAGAATGTTCAAACGTTAAAATTGCAACGGTTTCTGGTCGTTATTATGCAATGGATCGTGATAACAGATGGGAACGTGTTGATCTTGCATATCAAGCACTTGTAGATGCAAAAGGTAAACGTTTTGATTCTGCTGAACAAGCAATTGAAAGTTCATATGCCGAAAAAGTTTATGATGAATTTATTATCCCATGTGTGATTGGCGATTATCAAGGAATGCAAGATGGCGATGGTTTAATTATGGCGAATTATCGTTCAGATAGAGCCAGAGAAATTACCCGTATTTTATTGCAATCTGATTTTGATGCAGCGCCAAGATGCCGTGTTGTTAAATTTGAAAAAGCTGTTGCAATGACGGAATATTCTGTTGAACATAATAAATGGCTTAAAGTTTTATTCCCACCAGAAGAATTAACAAATATTTTTGGGGAAATTATTGCTGAAAATGGGTTAAAACAATTGCGTATTGCAGAAACGGAAAAATATGCTCATGTCACATTCTTTTTCAATGGTGGTAAAGAAACATTATTTGAAAATGAAGAACGTATTTTAGTTCCAAGTCCAAAAGTTGCAACTTATGATTTGAAACCAGAAATGTCAGCTATTGAAGTAACAGATAAATTGGTTGAAGCAATCAATGATGATAAGTTTGATGTGATTATTGTGAACTATGCAAATGGGGATATGGTTGGTCATACAGGTGTTGTTGAAGCGGCAATCAAAGCGGTTGAAACAGTTGATGCTTGTTTAGGAAGAGTTGTTGAAGCGGTTAAAGCGAAAGATGGTGCTATTTTTGTAACAGCTGACCATGGAAATGCTGAACGCATGAAAGATGAAGAAACTGGCGCTCCATATACTGCACATACAAATACACCAGTGATGGCTGTTTTAGTAAATGCTCATGGAGTTAAAGGATTAAAAGAAGGTTGTTTGGCTGATGTTGCTCCAACTCTTCTTGAAATTATGAACATCGCTCAACCAAGTGACATGACTGGTGTTTCATTAATTGAAAAATAAGTTTACGTGATAGTAAAAAAACACCTTGCAAACAACTTGCAAGGTGTTTTTTTTCGAAAGGAGTAATATGACAAAGAATATTACATGCAAATAAAGGGAGAGAAGGAGAATAACTCCCTTTTTTAACAGTCAACTGACTTACGGTGAAAGGAAAACCGCCTGACTGTTAACGAATTGGAAATTTTATATTTCCAAAAATCTTAAATACCGAATGTAATGATTAAATCTGGCTGAGTATGCGTTATGAGCTATTTTGTTTGTAAAGTCAAAAAAGAATGGATGTTTTTTGACTAAATCAAAAGCATTTTTTGCTGCCGTTGATGTTCTGAGTTTATATAAGTCAATTGCAAAATAAGTTTGAAGATAGGATGGTAAATCTTTGTTATACATTCTGATTGTTTTGGGAGAGAGCGGTTTAAGTTTTAAATACTCTTCAAATGAAATATTTGTTGTTGTATGTGGCATTGTTTAAATTCCCTTTTCTGTTAAGTGGTTTGTTTCTTCTTCTAAAAATGAGATATAATGACCGATTGTATCGATATATATATTGTCTCTTTTTTGATTAAGTTCTTTAAACTCTTGGATTTCGAGTAAATGCTTGAGTTGTTGTACTCCTTCTTGAGGGGTTTTAATGTCGTAAAGATTAATGTTAAATTTTTCTTTTATGTAAAAAGAGGAGAAGAAGGCGTAGTGATAAGAAAATTCTTCTGTTATTCCTTTGTTTTTTAAGAAATTTAAAAATCTTATTTCTTTGGATTGTGAAAATGTAAGATACTGTTTAAGCGCGCAGCTATAAAGATTATTGCTAGTTTCATTCTTTTTAATCCAAATGTCATTCGTGTCAAGCGCCTGAATAAGTGTTTGAATGTCTTTTGGGTTTGAAATATGAAAGATTTTTACCCCAAACGTATTCTCTAAATAAGATGGCATTGTTTTTGTGTAATGAGAAATAGTTTTATCCTCAAGACCAATTGTTTTTAAAAAAGCGGCAAAGTCTGTGTCCCAAACAAGTTGCATGTTGGAGATTTCTATATTTTTATTAATGTTTTTATCAATAAAATTATGACACTTGCTACAAATAAAATTATAAAGTTTTGGGTTTTTATGAATGTTGACTAATTCATTATAAGCATTATCTAGATTAACTTGTTTATAGTTTTCTAAAAAAGGGGAAGATAATTTTTGTATTGTTTTCTTGATTAATCTTTTTCTATCAAATCCGACTTTATGAGAGGCTTGAATTTGTTTTGGAACGGGATGCTTACAACAAGTGCAAAATTTGGGCTTGTGTTTTTTTGTAAGTCTTGGGATTAAGTTTTTAATACAGTCATTAAAATATTTTATCAGTGTTTCTTCATCTTGATAAATGACTAAAAGAGAGTTATTATTCATTTTGTTTATCCTTTATTTTGTTACTTTTACAATGAGTGTTTTTGTTTAATACATAACAAACATAACAAAACTAAAACAGAAAATCAAGTGTTTTTTCTTAATGATTTTTAAAATTTTATAACATTATGATTTTATTATTATTTTTTAATTTTATTAAATACATTATATATTGAGTGAATTTTGATTTTATTGATTTTTTTGTTGCAAAATGAATTCTTTTCTGCAAAAATAACGAATCGGGATAGAAAAAAAGGAAAGGTTTAAAAAGATGATTGAAAATGCTTTTGATATATGGATTAGATGCTTAATAAGTTCAAATGTTTTGCCTGCCCCAGTTGGTCGAGAGGTTTTAAAAGAATCTGTAAATCCTTCTTTTTCATTAGGGTACCATCAAATGATTGTTCGTTTTTTGATTGAACGTGAAAAATTTGAGATATCCTCTGATGATCCTTTTGAAAATTTTTTAAATGAAAAATCAAAATATGTTTTTGAGGCGGATTCAGAATTGGTTGAATGGTGTCAAACACAAACAAAAATGTGGGAAATACTATTGGCTTCATCTGATGTTATTGATGATAGTGTAAAAATAAGTGTTTTGATGAGTAGTATTAAAAATTGTCCTTTGATATTGGATAGTGAGAAAAAAAGTTGTATAGAGGGTTTGGAGGCGTGGTCTTCTCTGATGAATCGTTCTGAAAGGATGGACACAACAAATTGTGTTATTAATGGTGTTAAACAAGAAATCGATGATACTTCGACTGATTTTCATAACGCGATGCTTCCTTCTTTTTTATCTAAAAAAAGTGAGAGACAGGAATCTATGCAAACGCCGTCTTATGCTTCATTAATAATAGATATACAAAGAAATAAAAAAGGATTTCAAAATTATCTGGGTGAAGGCGGATATTCTTTAGGTTATGGAACAATTCGTTCCTATGTCTCTGGGCTTAATTTTATTGATCAAAATTTTGCTGTTGCTTGTCAGGATGTTTTAGGTGGAAGTTTATGGGCTGCAAAAGAGGGTGAATCGGTTAATCTGTTGCTTAATATGTTAAAAGATGAAAAATATCGTTTGCCAAGTGGGAAAACATTTTCTGAAATAAATATTGATAAGCATAATTTGTTGACAGCCGCATTGAAGAAATTTATTGATTTTTTAATAAATAAAGAAAATGGGTGATAGTAAAAAAAGGACGCGTTGGCGTCCTTTTTTTATTTTTTTCAACTTGTTGTGTTTATTTATTAAAGTCGGAAATCTGAGGGTCATTTTTTATTCCCTATCTTCATCCCCCTATACTTTCATTATACCATGGTTTCAAAATTTCGTGCCTAAAATTTTTCAAAAAAAATATCTCTTTTTTATCCATTTTCTTGTAATTAATTGATTTTAAATGATTATTTTTTATAAAAAAATTGCATAAAATTTGATAAAAAATGCTTTTTTTATGTTTTTATCTTAAAAATAAAGCAAAAAACAGCCTTTTTTAAAGCATAATTTTTGTGCTAAAAAACAGGCAAATCTAGCGACCATTAAATTTCCGACTTTTCGTCTTAAAATTATTAACAAAAGGATTACGCTCATGTAAACATTTTTCA
>JAZOOQ010000027.1:0-4457 GCA_045655105.1 Alphaproteobacteria bacterium | reverse complement strand
GGCAGAACAAGTTTCATTGTTGCACACCGTCTTTCAACCATTACTTCTGCTGACATAATCTTGGTTATGAACAAAGGTCAAATCATAGAACAGGGCACACATGCCGAACTTTTGAAGAAAAAGGGCTTCTATGCAAACCTTTACAACAGCCAATTTGAATCATCAAGAACTTAAAAACGGCAAACCTTCGGGTTTGTCTTTTTTTGTTTTGAAAATAGCAAAATGTATAAAATTTTTATCATGTTTTAAATTTTTACATTTTTAAATTAAAATTTTATCAATCAAGCCTAGTCTTTAACACAGCAAACAAAAACCACATCACATCAACAATACCATAAAAAAATCATAAATATATCAAACCCATGACAATAAAAAAGAAAGATAATTAAAACCTTTCTTTAAAGTTAAATTTATTATTTTTGAGGCTTTTCAACAAGATAATTAAATATTTTTAAGATTTATTATATTAATAAGCTTTGTTAATATGTTGATAAGTCTGTTAAATGCTGATATTTTCAGAATTTAAACGTTTGTAACTTTTGTTAATTATTTGAATTTTTGGGGTATTTTTTTAACATTTATTAACATTTTTATTTATTTTTAGTTATCAAATAAAAATCATTATTGAGAGATTCTAAAATTTCGACCCTATTTTTGCCAGATTTTGCCATATTGTTGATGGTTTCAGGGCTAATTTTTACAGCTGCTTCTTCAAATTTTCCAAAAACTTTAATTTTTGTTTTTTTGTTTTCCATGCTTGTCACATTTTTTGATGGTAAATCAAAAGCCTCAACAATTTCATCAATACCAATAATTTTCTTTCCAATCTTGATGCCCACGACTTTTTTATTTTCAAAGACCGGCTCGGCTTTTTTGATTGAAACCAAACTAACATCTTTTTTTGACAAGAATTTTAAAATATCAATTTTTCCAATTTCTTTATTCCATTCATTTTGTTCGTCAAAAACAAAAACATTATCAGACTTTATAAGGGCAGGGTTAAAAGACTCTTTTTTTACTATATTATATATATAGTCATTTTTATGTTTTTCTTTCATTTTAAAATAAGCTTGGTCTTTTGAATAGTTTGAACGATAAAACTCAGCCAGTGTTTTAATGGTTTCTTCTTCAAAATTTTGAGAGCCCTCCAAGCTTTCAATTTCAGAGGCAATCATTGAACTTACATCTTCTGCACTTGCGGTCTCTTTTGTTTTTGAACATCCTAAAAAACATAGGCATAAAATAAGGCATGTTAAAAAACTTAAAATTCTTTTCATATTCTTAGTTTTTTATAAAATTTTGAAAAATATTCTAAAATATAAAAAATTACAAAAAAATTAAAACAGCCATTATTTTTTAATTGAGTAAAATTTTTATTTATGATAATATGATAATATAAATTTTAATTAGTGAGAGTTTGTTTATGATAAAAATTCCTGTGGAGCTAAAAGCATTAGCTCAAATTTTTAAAGATAACAATAAAACACTTTACATCGTGGGCGGATATGTTCGTGATGGTTATTTGGGTGTTCAAAGTTTGCTTCGTGATGACATTGACCTTTGTTCAAATGCAACTCCAAAACAACTTAAACAAATTTTGGAAGATAGCAAGTTTGAAGTGAAAAATATCAACGAATCAGTTGGTGTTATGGCAATCATTGGCAAACGTAGATATGAACACGCAACTTTTAGAAAAGAAATCTATGAAAGTGAATCTCACACACCAGACAAGATTGAATTTATAAATTCACTTGAAGAAGATGCTCGTCGTCGTGACTTTAAAATTAACGCAATTTATTATGATATTTTGGAAGAATCTTATGTTGATCCGCTTGGTGGAATTGAAGATTTGAGACACAGAGAGATCTCAACAGTAAAAGTTCCAAAGATTGTGTTTAACGATGACCCTGAAAGAATTTTGCGTCTTATTCGTTTTGCTTGTGCACTTGGCCTCAAAATTCCTGAGGAAGAAATGTATTATGCAAAGCAAAATGCTTACAAGGTTAAGTTTATGTCAAAATATAGACTTAAAAATGAATTTGAAAGATTGCTTACTGCTGACCAGATTTATCCAGAACTTTTATACACAAAAGAAGCTCATTTTAGAGCTATGCAACTTTTGACAGAGTTTGATGTTTGGCAATACATCATGCCAGTAATGGATGATATGAGAAAGACTGCAATCACCGACCATAAAGGTGAGCATATTTATGACCATATCTTAAACTGTCTCAAAAATGCATCTCCAAAAATTAGACTTGCTGTGCTTTTGCATGATGCAGGAAAAGTTAAAACATTAGAATTAAAGAAAACATTCTTTGGTGCAAAAGATTTTGTTGAAGTTATTGTTGATAAAAATCTTGGAATCAATGGATTGGGATTCAATAAAAAAGTTATCAGCAATGTCACAAAAACAATCATTGGCTATGACTTCAATAGAAAATGTTTGGCGTCAAAAAAGACAATCAAGAAATTTATTTTTGAAAACCATGATGTGATTGAAAATATCATTGAAATTAAAAATGTAATCAAAAATGAAAATAAAATCTATGGCAGAAGAGTTCGTTCTGGTGAGATTTTGAGAAAGGTTTACAACGAAATGCTTAAAGCGGGTGCTCCATTTGATGTTCGTGATCTTCAAATCAGAGGCGATGACATTATCAAAGCTCATCCACACATAGACATTGAGCGAGTTGATGAAGTGCTTGATAACTTGCTTTTAAAAGTAGCATTAAAACCAAGAAAAAATAATAAGCTAGACTTGCTTGTTATGGCTAAACAATTGATAAATTCAAAACGTGATTATTATTTGGAAGAATGTTAATTTTGTGTGTGGTTGGTTTTTCGGTTTGTGTGGCACTTGTGTGCGCATATTGTTTTAATAAAACCAAAACAAAAATCCAAATTTCAAATGAT
The DNA here is from genome assembly GCA_045655105.1 of Alphaproteobacteria bacterium. Lineage (GTDB taxonomy): Bacteria > Pseudomonadota > Alphaproteobacteria > CAAHEQ01 > UBA3637 > RGIG4140. The sequence continues at coordinate 1,541 of JAZOOQ010000027.1, read as the reverse complement.
AAATAATTTTGTCGAATTTTCACACAATAAGAGTATGATGAAAGCAAAAAACGCTTTTGTGATACTCTTATTTTTTTTGTGTTTGAGTGGCACAAATTTTTCTTTTGTTGTTAAATCTTATGCTTATCAAAATACAAATAAAACCATATCAAACTATGAATTTGAGTTTGTGTTGGAAAATAAAAATTTAAATTTTTCAACAAAAAGGTTGTTGAATGATATTAAGCTGACAAATGTTCAGTTTCAAACTTTTCAAAAACAACAAAACCGAATAGGTTTGGCACACTCTCTTATGGAGATGGGGTTTTCAAAAAAAGACGCGCTGGCGTATGCATTGCCAGAGATTGATTTGATATTAAAAAAGTTAACCAAAAAATTAAATATTGAGCCACAGCCAGACACGGTGTTTGTTGAAAAAAATAAATGTAAAATAAAAACATATGAGGGCAAAAACGGAAAGTTTTTAGATGTGCAAAGTGTTTATGAACAGATTTTAAAACAGAAAGAACAGACAAAAATTAAGGTATATTTAAATATTATAAAATTAGAAAAATCAAAAATTTCAAAAACCCAACTGGGTGAAAAAAGTTGTTTTTCGACAGATTTTTGAACCAGCTCAGAGGCTCGAAAAAACAACATAAAAACAGCCCTTTCAATATTTGATGGTTTGGTGTTGGATGTGGGTGAAGTGTTTAGTTTTAACCAAATCACTGGTCGTCGTGATAAAGAAAATGGATATAGTCAAGCAAAAATTATTTCAGGTGGAATATTTGTTGAAGGGTATGGTGGTGGAGTGTGTCAAGTTAGCACCACAATATACAACGCTTGTCTGCTTGCGGGACTTGAAGTTTTGGAAGTACACAACCATTCTCTTCCAGTAGGTTATGTTGAACCAAGTTTTGATGCAATGGTGAATGTTGGGTCGAGTGATTTGATTGTTAGAAACAACAGCGGTGACAAAATTGTCATAACAACAAGTAGTGAAAATGATATTTGTAAGGTTAAGATTTTTGGAAATAAAAACAAATATAAAATCACCCGAGTCAGTGAAAAATTAAAAATTATTCCAGCTGAAAAAGATGTGGTTGAAACCAATCTTGAAAAATTTGAAAACATCAAGCTTGAAGTGGGTGAAGAAAGAAGGTTGAGTTATCCAAAAGACGGGCTTGTTTCAAAGGGTTATCTCAATTTTTATGATGAGTCAGGAAAGCTTATAAAAACTGAACATATACGAACAAATTCTTATAGTCCAGTTAAAGGCATTATTTTAAAGCGTGAAAAATAAAGTGAAAATAAAAAATAATACAAAAATATTGATTTTTATTGAGAAAATTTAAAGATTGTGATATTATAAACTCGTTATAAAATTTTTAGACAAACGGGGATATTACTATGAAAAATTACAACCCAGCCGAGATTGAAAAAAAATGGCAAAAACATTGGGAAGAAAAAAACACATACAGTGTTGAAAATCACGCAGAGGGCAAAGAAAATGAATATATCTTGATTGAATTTCCATACCCAAGCGGAACAGGTTTGCA
>JAZOOQ010000026.1:0-18587 GCA_045655105.1 Alphaproteobacteria bacterium | reverse complement strand
ATATTTCAATATTTTTAATTCTATTTTATTAAAATATCCTTGAATAACATATTGTTATATGTTATTTTTTATTTAAAAATTAAAGATTAGTTAATAACTAAGTGAAAAATTTAAAGTTTTATCTTATTTAAAATAGTAATTTTAAGTTTTCATTTAGATGAAAAGGAGGGAAAAATGAAATTAGTTAAAGGGATGCCAGAAGATGCAAGAATTTTAAAAAATATCCATGTGAGTGCATATCAAACGTGTTATAGGGGATATTTGCCAGATGAGTATTTGGATTCTTTGGTTGTGAATGAAGATGTTGTTGATCGAACTGCCAAATATATTGAAGCGAATGAGTGTTATTTGATAGAGGATGAAGTTCAAGAAAAAGTTGCATTTGTTTATCTTGCTTATCCAAAGGATAGAAAGGATACATTCGAAATTCAAGCAATTTATGTTCACCCAGAGTGTCAAAAGAAAGGTGTAGGGCGTTTTTTTGTTAATGAACTTACTCGGATGAAGAAGGAAGAGGGGTTTCAAAAAGTAATTGCTTGGACGATAAAAGAGGGCCCTTCAATCGGATTTTATGAAAAAACGGGGTTTTATCAAATTGAAGGTGAAAATAAATTTTGGCGATTTGATATCCCTCTTGTTTGTTTTGAAAAAGAGATTTAAAAAGTTTCTCAAACTATAATGTGTTAAGTTGAAGATTTTTAAAGATTAAATAATAAAAAAATCTCTCGTAAGGAGAGATTTTTTTATTGGTGGGCCCGGAGAGACTCGAACTCCCGACCTATCCGTTATGAGCGGACAGCTCTAACCAACTGAGCTACAGGCCCGATCCATATGGGGTATTATAGATATATTTTTATGAAATGCAAGAGTTTTTTTTGTTAAAAAGGCTTTTTTTCTAAAATAGGGAAAAGAAAGTGCTTTTTTTCCTTTTCAAACCTAAAAAAATGTGTTATACTGCCAAACAATAGTTAGAAAAGGAGTAGATGATGACAAAAGATGAATATACATTTAACCCCGGTGATTTTGTAGTATATCCAGCTCGTGGAGTTGGTCAAGTAACTGAAATTAAATCAGAAGATGTTTGTGGCCAACAATTAGATATTGTGTCAGTTAATTTTAATAAAGATCGTGCAACGGTTAAAATTCCTCTTTCAAAAATCAAAAAAGATGCTTCTTCATTAAGACAAATTTCAACACCAGCAGTTATGGCTGATGCTGTAAAGGTTTTAAAAGGCAAAGCAAAAGTGCGTCGCGTTCAATGGAGTAGAAGATCTCAAGAATATACAGAAAAAATTAAATCTGGTGATCCAATTCAATTGGCAGAAGTGATGCGTGATTTATATAAAGATCCTGAAAAAAATGAACAAACATATAGCGAACGTCAAATTTATGATCAAGCAATGAATTTGTTTGTTCCAGAATATGCTTTGGTGAATAATTTAAAAGATGATGAAGCAACTGTTCAATTAAGTAATATTTTGAAAAGCAGGGTTTCTGTCGAATAATTTTTTTTAAGGGTGCTTATTTTTAAGCACTCTTTTTTTTGATAAAAAGGGAATAATAAAATGAAAAAGCTTTTTGTTATATTAAGTTTTTTTCTTGTGTGTGCATGTGCTCAATTTGAACCATTTGTTGATGCAAGAAGAGAGGCGGGGCAGGTTTCAACAGTTGGTTCTTCAAAATCCGAAGCGCCAGTTGTTTGTTCAGGTGTTTTTACAAGTCAAGAAGAGCGTCAAGCTTTGGCAGATGAAGAATGTGAAAAAAATGGCAAAAAAGCTGTTTCAGAAAGTGTTTCTTCGTTTGATTGTAAATTGTTTTTGCCTGTTAAAGAAAGATTTGTTTGCGTAAGTGAATAATCTTAATTGAATAAAATATTTTTTTAACATAAAATGCTTGTATCTCAAAAATGAAAGTGCTATAATGCATTGCAAGATGTTTGGGAGTGACTAAATATTTTAAAAAAAATTATTTTTATCAATATGTTATTTATTTTGTAAAAGAGAGTGTGGGTATTTATGGCGGAACGTAGAACTTTATATCATTACACTTTGTGTCCTTTTTCAAGAAAGGTTCGTTTATTGTTGTTTGAAAAAGGAATGCCGTATGGAACGATTTTTGAAGTGCCATGGGCACGTCGTCCTGAATTTTTAAAATTAAATCCTCTTGGGGAGGTTCCTGTATTAATTGAACCAGATGATCCAGTTTTGTCTGATCATGTTGCGATTTCAGAATATTTGAATGAAATTAAAACGTTGCCGAATTTACTTGGGGAGACGCCTAGAGGTCGGGCAGAGGTCCGCCGGTTAACAAATTTATTTGACACCTCTTTTTATATGGATGTTTATAAGCCGCTTGTTGGGGAAAGAGTTATTAAAGCTTTAAAATCAAAGGAAACGCCAGATTCTGTTTTAATTAGAGCAGGGCGCGAAAACTTAAAGCGTTATATGTTATATTTGGATTGGTTGGCTGCGCATAGAAGTTATTTGGCAGGGAGAAATATGTCAATGGCTGATTTGGGTATTGCAGCACATATTTCAATCATGGATTATTTGGGGGAAATTGAGTGGGATGAATATCCTGATGCAAAGATGTGGTATATGAAAATAAAATCCCGTCCTTCATTTGCGCCATTGTTGAATGATAAACTTTCAGGAATTATGCCTGCTGAAAAATATGCAGAATTAGATTTTTAAGAAGGAGGGGAGATGAAACGAATTTTTAAAAGGTTGTGTGTTATCTGTTCGTTTTTGCTTGTTTCTGCTTGTGGCAGTGATGGACAGCATATGTATTATTGGGAACGTCCAAACACAGGGGTTGTTTGGTTTGTAAGAGATCATAATGAATGTTTAGCAATAGCAGATATGTGGCCATATCAATGGCCAGGGATGCCATGGGGTTGGGGAACTCCACCAAATTTAGATTTAAGATTTGATAATTCATCTGATCATGGAATTTGGGCACAGTTTATTCCATTTCCAGGAGCTCAGCCATTGCATGTGAATTCTAAGGTTGATGATTGGTCTATGTCTTATGATGATTATGAAGAATGTATGTTGTCAAGAAACTATGTGTTGCGTCGTCCAGTAAAAATTGATAATCAAGTGTTTTTTGAATAATGGCTTTGAAAGGATATGGATTATGAGTGCGAATAAAAAAAGCCCTGTTATTATTCAAGTTTTGCCAGCTTTAAATCAAGGTGGTGTTGAGCGTGGAACAATAGAAATAGCCGAAGCTTTGCAAAAAGAAGGAATTAAGAACTATGTTATTTCTTCTGGTGGAAAAATGGTTTCAGAGCTCTTAAGACTGGGTGTTACACATATCACTTTGCCAGTAAACACAAAAAATCCGATTACAATGCTTATTAATTCCTATCGCATGCAAAAAGTTTTTAAAGAAACGGGAGCATCTTTAGTTCATGTTCGTTCAAGAGCACCTGCGTGGTCTGTTAAATGGGCGGCAGATAGAATGAAATTACCTTTTGTTGCAACATTTCATGGTCGTTATGGATTGAAACCTGAGATATTTAAAAAGCCTTACAATCGAGTGATGACAAAAGGTAGATATGTTGTTGCAGTTTCTGCTTTTATTCAAAATCATTTGATGAAAGAGTATAATGTTCCAGATCAAAAGATCCGTTTAATCCCAAGAGGAGCAGATATTAATCGATTTAATATGAATATGATTTCTGTTGGAGCGTTGCAAGATTTTGCAAAAGAATATGATATTCCAACGGATAAGCCTGTGATCACATTGGTTGGCCGTTTATCTCGTATTAAAGGTCATGATGTTGTATTAGATGCTATTAATCAAATGAAGCAAAAAGAAGTGACGCTTCTTTTAGTCGGCGGAAATGCAAAAGCAGGTTATGATGAAGAAGTTAAAAAGAAAATAGCTGCATTGCCAAGTGAAACAATGGTTAAAGTTTTTGCTGTTCCTGGTGATAAAATGCCTCTTGTTTATGCTTTATCGGATATTTGTGTTCAACCAACATTGGTTCCAGAATCTTTTGGTCGTGGCATTGCCGAAGCACAAGCAATGGGTAGAGTTGTTATTGCTTCAAATCATGGTGGTGCATGTGAATTGATTTCAAATAATCGAACAGGGTTTTTAACACCAGTTGGTGATGCAAATGTTTTAGCATCTGTTTTAGATATGGTGTTGAGTATGACACCAGCAGAAAGACAAGCAATTGGAATGGCTGCACAAGATAGTGTTCGTAGCAATTTTTCAATTCAAAAAATGTGTGACCGCACAATAGCGTTATATAAAGAGATTTTGAATAATGATTAAAAAAGAAAATAAAGAAAAGGCTTCTCAATTAGAGAAGGTTGCTCTTCAAATTGAAAAAATGCGTTTAGGGGATTATATTAATAATATGAATCGCCCTTCGAAGATTATTTTAAATAACTTGCTTGGAGGTATTTCAAGAGGGGTTGGACTAACAGTTGGAGCCACTCTTATTATTGCGTTATTGTTTAAAATCTTAAGTGTTATTATTTCAATGAATATTCCATATTTAACGGAAACATTGCAAGAAGTTGTTTCCATTATTAAGGCAACCCCAGTTTCAGGAGTTGTTTCAAATGAAAAAAAAGAATGTGATTGCGCCCCTTTAACGGATAACGGGGATGTGAATGAAAGGATAGAAGATGTTATCACAAGAACAAATTAAGGTTGGTATAATCGGATATGGTGTGATTGGTATGACCTTTGCTAAATGGCTCAAGGAACATACAAATTGTCAAATGGCTATTTCTGATCCTCCAAAAGGGATTAATGAAGATATAAGCGATTGTCACATTTATTTTATTGGTATTCATATCCCAACTGAATTAGATGGTACGCAAGATTTGACTTTATTGCGTTCTATTATTAAAGAGTTGCCATCAGATAGACCAATATTTATCAGAACAACTTTATTACCTGGAACGGCAGATAAATTAACACTCGAATTTAATAAACCAGTTCATTTTATGCCAGAATTCTTAACAGAAAGAACGGCTTATGCTGATTTTTGTTCACAAGATATTGTGATTACTGGATATCGTGAATTATTAGATGAAATTTTTAAATCTAAGAAACGTTATTATATGAAAAATGTTGAAGCAGAAATTTGTAAATATGCTCATAATGTTTTTGGTGCTTTAGCGGTTACATATTTTAATGGTGTTTATGAATTGTGTCAAAAAATGGGGGCAGAATATAACTTAGTGCGTGATGGATTTTTGTTAAGTGGTTATTTGAGCCCAACGCATACACATGTGCCAGGACCAGATGGTAAATTTGGTTATGGCGGTAAATGTTTCCCTAAAGATGTAAATGCTTTTGCAATTTTCAATCAAAACAATCATTTAGGTAACTTATTGAAAGTAACAATGGAAACTAATGATTTCTTTAGATCTCAAGAAGTAAAATAAAAAAGATCTTATAAAAAATAAACAGGCCAATGAAAATTGGCCTGTTTATCATTAGTTATTCAAGTTGATAAGATGTAGGTTTTAATTATTTTGATGAATTGTTTTTTCTTCTGTCAAAATTAAAATTCCTCCTTTAGGTGCAACAAGCATTTTTTGCTTAACAATTTGATTTTTATCAAGATATAAAAATTCTTCATGTGTGTTTGTTAAATTTAAAAATGTTTCGAGTGCTTCTTTTTTATATTTTGAAAAGTCTTTGATATGTAAAAGAAGATTTTTTTCTTGTATTTTATCTAAAATATCGCCAAATGAAGGTTCTTTTTTCAAAAAAGAAACATCAAGGGACCAAAGATTCAAAAATTTTGAATTAAAAAATTTTAATTTTGCTGTTGAATCAAATAGGGCTACACCAAATGGCAATTCTTTTAACAAATGTTTATAGGTTGTTTCTGCATCATTTAAAAGAACTTGTAAGCCTTCTTCAGTTGTTTTATCTTGTCCATATTTTAAAAGTAAGATTGAATGAGTATCAAAATTTGTTTTATGCTCATTCCAATAAAAGTTAGATAAATCTTCTATATTTTGGTTGAAAAAGGAATTTGTAAATTTGAGATCATTTTGTGTGATTTCAATCGGGAAGGGGATTAAATTAAGAGCCGACGATAAAACATTAATTTTATTTGAAAGATCTAAAGATTTATTTTGCTCATAAACAAGTTGTTGATGTTTGCTAGATTGATTGTTAAACCAAACGATAAAGAGCTTTTTGTTTAAACCAGAAGAATAAATAACTCTTCCATTTAATAAAAAATGCATATGAGTTGTATTATCAGTGATTTCAATATCAAAAGATTTTTCGTGTTCTTTTAAATCAGAAAATGAATTTAAAACAGATTGATAATCATCAAAATTAATGTTTTGAATTAACTTTGTGAAGGGGGTTTTTTTATCTTTAATATTTAAAAGGAGGCATAACTTATCTGAACAATAAGAAAAAGTGTTATCTTGAAATTGATATTCAAAATAATAACCAGTAGGAGATGTGTAAAGAATATCTTTTAAGATGGTTAATTCATTCTTGATTTGATCAGATAATTTTTTTGTTTTATTTAAATTGATAAGTAAAAAAAGAAGAATGCCTATTGAAATGAAAAAAAAGAAGACAACCATAACTCAATCCTTTCATTATAACACAGGAATTATATCTAGATTTTTGCTAGATGGCAAGAAAAATGAAAAAATATAGATGTTTTATATTTTAAAATAAGAACCTTTTTTGACAAATAATGTTTTTTCTTGATTTTAGAAAGTGTCTTGTGATATACAATTGTATTAATTATGGAAGCTTTAAGTAATCTTGTTTATTAAAAAACAAAGGATATATACTATGTTTATGCAACTTTTAAAAAATAAGAATTTTTTACCTTTATTTGCGTCTAGATTTTTATCTGCAGTAAATGAAGGGTTTATTCGAATTGTATTTTTATTTTTTGTAACTTATAATTTAACAAAGCCAAATCCAATTTTTATGATTATGGCTGTTTTGTTATATGCATTGTCTTATTGTTTTGCCACAATTTATATTGGGCAGATTTCTGATCGTTTTTCAAAGGCAAGAGTCTTGAAATATGTGCGGTTGGCAGAAATTGGCATTATGAGTTTGGCATTAACCAGTATCTTTTTGGATTCAAGATTATTATTGACTTTTATCTTGGTCTTTATGGGGATGGTAAATGCTTGTTTAAGAGTTCTTGATAGTGCCATGATTATGGAATTAACAAAGCCTGCTAAATATAATTTAGCCAATATTTTAATGAAAGTTGGAGTTGTTTTTGCCAGTGCTTTTGCTTGTTTATTGCTTACGTCAATTTTAAAATTTGATGTGGCTTATTTTGTTGTTTGTTTTATTGGATTTATTGCCTCAATTATCAGTTATTTTATCACGTTAAAATTGCCAATTAATGCACCAGCTGATCCAAATTCCTCATTGTTTCAAAATCCATATAAAGTTTTTGGTTATGTAGCGGGGCAAATTAAACATCAATTCGATACATGGGCTTATTTGGTTGGCATTGCTTGGTTTTGGATGATGGCTTCAGTGATGTTTTTCTTTTCAGCAGATTATGGTCGCAGTATTTTAAATGCACGTTGGTCTGTGATTATTTTTCTTTATGCTGGGGTTTTCACGGTTGGTTACATCTGTGGGGCTTTTATATATGCAAAATTATCAAAGAAAAACAATATGGGGGCATATACCAGTTTAGTGGGCCTTTTAATTTCAATGTTTTTATTGAATTTTATATTTGCAAGTAATTCATTGATTGGCGAAAGTGATAAATTATTAACAGTTTCTAAAATGTTAACGGGTGGTTTTAGTCACTGGTGCATTTTGATTGATGCATTAGTTATTGGGGGCTTATCAGCTTGTTATATTATTCCATTTTATACATTACTTCAAAGAAAGACACCTAGTCATATTTCAGGACGTATGTTTGCTTTCTCAGGTATGGTAAATGCTTTAGCTGTTGTGGTAATGTTTATGTTAATGTTATCTTTAAATGCTTTATCATTTGGCGTTCTTGAAATTTTATCTTTGGTTGCATTGGCAAATATTCTTGTTTCAATTTATATGGTTCGTTTATTGCCACATGATTCAAGAAAGAACGTATTTAAATTTATTTTATCTTTCTTGTTTAAAGTTCAAGTTGAAGGTTTGGAAAATCTTGAAAAAGCAGGAAAAAGAGCTCTTATCATCCCAAATCATATGTCTTATTTAGATGTTTTATTGATCTCTGCTTTTATTGATAGAAAAATAACGTTTTCTGTTAGCGATCAGCTCATTGAAAAACCGCTTGTTAAGTTTATGACAAATTTAACAGATGTTCGACCATTAGATCCTCAAAGTCCATATGCTGTGAAATATATGGCAGAGTGTTTGCAAGAAGATCGTTTGTGTATGATTATGACGGAAGGCATGATTGATGGTGGTAACTCACGAATGAAAATTTATGAAGCTCCTGCAATGATGGCGGTTAAAGGTAATGCACCAATTGTTCCTATCCGCATTGATGGTGCTTCTTATACATTCTTTTCTCGAGTTATTGGAACAAGAAACCACTTTAAATTTTTCCCAAATATTAAAATTACAATTAAAAAACCTGTTTCTTTTGATTTTGCTGAAGGGTTAACAACAAGAGAAGTTCGTGAAAGATCAAGTGCTAAATTGCATAAGATTTTATCTTTAATGTCATTTGAAAATTTTGAAAAAAATATAACGATTTTTGAAGCGATTGCAAATGCAATGAAGATGGCTGGTCGTTTAAAGCCTGTTTTAGAAGATACGGCAAGAAAACCAGTTAAATTTATGATGGTTTTCTTAAAATCATTTGTGCTTGGTCGTTTATTAAACAGAGCCCTTCCAGAAGAAAAATATGTTGGGCTTATGATTCCAACATCTAATGCTTGTGCCTTAAGCTTTTTAGGTTTGCATGCTTTTGGAAAAATACCTGCAATGATTAACTTTACATCTGGGCCAAAACAAGTTATTTCAACATGCCAAACAGTTGGTTTAAAATATGTTGTAACAGCCAAAAAAGTTGTTTTGATGGCTAAACTTGAAGGGCTTGTTTCAAAAATTGAAGAAGCTGGGATTAAAGTTGTCTATTTAGAAGATTTAAAAGATTCCTTAACATTTAAAGATAAAATGTTTGGTTTGTTTGGGGCATTTTTCCCTCATAAAGCATATCAAAAAAGTATTCCTCATCCTGTGAAATCAACAGATCCAGCAGTTGTTTTATTTACATCTGGTTCTGAAGGGATGCCAAAGGCTGTTTTCTTATCTCATACGAATATGATTGCAAATGGATATCAAGTTTTAGCTTCATTTGATATTTATCCAACAGATGTGTTTTTAAACTGTTTGCCATTATTCCATTCTTTTGGTTTAGGTGCCGGAACGGTTTTACCTCTTATTGCTGGTGTTAAAACAGTTCTTTATCCAACACCATTGCATTATCGTATTATTCCGGAAATCTGCGCCTCAACAAAGGCATCGGTGTTCTTTGGAACAGATACCTTCTTGGCTGGATATGCAAAATGCGCTAATCCTTATGATTTCAACAGCTTGCGTATTGTTGCGGCTGGTGCTGAAAAAGTAAAAGATGAAACAAGAAAGATTTGGGCAGAAAAATTTGGTGTGCGTATTTTGGAAGGTTATGGCGCTACAGAGTGTTCTCCATTTATTTCTGTGAATACCTTTTTGCATCAAAAGAAAGATTCCGTTGGCTTGCTTTTACCTGGAATTGAATATAAATTAAAGCAAGTTGAAGGGATTAAAGAAGGTCAAGAGCTTTGGGTAAAAGGTCCAAATATTATGTTAGGTTATATGCGCCATACGGCACCATTAACAATGGAACCTCCTCATGAAGGTTGGTATGATACTGGCGATATTGTAACAGTTGATGAACATGGTTTTGTCTCCATTAAGGGTAGATGTAAACGTTTTGCCAAAATCGGCGGAGAAATGGTTTCATTACTCTCAGTTGAAATGGTAATTGAAAAACAATGGCCAGGGTTCATTTCTGGAGCAGTAAATATACCAGATTCTAAAAAAGGCGAAAAAATTGTTTTGATTACAACATGTAAATCTATAACAAAAGAAGGATTAATTGAAGCCTTTAAATCTGCTGGGGTTACGGAACTTGGCTTGCCATCTCAAATTATTACAACGGATCAACCTCCATTGTTAGGAACTGGAAAATTTGACTATGTTAAAGCCAAAGAAATGGCACTTGAAAATGAAAAATAAAACTCTTGTATGAAAACAAGAAAGGATAGTAAAATGAAAAAAATTGCAGTTATTGGGGCAGGGGCATGGGGAACCGCTTTAGCTATCACTGCCCACAATGCGGGTAATCAAGTTATAATTTGGGCTTTTGAAGAAGATACAGTTAATGAAATTAATGAAGCTCATCGAACAATGTATTTGCCTTCAGCTCATTTACCTGAAAGTTTAAAAGCAACGGCAAATATGCAAGAAGCATTAGCTGACGCTGATTTTGTTTTATTTGCAACACCGGCTCAATTTAATCGTTCTGTTTTTAGCCAAATGCATCCTTATTTGAAAGATGAAACACCTCTTGTTCTTTGCGCAAAAGGGATTGAACTGAAAACAGGGCTTTTGTTAAGTGAAGTTGTTCAAGAAATAAGTCCAGCACAAACATTAGCAGTTCTTTCAGGGCCCGGATTTGCTGTTGAATTGGCAAAAAAATGTCCAACAGCAGTCACAATTGCTTCAAAAGATCTTTCTTTAGCTAAAGAACTCTGCGAAGTTTTGAAAACAGATTATTTCAGACCTTATTCTTCTTCTGATATGATAACCCCACAAGTTTGCGGAGCTCTTAAAAATGTGATGGCTATTGCTTCTGGAATTTCAGATGGGTGTCAGTTTGGAGACAATGCAAGAGCTGCGTTAATTACAAGAGGGTTGGCAGAAATGGCTCGCTTTGCTGTTATGCTGGGTGGGCAACGCGATTCTGTTGCGGGTTTAAGTGGTGTTGGAGATTTAATGTTAACTGCAAATTCTCACCAATCACGAAATTATTCTTGCGGTTTTGAAATTGGACAAGCAGGTTGGGCAAAACCTGTTCTTGAAAAATCAACTAAAACGGTTGAAGGCGTTGCAACAGCTGAATCTGTGTTAAAACGGGCTGAAGAATTGAAAATTGAAATGCCTATTTGTCAGGTTGTTGAAGAAATTATTTATCATGAAAAGCCAATAAAGGAAGCTCTTCTTGATTTATTAAATCGTCCTTTAAAAACAGAACAGGAGTTTTAAATGGCGCTTCCAGTTCATGTAGGTATTATTATGGATGGGAATGGCAGGTGGGCCCAAAAAAGAGGGTTACCTAGAACTGTTGGCCATAAAAAAGGTGCTGAAACTTTAAAAAAGGTTTTAAAATGTGCCCGTGAAGAGGGGATTAAAGTTGTAACGCTTTATGCTTTTTCTTCTGAAAATTGGTCAAGACCAAAGGAAGAAGTTGATACTTTAATGAACCTTTTTCGTGAATACCTTAAAAATGATGTGAACGACCTTTTAAAAGAAGGTGTGTGTGTTTCATTTATTGGTGAAAGAGATCGTTTTGCTTCAGATTTGATTGAAAAAATGAATCAAATTGAAGAGCAAACAAAAAATTCAAATGGTTTTCATGTTGTTCTAGCTTTAAGTTATGGTTCTAGATCAGATATATTAAATGCTGTTCAAAAATTAGCTCAAAAAGTAAAAGATGGGGAATTATCTCCTTGCGAAATTGATATGAATTGTTTTTCATCTCATTTATCAACAGCTCATATTCCTGATCCAGATTTAATTATTAGAACGAGTGGGGAACAACGAATTAGCAATTTTTTGCTTTGGGAAATGGCTTATTCTGAGTTTTATTTTACACCTGTTTTATGGCCTGATTTTGATGAAAAAGAGTTTAGAAAGGCAATAATTGATTTTGAACAGCGGCACAGAAGATTTGGAAATATTTCTTAAAAAAAAGAGCTGTCAGTTTGGTGGGCTATTTTGGGTGATTTTAAAAAAGTTTTGTCAAAAATATGAAAACGTGGTAAAATGATATTGTATGGACTAAAAAAAGTTTTTTTTAAGGAGTTTTTTTATGCCTAATGCATTAGATAACGTTAAAGTTAGATACGGTCAAAAAACGGGTGAAGAAAAAACAATAAGTTACCCTGAGTTTTTAGCTTTAGACATCTCACTTTTATCTGAGAAAGAAAAAGAATTGCAAGCGGTAATGAAAAAGATCTATCATTTGAATGAGTGCAATTCCCTATTATATAAAGAATTCCCAAATTGGAGAGTTGATAAACCTTTGACCATTGATGCAATGACATTACCTTCTTCTGATACGTGTTGTGCTAGTTTTTTAAGAGATAATAATATTATTCGGTTTCGTGAGGATGCATTTGATAATGCGTTATTTGTAATTTTGGTGCATGAGTTAAAGCATGCTGAAGATTGTACTAAAGAATATTATGATTTAGCAAACACTGATTATCAAAAAGACGGGTTGAGCTATCATCAAATTAGAATTCTTTTAGAATCTAGAGCCAGAGCATCAGAATTAGCAAGCATAATGATGGATTGCTTAAATAAAAAGAAAAGTATTGAAGAGTTTCAATCTGAACTTAAAGAAACAGATGTTTATTATTATATTAAAGCAATTATGCCTGAGATAAAAAAACGCTATAAAAAAGCACTTGAAACAGGGCAATTATTAGATATTCAAAGATATTCAACAGATTGCAACAGTAGCTATTGTGCCAAGTTTTATTGGGTCATCGACTTATAAAAATGAATATTTTATTGATTATAATTATTTTTATGAAATTAAATCTGATGATAAGGGATTGCAACAATTGCCAACTTCTTGGAATATCCCATCACAGTATCATGAGGCATTTTTGAGTGTTTTGAATTTATCTTTTCTAAATGGTGTTCCAGTGGGGATGATGCCAACAGATGTTTTGAAAAAACTAAATGTAGAGACTGATATTTTAGGTTTTTTAGAGGATGCTGTTTATAACGCACGAATTGAAGATGTTCGATCATTGATGCACGTTGGATTAGATATTAACCAGAAAGATGAGTATGGTTGGTCTATGTTGCATAGGGCTGTATTTCATGGACATACGAATACTGTTAACATATTGCTTGAATTGGGAGTTGATAAAAATATAAAAAATAAAAATGGTTTTAGACCTATGCATTATGCAGCAGAGTGTGGCTATACAGAAATCTTTCAGTCTTTGCTTGAAGCTGGAGCTGATTTATCGGTGAAAAATGATTGGGATGAAACGCCATTAGATAGTGCTTATCGAAAGTTGATTGATGATCAAAAGGAAGAAGATTCGACTAAAAAGTTGGATGAGGGTAAAATAAAAAATTTATTATTAATTATTGATTGTTTAGAAGAAAAAAATGCATCATTTTCTCAGCGTTTAAGGGTTCAGGCTGATGAAGTTAGAAGAAAATATAGTTTAACTCGCCTTTTAAGAGATGCTGTTTATAATGAACGAGTTGAAGATATTAGAGATTTGATTCATTTAGGGGCAGATATTAACCAGAAAGATAGGTATGGTTGGTCTATATTACATAGTGCTGTATTTCATGGGCTGGCAAATGTTGTTAAGATATTGTTTGACTTGGGGGTTGATAAAAATATAAAAAACGATCAAGGATTTACTCCTTTGCATTATGCTACAGAGTGTGGTCATACAGAAATCTTTCAAGCTTTTCTTGAAGCAGGTGCTGATTTATCGGTGAAAAATAATTGGAATGAAACGCCATTAGATAGTGCTTATCGAAAGTTGATTGATGATCAAAAGGAAGAAGATTCGACTAAAAAGTTGGATGAGCGTAAAATAAAAAATTTATTATTAATTATTGATTGGTTAGAAGAAAAAAATGCACCATTTTCTCAGTGTTTAAGGGGGCAGGCTGATGAGATTAGAAGAGAAAACAGTGAGGAAATAGAATCAGACCAATCCATAGTGAATGAGAAAAGTTCTTTAGATTTGGCTACAGAGCGAGATGATCGAAGTGTTAATACGCATGCTTCAGAGTTGTGTAGTAGTATGAGTGTATTTGCTTTAGTTTTGGACGCTTCAACTGGAGATCAAATGATTGTTGGAGATACTTCAAGTTCGCGTGCTAACAAGGTTGATAAATTGCCGCCTGCAGAGAAGACCACAGAGTTAGGAATTGATTCTCAAGCAAACATATCGACTGAGCTTGTAGGGTCTGCAAAGTCTGTTGGTAAAAAAGTAAGGGCGGGTCTTACTCGATCTAAGTAACGATAAGTTTAAATACTCGTTTGGAATAAAAAATAGGAGGTTTGATCTTGTTTTTATTGTAATCCAAAACCCACTGGCTAGGCCAGTGGGTTTCTTTTTAGTAGATGTTCTTTATTCTTTTGGATCTAAAAGATTTTTTGTTGTTGTAGGGCTTTTAGTTTCCGTTTTTTCAATATCTGTTAAATTATTTTCATCAGGTAATGAGTTGATGAATTTTTCCATCTTTAAAATTTCAGCCTCAAATTCTTCATCAGATAAAGGGGGGGTAGCTCCAGAGTCAACGTTGGAAATTGAGTTAGAGTAAGGCATTGATTCGTAAACGTTTTGATTAATTGTCTGAAGGTCGGATGGCATTTCAATATATGCTAAAAGAAAAGAAAAAACTAAAATACCATAATATAAAACAACATTGATTAAAACTATTATTAAGTTTATCCAGATAATTCTTGTTTTTGTTTGTGGTCTTTCTCCATATTTATTGGCGCCTTTAGTTCCAGGGCGAAACATATACATCAATGTCCAAATTAAAGCCCATAACCATAAAATAACTATTACAGCAATGCTCAAACTAATTAATATTTCATTTGGTGTTATTTGATTTAAAAGAAAAATAATTAATGGAGCCAAAGTTAAAAATAAAAGATAAGGAAGAACAGCAAAGAGAGCTCTTTTTGAAAAATCGTGAAATCTTCGAATAAGTAAAGTAATAGATGCTGGTAAAGATATAATAGCTAAAATATAAGGAATCGTAATCAAAGCCAGGCTTATCAACTCTTCTTCAAAGAAGAAACTTACGGCTAATGAGGAAAGAAAAAATGAAAAGAAAATAAAAAGATTTACAATTGGAAATAAGAAAATTTCAGTTCTGCTTGCGCGACCTTTTGTGGAAAACATCTTTTTCCATGTTGAAAAATAAAGTTTAAAAAATCCCATTTTTTCTGATACAACAGTTTCCTCTTTTATATTATTTTCTGTTATAGAATCTTCTTGCATTGGTTGATTTAATAAAATGTTTTCCTCTTTTTCAGATTGAGTGATAGTTAAAGTGTTATCTTGAGTTTTAATGGCTTTTTTTGAAGTAGGTTTAGTAGAAGTCATTTTTTTAGAAACAGTTTTTTTTATTGCTGTTTTCTTTTGAGGTTTAGTTGTTGTTTTTTTTGCAGATGTTTTTCTTAATGGTTTTTGTGTTTCACTCATTTTGTTCCTCTTTTAATGAATTTTATTCTACTCAAGGATAATGAATAATCAAAAAAAAATCAATACCCATTATTTATTGTTTTTAAATATTTATTTGATTTAAAATGGCAAACTTCTTTTTGACAATCAATAGATTGTTGTTTTATAAGATTTAATAGTGCAGTGTCTTTTAGAATAAATGTAATATTCCCATTTTGGGCTTTGATTAAAATAATTTCACGTGGTGTACTTTCAGAATATGAAATTTCGTTTTCATCTTTAAGAGTTTGAATTGAAAGGAAAAATAAAAAGTTTAATAGATCATTAACTTTGATTTCATTTTGAATTGAATCTACTTGAAGATTTTGATCCTTTTGTAAGGGAAGGATTTCTTTTGTTTTGGGTGTTTTAATTTGTTCAATTTTATGAAAAATAGGTTGTTTTTTTATTGAAAAACTCTTTTTAGATAAGTTTGTTGTATTTTTTTGAGGATTGTTAGGGGCAAGAATATTTAAATTTTGTGTTTGAATAGATTCTTTTTGGTTTAATGAAAAAACAACTAAAATAAAGCCAAATAAAATGGAAAATAGAATTATAATAGTTCTTTTTTTGATGGGAAAGATAAGATAATTAGATGATGGCCCATATAAATTTTCGTTTTTATCTCCCTTTAAGAATAATAGAATGAAAAATAAAAAAAACTGAATAAGAAATAAAACAGTGAGAATTTCAATAATAATTCCACCAGTAATAAGTTTTTCATTTTGTATATTAGCTTCAAATGCTTTAAAATTTAAGAAAGGAAGCAACATAAGAAACAAGAAAAAGGGGAGTAATGTAAACCCTAAATTTTTATTATGATCATGGATGCGTCGGATAAATAAAGAGGGTAGAGGAACAAGTGGTAAAAATGAAAAAATAAATTTATAACCAATTTTTAGAGTTGTAAAATGATATATGATAGATAATCCAACTTCAAATAAAACAAGAAAAATCAGATAAGCTGTAACGCTTTCTTTTGGTTCTCTACCTGAAAGAGTAAAACTTTTTTTTATTATTTCTTTAATTAGTTTAAAAAAGGAAAGTTGATTCATGGGATGTTTTTGATAATAAAATAGGTTGTTTTAAGAGGATAGATTAAGATTTGGTATGTGAATAAATATTTTTATGAATGTGATGAGATATTAAAATATTTTTTTCAGTTATTTTGGATGGGGATATATATTTTTCAATATATAGTTTTTTGGATTTTAAAATATCTTTTTCATCAAAGCCAACAAAAATAAAAGGTGAAAGTTGCGGATGGATGAATTGAGGTAACTTTGTTAAAGTAAGATGATGTAAATATTTTGAATAATGAACCGTTTCTAATGAAGATTCTCTCAGATCTATTTTTTTGATTTTAATATTTGAAGGAATAACAGATATTTTTGTTTTTTTTGCTTTTAAATCATAAACTTGAATATCTGTTGGCAATGTTTCAATCTCTGTTTGAGAGATATCTAGTTCATGTATTTTTAAATTTGTTGGCAAACAAGAAACTTTTGATTTTGAAATATTAATTCTTGATGCAGAAATATTTGTAGGCAACTCTTTAAGATCACTGTTGTGAGCTTCTAATACGTCAAATGAAACATTTGTTGGTAATTTTTCTAATCCCATATGGTTATTCATGAGTAACCATTTATAATGTGTGATAGGAATATTTAGAAGAGTTGTATTTGAAATATCAAGACCTTTAATGTTTAGAAGTGTTGGCAGTTGTTTTAAGTTTTTGCAATTTTTTAAAATCAGATAAGAAACAGTGAGTTTATCTTTTAAAAATTGAATTGGTGTTGAGGTAAGATCTAAAAATTCACTAACATCAACATTTCTTAAATCTTTTATTTTTGAAGTAGTAGCGGAAAGAATTTCAAGTTTTAAATTAGGTAATTGATGAACATTTGTATTGATAATGGAAAGGGATTTGACATTCAATTCTTGAGGGATAAATTGAAGTTGAGGGGCATTAATATCAAGTTCTTGTGTTTTGATATATTTGGGTAAAATAGTTAAATTTTTCCCATGAATAATCAATTTTTCACTTATGTGGAGTGTTGTTGGAAAAGGATCGGTG
This sequence comes from Alphaproteobacteria bacterium, assembly GCA_045655105.1. Lineage (GTDB taxonomy): Bacteria > Pseudomonadota > Alphaproteobacteria > CAAHEQ01 > UBA3637 > RGIG4140. The sequence continues at coordinate 1,019 of JAZOOQ010000026.1, read as the reverse complement.
TTTGATAAATTCAAAAGAGTTAATACTTTTGTTTTAAGACCTCGGTTATCGATAAATTTTAAATCTTGTGATTCCATTGTTATGTAATCAGAATAAACACCGCTTAAATTTAAGTTATAAATCCCTTTAGAATAAATGCTTTTGGTAAAAATGTAAGGTTGATTATTTTGATAAGTAACTTTATATGGGGATTTATTCATTTCAAGAAAATTTATCAAATGAAGAGGATTATTTGGATTTGAGAAGAAATATTGCTTGTTTAAATTTTCGCGATAGTAATTGCCAAATGCAAAAAAGGCTCCTTCAGGATGCGTTGTGCTTAAATATTTTTTGTTTATATAATTTAAATAATTTAGAAAAAGAGAATTTTGCAGACCAAATTGTTTATCTGCCAGATAAACTCTAGGTCCAATATTCGGTTCGGTATATGATAAATCTTCTTTTGTTTTATTAAAAAAAACACCCAATTCATTTCTTATTTTCTTTAAGTTTGTGTTTGAAATGATAGATAATTCAATGCTTTTTAGAGTTTTTTTATTTTTGCCTTGATAAAATATATTTAATCGATTTTCAAGTTTTTTTATTTCTTCTTCCATTGCATAAGGTTTTAATAAAACTCTTGAAAGTTTTTTATGAGGATTTTTTGAATTAATTAAATAAGCAACAATACTTCCGCATCCAATTTGAAAAGAAAGATCATATGCATATTCATTATCATAAGACATACAAGTTTCCCAATCTGTATATTCGCTCATTCTTGCAATATCTCTAGGATGTGTGCTTAAAAGGATAATATCTCCTTCATTTTGCGCATTTTGAATCTCCTCAAGAGATTTAATTTGCATTTCATGAATTTTTGTTTTTGTTGATAAAAGAAAATCAGAAATAAAGAGAAGATAACTTTTTGTATCGTTTGTTTTTGTTAAAAGACTTTTTTTCAATAATGAAAAAAGAGTGGGGGAGAAATGAATATTTTTTTCTTTTTTATTTTTAATAAAATAAGACACTTCTTTTTTTAA
>JAZOOQ010000025.1:0-3000 GCA_045655105.1 Alphaproteobacteria bacterium | reverse complement strand
GCCTGACTTTTCTTTTTTTTTTAAAGGAAAGGGCTTTTTTTTAACGTTTAACTAAAAAGGAGGCAAAATGCCTTTGTATCGAAAAATGAAATCCCCATTGGGGTATCAAAATTTAACAAACAGCTCTTTTGATTCTTATGGGGTTGACCATTCGGGTTTTACAACAAGAGATGAGCTCGAATATCAATTCGCTCGCCAAGAGCGTGACCGCGAAATAAAAACAAGAACAATTTCTTGTTTTTATGAGGAAAGGCAATGAAACTCAACGAAGATGAATGAAATGCTTTTCGTTCAGATGAGTTGTTAGTTGGAATTGAATCATGCTCATGGATCAAGAACAACAAAACGGAGTTACCGATAATTTTACGCAGTATGGACATAACTTTTGGGGAACGCCAAGTGAAAATAATTTTGGATTTGGAAGTTCAAATATTTCAGAAAATATTGAACGCTTACAAAAAACATTTATGACTCCACCTTCTTCATCCACTAGCTTTTTGGATCAATCCCTTATTAAAGAGCCTCAACAAACTGGTAGTCTTTTTGATACGCCAGTTGGATACCAAAGTTTACTTGATGATAGCTCAAATAACTTTCTTGAAGAATCAACAAGTTATCCAACATCAAACTACAATTCATTGACTTCAAGCACTCCGCAAAGTTTGATGCAATCTTCCGTTCAAGCGCCTGTGACGACAAGCTTAACAGGAGGTGGATTAAACCCAAATGCTTTTGAGTCAAGCTTAAACAATTTTTCTTATCCAAACGCCTTTGGCTCTCAGGGAGGCACTTTAACCGAACGAATGGCCGCCACTTTAAGTGCAAGAGAAATGCCTTATGAGTCTTTATCAGATGACGCAACAAGCTCAATGAGTTTGTTATCTGGCAACAGTTTTAACTCTTCGCAATATGAGCCTTCATCTTCAACAGATGAACATAGTTTTAACTCTTCTATGTCAAGTGGCTTTTCAAACAACGGGTTGCATCAAAATGATCCGGTGTGGCAAAAATTAAGCTCTTATTCAATTGACCAGTTAAATGAATTGGGAGAATTGATAAAAAAAGCGAAAGAAGAAGAGCGCTTATATGGTTCATCTGTTTTAAAACAAAGTTTGTTCAACCTCTTGGGTGGTATAAAACAAGCGCATGCTAGCACTTTGTCAAGCATGGGTATTGAGAATGAAGCAGATCCATATCAAGATAAATTGATAATAGATATTTATTTGACAAATAAATTAACAGGAAAAAAAGAATTAAAAAAAATCAATTTAAAAAAAGATATTGACCGACATATAAAAGCATTGGAACTAATTGAAGGGTCTTATGATACTATTTATTTTGACCCAAGATCATACGAAACAACCGGTATTGGAAAATTGGTAACTCCTAATGAAATTTTAAGTAACAGTATTTGGAAATTAACACCTTTACAAAAGAAAAATTTAATAAAGTCTATAAACCTGATAAGACCATTATTCAATAAAAAAACCGGTATTTTTAAAGATGTTAATTCAGAAAAACAACCAAATTTATTTGAAAATATATATCAAAATGGAAACAAATATTATCCTCAGTTAACCACTGAACAAGTTAATGCAATGAATGAAATCTATTCACACCGATTAAATGAACAACGAAAAAAAGAATTGGTTTACGAACATTATATCAAATATGGAGTTCCACAAATTAAAGGATTTTTAGAACATTTTAATATAGATTTTGATAAATTACCCGAGGGAAATCGAGATAATGTTTTAGATATTTCTTATAATCCAGGAGAAAACACGCCATTGTATAAAAAAACGAAAAATGGAGGTGTAAGCTATTACCCTAAACTAGGTTATGCGTTAAAGAATGGTTATTTTGGGATGGCAGGTGTTCAAACAAGAAGAATTGGAGCTGGTCGTAACCGCAATAATTATACATTACTACGATCAATGAAAGAATTATCTCATATGAAGCCAAAAGCACTTTATAACTTTATTAGTAATAACATTGAAGAAGAGTTAACACCACAAAATTTTCCTATCTATCAGAAAAGATTTAATTGGTTAGAAAACCCATTTAATGAAAATGAAAGAATTTTAAAAGAGAATAACTTCTAGTGAACCGGTGAATATACAGAAGTTCGATTAAAAGAAGTATCTGCATCATTAATATTGGATGAATCAGACGAAAAGATTTTAACCATAATGCTTTGTGTCCCTTGTTGAACAAAATTCTTAAATTCAAAATATTTATATAAATTTTGATACATTTCACATTTCATCACTGTTAAATAGTCTTCATCCGTTAGGATTGAGCAATGATCTCCAATAACAATAAGCGGATCAGTAATAGGATCCGCTCCCCCCTCATTTTCGTAATTAATCTCTAAAATTTTATCTTTAGTAACTAAAATATAATTCCCAAAATTGACTTGACTACCCCCAGAAATTAAATAATTTAAGGCTGGCTGTTTAAACTTAAAAGAAGTATCAATATTAAAACGTTTAATCAAAATATCATAAACCCGTTTAGCATTTTCTTCTGATTCATAAACATCTATTGGTTGTGGTTTGTCATTCATTCCATCTGCAAAAGATTTGGTGTTAATGTTTAAACAAGCAATAAATGCTAACGTTAAGAATAATCCTTTTTTCATGCTTATTTCTCCTTTTTACTTAAGATAATCCTTTTTTTTCAATGCTGTCAAGCCCTTCTTATTAACACTGCCCCTTTAACCCATGCGCCACAACACCACTCCTCGCACTTCTGCGCCACCCCACCCACACGCGCCCAACAACACGCCCACACGCCACATCAGTGACTCAACCCACCACGCACCCAACCTCGCGTTACCCTCTCCACGCCACTCCATAGCGCCTGCAACCTCGCCACACCACCTCACCACTCCATAGACACACCAATTCCCAACCTCTGCACCCCCACACCCCCTCTGCACTCCTCCCCAACCCTCCCCCCCCCCCCCACACCCCAGCTAGAGATCTGCTCCAGCCA
>JAZOOQ010000024.1:0-30394 GCA_045655105.1 Alphaproteobacteria bacterium | reverse complement strand
ATTTTTTTGTTTAAAACACAAAAAAGCAACAGGCGTTTATATCAATGATTTAACAAAACCACAAGACCAACTGTATTTAGAGAGCAGCAATCACAAAAAAATGAAGAAGAAAATTAAACTAAATAATCCAACATTAATTTGTTATAATGATGCTGAATCTGTGAAAAAAGAACATCGAGAAAACTTAAAATATTTTTTGATGGATAGATATTCCCAAAAACAAGAGTGGGAATTAACCTCAAATGAAACAAAAAACTTTTCTTTTTTAACTGGAATTTTAAAACAAATTAAAAACTATTTAAAATAACCTCTTATAAATTAAAAAAGCGAGTCAAACGACTCGCTTTTTTGTTAGCATTCATAAATTATTCTGCTGATTCTGTTGTTTCAACAGTTTCTTCTGAATGTTCTTTATGATGTTTTTTCTTATGTGGTTTTTCTTCCAATTGAACAGGTTCCCCTGTTGTTTGGTCAACGCGTTTCATTGAAAGTTTAATCTTGCCACGGTTATCAATTCCCAAGCAAACAACTTTAACTTTATCGCCTTCTTTTAACACATCAGCAACTTTTTCAACGCGATGAGGTGCAATTTCAGAAACATGAACTAAACCATCTCTTGTTCCCATAAAGTTAACAAATGCGCCAAAATCCATCAATTTCACAACTGTTCCATCATAGATTTGACCGATTTCTGGTTCACAAACAATGCCTTTAATCCAGTTCAATGCAGATTCGCCTGCACAACCATCAACTGAAGCAATATGGATTAACCCATCATCATCAATATCAATTTTGGCACCTGTTTTTTCAACGATTTCTCTGATAACTTTACCACCTGTTCCAATAACATCACGAATTTTTTCTTTATCAATTTTATAAGAAATAATGCGTGGTGCATTTGGGCTTAATTCAGCGCGTGGTTCAGCCAAAGATTCAGCCATTTTACCCAAGATAAACAAACGACCTTCATGGGCTTGTTCAAGAGCAATAGCCATAATTTCTTTTGTGATAGATGTGATTTTAATATCCATTTGAAGAGCTGTAACACCATCTTTTGTTCCAGCAACTTTAAAATCCATATCGCCCAAGTGATCTTCATCACCCAAGATATCAGATAAAACAACAAATCCATCTTTTTCTTTAATCAATCCCATTGCAATACCAGCAACTGGTTTTTTCATTGGAACACCAGCATCCATTAATGCCAATGTTGAACCACAAACTGTTGCCATTGATGAAGATCCATTTGATTCCATAATTTCAGAAACAACACGCAATGTGTATGGGAATTCTTCTTTGCTTGGCAACATTGGATGAATGGCGCGCCATGCAAGTTTACCATGCCCAATTTCGCGACGGCCTGGTGAACCCATGCGACCAACTTCGCCAACAGAATATGGAGGGAAGTTATAATGCAACATAAAGTGTTCTTTATATTCGCCTTGCAATGCATCAATAATTTGTTCATCTTCACCTGTTCCAAGCGTTGCAGTTACAAGAGCTTGTGTTTCGCCACGAGTGAACAATGCAGACCCATGTGTTTTTGGCAAAACATTAACTTCTGTTTCAATAACGCGGATTGTTTTTGTGTCACGACCGTCAATGCGAAGACCTGTGGATAAAACCATATCACGAACTGTTCTTGCTTCCAATTCATGGAAAACTTTATCGCAAATTGCATCTTCGGCTTCTCTATCAGCAAATAAAGCATGAGCTTTTTCTCTGATCACAGAAATTTGATTTAAACGATCTAATTTATTATGAATATGATAAGCTTCTTTTAATTCTTCGCCTAAATTTTCCAAGATTTCAGAACGAACTGTTGCATATTCTGCTGGTTCTTCTTTCACATCCCATGGATCTTTAGCGCATTCTTCAGCTAATTCAATAATCATATCGATAACTGGTTTAATGCTATCATGCCCAAAAGCAACAGCTCCTAACATTGTTTCTTCTGAAAGTTCTTGAGCTTCAGATTCAACCATTAAAACGCCTTCTTTTGTTCCAGCAACAACCAAATCTAATTTGCTAGATTTAATTAAATCTAAATCTGGGTTTAAAACATATTCGCCATCAACATAACCAACTCTAGCGCCACCAATTGGGCCTAAAAATGGAATGCCAGAAATTGTTAACGCTGCAGAAGCACCAATCATGGCAATGATATCTGGTTGTGTTTTTAAATCATGGCTAAGCAATGTTACCGTCACTTGTGTTTCATTGTTAAAGCCTTTAACAAATAAAGGTCTGATCGGACGGTCAATTAAACGAGATGTTAAAATTTCAGCTTCAGATGGTTTACCTTCGCGCTTAAAAAATCCCCCAGGGATGCGACCAGCTGCATAGCTTTTTTCAATATAGTTAACTGTTAATGGAATAAAATCTTCAAACGTATCTGGTGATTTCTTGCTTGCGCAAACAGCTGCATGAACCATTGTGTCCCCATAACGAACAATCACGGCACCATCAGCTTGACGTGAGATTTTACCTGTTTCAATGGAAAGTGTTTTGCCCCCCCAAACGATTTCTTTCTTAAATGTTTTAAAAATTGTCATATTATTTTCCTTCATACATACAAAAGACTTAAAACCCATTTTCAAGTCTTGAAAGGGGATCATCCCTTGATGACCCCCTTTAAAATTTTTTGGTTATTTACGTAAACCTAAACGTTTGATGAGTTCGCCGTAACGGTTTTCATCATCTTTCTTCAAATAAGCAAGCAAACGACGACGATTTGAAACCATTTTGAGCAAGCCACGTCTTGAGTGGTGGTCATGTTTATTTGATTTCATGTGTTCTGACAAATAGTTGATTTTTGCTGTCAAAACTGCAACTTGAACTTCTGGTGAACCTGTATCACCATCTTTGATTGCGTAATCTGTGATAATTTGCTTTTTCATTTCTTTTGAAAGCGACATCGTTAATTTCCTTTCTTAAATATTAAATTTAATTTTCTGCTGGAAAAACACGAAAAGGTTTAAACAATCCTTTTTCATATTTAACCAACGCGATTGGTTCTTGATCCAATGCTAATGCTATCACCTGCCCCATTTGAAAATTTTGATTATTACAAACAGCTTTGGCTTTAAGCGCTTTGCCTTGTCTCAACATACTTGCCATTTCGCTATCTACAGCCAGCACCAAGATGTCGTCCAGTGCGGTTAAAATACCGATAAGTGGCAAATTCAATGCATTATACTCTTCTTTTTCAAATTTTTCAAGTAAAATCGAATGGTTAAGCGAAAAAGGTCCACATTTTGTTCTTCTTAAAAGAGTGATATATCCAAAACATCCAAGTTTTCGCCCCATATCATGCCCCAAAGAACGAACATATGTGCCCTTAGAACAAACAACTTCAAAAAGAGTTTTATCTTCCGAATGTGATAAAATTTTTAATTCTTCAACCGTTACTAAACGAGGTTTTAATTCAACATCAACGCCTTTTCTTGCCAAATCATAAGCACGCTCGCCATTGATTTTTATAGCTGAATACATAGGGGGAACTTGAGAAATCTCCCCTATAAAAAATGGCAAAATTGCTTCAATTTCTTCTTTTGAAGGGCGTTTATCTGATTGAAATAAAACTTCGCCTTCTAAATCATCTGTTGATGTTTCTTTTCCCCAAGTTACTTCAAATTGATAAACTTTTTTTCCATCCATCACATATGGGATTGTTTTAGTTGCCTGCCCCAATGCTATTGGTAAAACACCTGTCGCCAATGGATCTAATGTTCCTGCATGACCAATCTTTGATGGATGCAAAAGCCGTTTGAGACGGTTTACAACAGTTGTTGATCCCATCTCATACAGCTTATCAATAATTATCCATCCATTAATTTGATTAACAATTTTTGCCATTCAAATTAAAACTCTTCTTCAATTTCTTTTTCAACATCAGCACGCACCTGTGGATTATTTAAAAGCTGATTAATGTGCTCTGAAACTGCAAATCTTTTATCTGCTTTAAAAATAATATCTGGCACAATGCGCAAACGAATAGCCTTACCAATGCGATAACGAAAAGCGCCTTTATGTAAATTTAAAAGCTTAATTTGCTCATCAACAACTGTATCGCCAATTGTTTCAACAAACGCTGTTGCATATGATAAATCCGGAGAAATCGTTACTTGAGTGATCATTGTGAATGAAGGTTTTAATCCTTCGATAAAAAGATCATCTTGAGAAAGCATTTTTGCAATAATATGACGAATCTCTTCTGCAACACGAAGCTGACGTTGACTTGGAGCTTTTGATTGTCCTTTTTCTGTTTGTTTCATCAAAACCTCCTATACATCAAAATTAAGTTTAACGGCAATTTCTTCCATTTCAAAACATTCAATCATATCACCAACTTTAATATCATCATAATTTTCAAAACTCATACCGCATTCATAATTTTCACGAACTTCTTTCACATCATCTTTAAAACGTTTCAATTGGCTGAGAGCGCCTGTATAAATCACAACAGAATCGCGAAGTAATCTAACTTTTGCACCACGTTTAACAAGGCCTTCTTTAACCATACAGCCTGCAATTTTACCAACTTTTGAAATTGAAATAACTTGTCTGACTTCTGCATAACCCAAAATCTTTTCTTTCAATTCAGGTTCAAGCAAACCTTCAACAGCATGTTTCATATCATCAGCCACATCATAAACAATTGAGTAATAACGAATATCAACACCATCACGTTTTGCCATTTCACGAGCCGTTGGATTAGCGCGAACATTAAACCCAATAATAATCGCTTTTGATGCACGAGCCAAAGTAACGTCTGATTCATTGATAGCACCAACTGCGCTATGCAATACATGAACTTTAACTTCATTATTTGCAATTTTAGAAAGAATGCCATTTAATGCTTCAACTGAACCTTGAACGTCACCCTTAATCAAAACAGGCAATTCTTTAATTTCACCAGCTTTAATTTTTGCCAACAAGTGTTCTGCACCACTCATTGTTTTAACTTGCAATTGTTCACGGGCTTTTCTTTGACGATAAGCAGAAATTTCTCTTGCTTGGGCTTCAGAATCAACCACAACAAAATCATCACCAGCTGATGGTGTTCCTTGCAAACCAATTACTTCAACAGGTTGTGATGGCAATGCTTTTTCAACACGTTGTCCTTTATCATTAAAGAGTGAGCGAACACGACCCCATTCTTGCCCTGAAATAAAGATATCGCCAACATTGAGTGTTCCCTTTTGAATCAAAACAGTTGCAACCGATCCACGGCCTTTATCCATTCTTGCTTCAACAACAACACCTTCAGCACTTCTGCTTGGAGATGCTTTTAAATCCAAAACTTCTGCTTGCAATAAAATTGTTTCAATCAATTTATCTAAATTAATGTGTTTTTTAGCTGATACTTCAACATCTAAAACTTCACCACCCATTGATTCAACAACAACATCATGTTGCAACAAGTCTGTGCGAACTTTTTGAGGATTTGCTCCTGGCACATCAATTTTGTTAATAGCAACAACAATTGGAACACCCGCTGCTTTAGCATGGTGAATAGCTTCAATTGTTTGAGGCATAACACTATCGTTAGCTGCAACAACTAAAACAACCAAGTCCGTTACCTTTGCCCCACGAGCACGCATAGCTGTAAATGCTTCGTGACCTGGCGTATCAATAAAGGTAACTTTTTGACCTTCGGATAACATCACTTGGTAAGCACCGATATGTTGTGTAATACCACCAGATTCTCCACCAGCAACGTTTGAAGAACGAAGAGCATCAAGTAAAGATGTTTTACCATGGTCAACGTGTCCCATAACAGTAACAACTGGAGAACGTGGCAACAAATCCTCTGGCGCATCTTCTTCTTTTTTCAAAATATCTTCAACATCAGATTCTGCAACACGTTTTGCCTTGTGACCCAATTCTTCAACAACTAATTCAGCTGTATCAGCATCAATTGTTTGAGTAATCGTTACCATCATACCAAGTTTCATCAAAACTTTAACAACTGCAGCTCCCTTTTCGCTCATACGGTTAGCCAATTCAGCTACTGTAATCGTTTCTGGAATAACAACTTCTCTGATCACTTTTTCTTGAACCTTTGGCTCCATATGTTTTAAACGTTCTTTTTCACGTGAACGTTTAATAGATGCCAATGAACGACGTTGATGACGAACACCATCTTCCATATCATCACCATCAGAATCACTTACACTCATATTTCTGTAAGCATTCATATTCACCTTTGAAGAGCGTTTTTCCTCATGATATCCACGGTTACGACCTCGATCGTCTCCTTCTGATTCACGTTCTTTTTTGCGAGAAAATTGAGCTGGCTCAGAAACTTGTTTTTTCTCAAATTTCTTTTCTTGTTTTTCTTGAACAGTTTCTTTAACTACAACCTCTTCAACCTCTTCAACTTCTTGAGCTTGAGTTTCAGTCTCTTCTTTTAAAACCTTTTCCTCAGCCTCTTTTTGAATAAGCAATTTTTGTTCTTCTTCACGTTGTTTTTGTTCAGCTTCTAATTTTGCTTTTTGAGCTGCACGTTGTTGGGCTTCTTGAATAAGTTTTAATTTTTGAGTTGCCTCACTTGAAAGGACATTAGAAGGCTGTTCGCTTGTAATAACGCGCTTTTTACGCACTTCAACTTGAACCATATTCGACTTGCCCGTCCCAGTATTTTGACGAACATGCGTGTTCAAAGAAAGAGTTTTATTTTTCAGTTCTAAAGTCTTTCCTGATAATGAGAGTTGTTTTTTTTCTTCAGCCATAGCTTATCCTTTCTTTTCAATACCTTTTAAAAGGCTTATCTTTTTTATGGTTTGTTCTAAAACATCAGCAATTTTTTTATCCGTTACTGCAACATGCACTTGGCTTTCCTGCCCTGTTATTTCTCCCAATTCTTCGCGGGTAAAACAATCAAAAATCAAAAATTCATCTGTTGGTTTATATAATTTTTTTCGACCATTTTGAGCAGAATCATCCGCCTCTATTGCCAAACAAACAATCCCTGTTTCTATTGCTTTTTTAACACCTTCATAGCCAAAAACCAAAGAACCAGATTTTCTTGCAAACCCGATTAATTTTAAGGCTTTTTCTTTTAAAGCTGATAAAACAATTTCTTCTAAATTTTCAGGAATTTTTACCGTTCCTTTAGCAGCTTTATAAAAAATTCTTTTTTGAACGGCTTGATCAAAATTTTCTTTCAAAGGATATAACCAAATACCGCTCCCCGGCAATTTTTCATTTGCATCAAAAACAACCTCTTTAAAGGGAGAGATAACAAATCTAATCATCTCTTCCCTTGGATAAAAGGTCTTTGTTACAAAACAGCATTTTAATCCTGTTTCGGCAGCGCGTTTATGCTGATGTCTGTTAATTTTATTCAAACCAGTGTTCCCGTGCTTTCATGATTAAGGCATTTGCGTCTGCTTCTGTAATGGATCCTTTTCCTAAAATATCAATCAATTCATCCGCAGCCAAATCAGCTAAATCATCTAATGTTTTAACATTGTTTTCACCTAATTTAACCAACATGTCTAATGTCAAGCCTTCAAAATCTTTTAAAGAGTTATCAAGACTTAACTCTTCAAGTTGTTTTTCCATAGAATCTTGTTTCATGATTAAATAAGCTTTTGCTCTGTTTTGAAGTTCTTCTGCCAAAGCTTCATCAAAACCTTCAATATCAGCTAATTCATTCATTGAAATAAAGGCGATATCTTCAACTTTTGAGAATCCTTCTTGAATAAGCAAATGTGCCATCATATCATCAATATCTAAAGCTTGCATAAAGAGATCAACACGTTCTTTTGTTTCATTAATGCGGTGTTCTGATTCTTGAGCTTCATTCATCATATCAATATGCCAACCAGTTAATTGACTAATTAAGCGAATATTTTGACCACGACGACCAATAGCTAATGATAATTGTTCTTCACTCAAAACAACTTCAACATTTTTGGATTCTTCATCAATAACAATTTTTAAAACTTCACTTGGAGCCAAGGCATTCACAATAAATGTTGCTGGATCAGATGACCATTGAACAACATCAATTTTTTCACCTTGCAATTCTTGAACAATTGCTTGAACACGAACGCCGCGCATACCAATACAAGCACCTCTTGCATCCAATGTGTTATCTTTTGACCAAACAGCAATTTTTGCTCTTGAACCTGGATCACGTGAAACAGATTTAACTTCAATTGTTCCATCATAAATTTCTGGAACTTCAGCAGCAAACAATTTAGCCAAGAATTGGGGATGGGAACGGCTTAAGAAAACTTGAGGTCCTTTTACTTCTGCACGCACATCTAATACATAAGCACGCAATCTATCACCCACACGATATGTTTCTCTTGGAATTAATTCATCTCTACGAAGCAAAGCTTCAACATGAGATACTTCGATAATTAAATTACCACCCTCAACACGTTTAACAATACCGCTAACGATTTCACCTTTACGGCTTTTCATTTCATTGTATTGACACATTCTTTCAGCTTCACGAACTTTTTGAGTGATAACTTGCTTAGCTGTTTGAGCAGCAATACGACCAAAATCCATTGGCGGCAATGGATCAACAATTTCATCCCCCAATTTTAATGATGCATCTTTCTTTTGGGCACTTTCTAATGAAATTTGGGTAAATTCATCTTCAACAACATCAACAACCGTAATATAACGAGCCATTTCAATTGCACCTGTTTGAGGATCAATTTTTGTTCTGATATCATATTCAGGACCATACTTTGAACGACCAGCTTTTGAAATACCTTGTTCCATAGCTTCTAAAACATCTTTTTTTGAGATGTTTTTTTCACGAGCTAATAAATCAGCCATTTGTATAAGTTCCGGTCTTGGAAGAGTTGCAATTTGCATTGTTATTCCTTTCTTTTTTATTTTTTAGGTTGTTTTTGCATAATGGTGTCTGTCAACAATAATTTTGCTTTTGAAATTTCAGAAAAAGCAATTTCAAGACGTTGATCTTCAAAAGAAAAATGAACTGTATGAGTTGTTTCATCATAACTTAAAATTTTTCCTTTAAACCGTTTACGACCATTAATATCATGAAGTGTTTCAATTTTAGCATCATATCCAGAAAATCTTGAATAATCAGATTCGCGAACCAGCGGCCTATCAACACCTGGAGATGAAATTTCAAGCATATATTTATTTTGAAAAATATCTTCAACATCCAACAAAGCTGAAGCCGTTCTGCTAATTTTTTCACAATCAGAAAGCGTCATCGCGTTTCGATCTTCTCTTTCAGCCATAATCTGAACCGTTTTAACATCACCACCTTGAATTGAAATACGAACGATTTCATACCCCAAATCAGCCAAGGATGGCGCCAACATATCAGTTAACTTTACACTTATTTCCATTTTATTTCCTTTATCAAAAAAGGTGAGTCAAACGACCCACCCTCATTAAATTATTGAGAATATGTTTGTATTATATACATTTTTTTAAAAAATACAAGCTCTTTTTTAAAAAAACGCTAAAAAAAACAATGAAAATTTATTCCAAATACAAAATAACTTGCAAAATCACAAAAAATAACCTTTAAATTAAAGAAGAAAAAAATAAAAAAAGGGGATTAATATGCTATTTTCAAAAAAACCACCTATGCCAACAAACTTTAAATTAGGGACTCAGGAAAAACCCTTAAATGAACCTTTTGAAAATGAACCTAAAATTCAACAACCTAAACCCTCTTTTCAAATGCCAGAACCTCCTGCATTTAAAGAGCCGTCTTTTATGCCTCAACCACCAGCATTTTCTCAAGATAATTTATCTTCTCAACCAATTAACACTCCTGTTGAAGCAAAAGTTATTAAAGAAGAAACAACCCCTCACGAAGAAATAAATGAAAATGGACAAAAAGTTTTTAAAGCAAAATCTATTAAAGATGTTGATTTTTCAGATATTTGGTTCACTCCTGAAAAAATTGCTTATATCAGAGATAAAAACACAAAATTTGCTCTCATTCCATTTGAAACAGAAGATTTAGATGATTTCTTAAAAATTTTGGAACAAGGATACCAAGGATCCGCAAGTTATGCTATTCGCTTTTTAAATGAATCATATCGTGTTGAACGCGTTATCACTTCAACCGGCACACAGTTTAACTGCCGTAAAATGCCAACAAACACCCCTAGCATCCATAAATTAGGGTTGCCCGAGCCAATTGTAAAATATATGACATCTTTAGCAACCGAATCGGGTCTTATTTTACTTGCTGGACCAACTGGCATGGGAAAAACAACAACTATTTCGGCTTTAGTTAAAGAGTTTTTAGAAACACATGGTGGCTTTTTATACACCATTGAAGATCCACCAGAAATGCCTCTTGATGGTCTCTATCATGCAAAAAATGGTGGATTAGGATTATGCAAACAAAGTTCGGTTGAAAATGAAAGATGGGGAGATGCATTAAAATCAGCCCTACGTTCGCGACCAAGATATATCCTTGTTGGCGAAATCAGAACACCAGAAGTTGCCTCTCAAGCTTTACGAGCTGCCACATCTGGCCACCTTGTTCTTTCAACCATTCATGCCAATAGCGTTGAAGATGCATTGAATTCAGTTATTAAATATGCTTCTGGCGCAGGCTTAGATGAAAAACTTGTATGCGACCTACTTGCTCGCGGTATTTTAGGCGTTGTCCATCAACAATTAGAAGGAACAACAAATTTAAGACCCGTTATTCACACAGCATTTGCAAACCCAAACCCATTGGTTGCATGTCAAATGCGTATGACAATCAGAGAAGGTAAGATTTCATTGGCAACATTCATGGAAGCACAAAATACACGCTTATTCCAAGGACGACCCATGTTTAGAGAGTTATAATCCTTTTCCCATATCAAAAAGCCCCCCCCCAAAAAGGGGCTTTTTTTTATTAAATAAAAATTTTTCGCCAAATTCTAACCCATTAAAACATATTAAAAAAAATAAGATTTTTAAATCTTTTAATAACAAAAAAACTTTTCATCTTTATTAAATAAATATTTTTTAAACATATTTCAAACACAACCAAACAACAATTAATAAATTTAATATAGTTTAAGCTTATCTGCATCTAGTTACAAAAAAAAGCCCCTGACGAGCAGGGACTTTTCTTTTTCGCGTTTGCTTTGAATTATTCAAAGATTTTTGCAACAACGCCGGCGCCAACTGTGTGACCACCTTCGCGGATAGCAAAACGTAAGCCTTCATCCATAGCAACTGGAACGATCAATGAAACTGTTAATTTAACATTGTCACCTGGCATAACCATTTCAACACCTTCAGGTAATTCGATTGTACCTGTAACGTCTGTTGTGCGGAAATAGAATTGTGGACGATAGTTAGCGAAGAATGGAGTATGACGACCACCTTCATCTTTGCTCAAAACATAAACTTCTGATTCGAATTTTGTGTGTGGAGTAATTGTTCCTGGAGCAGCCAAAACTTGACCACGTTCAACTTCGTCACGTTTTGTACCACGGAGAAGAACACCGATGTTATCACCAGCTTCACCTTGATCCAATAATTTACGGAACATTTCAACGCCTGTACATGTTGTTTTAGCTGTTGGACGGATACCAACGATTTCAACTTCTTCACCAACTTTTAATACACCGCGTTCTACACGACCTGTAACCACTGTACCACGGCCAGAAATTGAGAACACGTCTTCGATTGGCATCAAGAATGGTTTGTCTTTTGGACGTTCTGGTTGTGGAATGTAAGCATCAACAGCTTCCATCAATGCTAAGATAGCATCACGACCGATTGTTGTGTCACCATTGTCTAATGCAACTTTTGCAGAACCTTTGACAACTGGAATATCATCACCTGGGAATTGATATGAAGAGAGCAATTCACGAATTTCCATTTCAACTAATTCTAACAATTCAGCATCGTCAACCATGTCAACTTTGTTCATGAAAACAACGATTGCAGGAACGCCGACTTGGCGAGCGAGCAAGATGTGTTCACGTGTTTGTGGCATAGGACCATCAGCTGAAGAAACAACCAAGATAGCGCCGTCCATTTGAGCAGCACCAGTAATCATGTTTTTAACATAGTCAGCGTGACCTGGGCAGTCAACGTGTGCATAGTGGCGGTTTTCTGTTTCATATTCAACGTGTGATGTTGAAATGGTGATACCGCGAGCGCGTTCTTCAGGAGCTTTATCGATGTTTGCATAATCAACGAAAGCTGCACCACCTTTTTCTGCTAAAACTTTTGTAATAGCAGCTGTTAAAGTTGTTTTACCGTGGTCAACGTGACCGATCGTACCGATATTGCAATGCGGTTTTGATCTTTCAAATTTTTCTTTACTCATTATTGATTTCCTTAACTGATCAGTGTTAAAAAATTAAAATCCCAAACGGGACTTCGTTAATTGGAGCGGGTGAAGGGAATCGAACCCTCGTAATCAGCTTGGAAGGCTGGAGCTTTACCATTAAGCTACACCCGCGCATCAGTCGGGTTCGTCCTGGTGGAAGGGGAAAGATTCGAACTTTCGTAGACATAAGTCGGCAGATTTACAGTCTGCTGCCATTAACCACTCGGCCACCCTTCCATCTTTGGACGGACAACTTACACAAAGCTCTGTGCAAGTAGAGCTATTATGCCCCTAAAATAACAAGATGTCAAGAACTTTTTTTAAAAATTAATAAATCCCTAATTTTTAAGAGAAAAAAGTTATTTTAAACGTTCTAAAAGCTTTTGTTCAAGCTCAGGGGTTAAATCAAATTCAAGTGCCAAAGCCTTTTCATATTGAGATTGAGCTTCCCTGATTCGGCCTAAATCTTTATAAATATCTCCTAAATGCATGTTTGCAACGGAACTAGCGCCTAAAAGATCAACCGCTTTTTCTGCATAAGGAAGGGCTTTTTCAGGCTCCCCCTTCTTATAATAAGCCAAAGCTAAAGAATCTAAAATATCTGGCGAATCGGGGGATTGTTCATAGGCTTTTTCAAGAAACGCCAAAGCTTCTTTTAAATTAATATCCCGTTCAAGCCAAGCATATGCCAAATAATTTAAGATATTGGCATCATAAGGATCTTCTTGCAAAGCCGAGTATGCATATTTTTCAAATGCTTTAAAATTATCCTCTTTTAAATAACATCTTGCTGCTTGGAATTTAATATCTTTTGATTGTTTAATCCCCCACCGACTCATTAAAAACAACGTTCTTTCATAAAATGGAAGAGCAGATTTACAATCCCCATTTGCCTCATATCCTTGAGCAACTAAAAGCAAAACAACTGGATTTGAAACATTTCTTTTCAACAGTTCTTTAAAAATTTTAAGCGCCCCTTCTGGATTTTTGTGATGCATATAAACAAGGCCTTTTTTATAAAGAATAATATCTGCAGAAGGTTTTTCTTTTAAAATTTGATCATAAATCTTATGAGCAAACCCATACAAATCCATCACATCTAAAACTTCGGCAGACCAGACTTTTGCCATTATATGATTTTGGTTTAAGAAAACAGCGGCATTTGATAATAAAACCGCTAAATCAGGTTGCGATCCCAAACTATTTGCCCAAGCATAAAAAAGTTCAGAAACTGCTTCTTGCACCGTTTTAATTGGATTCATCCCCACTTGGGAAATAACATCATAAAAAACGGGATTTTCTTCTGATAAACTTTCATATTGTTTATAAAAAACATTTTGGCTATCCCATTTATTTTTTTGTTCAAAAAAGTTTTTGGCTGAAATATAGAAAGTGAATGAAATATCTTTCGTTAATCCTTGCAACTGATTATAGTAAACTTCAGCTGTTTTTGAATCATTAAAATATTCATGAACCAATGCTAAATGATATCTTTTAATTTGATGAAGTGGCGATTCTTCTTTCAAAGAATTTAAAGTTAAAACTGCCTTTTGTTTATTATCTAATCCCGCATAACACCATGCTTTTAAAACCGTTATAAACGGCGATTTGTTTTGATGTAACGAAATAAAATCAAGCGCTTCTTGATATTTTTTTTCTTTAATTAACTGTGCAATTTTTAATTCTGGTGCATAATGCAAGGATTTATCTTTATAAAAATCTTTTTCAAATAAATCAAAAAGGGATTGAATATCGCCCGCTAACCCCTTCATAGCATAGAGATCTCTTCTGATATCGTGATTTTCTTTATCGGCCAAATAAGCTTTTTCTAAATACGAAAGAGATGTTTTAAAATCACCATTATTTCTAGCAACAACACCCGCCAAATAAGATCCTAATTCTGCCGATTCTGGGATTTTTCTCGTTGTTTTTAAAAGCTTATCTATTTCTTTATTATCAACTGAAGCTATTTGTTTTTCTTTAACATGTTTTTTAACAATTTCTTGAACATTCACTGTAATTTTATCATAGAAAAAACCAACTGACAAAACACCAGTTAACATAAGCATATATATAATTTTTTTCATACAAAATCCCTATCTTTAGAAAAACCTTTACTTTTTAGGTCGTTTTATGCTATCATCTTTTTATAAAAAAAAGAAGTAAAAAATGAATTATAGCGCTATTTTAAAATGGTATCAGCTTTCTGGGATCTCGGAAGTCATCAGGGAAACGCCTGTTGATCGCTTTTTGGCATTTAAAATGGGGCAAACTGAAACACCTTCTCCAAAAGAAGGAATAACGCAATTTGTTGCACCACGAAAAGAAACAATTCCTCAACCAAAAGATGAAAGCTTATCTTTTGTTGCGCAAGCAAAAAATCTTTCAAATGAAGCAACAACACTTCAACTTTTAAAAGAAAAAGTTTCTTCTTTTGATGGGTGTTCTCTAAAAAAGACAGCGTTAAATACATTTACTGGCGTTGGAAAAGAAAAAAATCCAACAGTTTTTTGCATTTTTGATGCACCTAAAGCACCAGCAGAACGATCAGGCAATCTTTTTGAAGGACCGCAAGGTGTTTTGCTTCAAAAAATGCTTGCCGCTATTCAACTATCACCCCAAAACAGTTTTATCGCACCATTAATTCCTTGGCGCTTACCGGGGGATAGAAAACCTTCTTTAACGGAAGAAAAAATTTGCACACCATTTATAATCAGAGCTTTGGAATTAACGAATCCAGATTTTATTTTAATTTTTGGATCCATTCCAACAAGAGCTTTGCTTGACATTGAAAGTATCACAAAAGCGCGCCAACAAATTCAAAAACTAACAATTAATAACAAGGAAATACCCGTTATTTCAACTTTTGGACCAGATATGGTCTCAGCCTCCCAAACATCAAGAAAAAATGCATGGGATGATTTAAAAAAACTTTCTGAACTTATTCAAAATAAAGCACCTAACAACGAAGAGGATAAATAAAATGCTTGATATAAAATTCATCAGAGAAAATGCTGATTTAGTTAAAAAAACATTACAGGAAAAATGCCTGACTCTTGATATTGATGAATTGCTTTCAATTGATAAGCAAATCATTCAAATTAAACAATTGATGGAAGCAGAACTTCAAAAAAGAAATGCTTTAAGTAAAGAAATGCCAAAAGCAAGTCCTGAAAGAAAAGAAGAAATCAAAGCTCTTTCTAAACAATCAGGGCAACAAGCTGCTGCTTATGCTGAAGAATTAAAACCACTTGAAGAAAAATTCAAAACCATGATGGGGATGACACCAACCATCCCTGCTCCAGATGTTCCCCGTGGCGAAAGTGAAGAAGAAAACGTTGTTGTTCGAACAGTTGGAGAAAAACCTGTTTTTGATTTTGAAATGAAAGATCATGTTGCTTTAATGGATTTAAACGATTGGGGTGAATTCAAAAAAATCTCTCAAATTTGTGGGAGCCGAACAGTTGGGATTAAAGGCGAATTATTGCAACTTGAAATGGCCTTATGGCAATATACGGTTAATAAATTAATTGAAAAAGGCTTCCAAGTGATGAGTGTTCCATCACTCTCATTTGAAAATGCTTTTTATCATACAGGCCACTTCCCATTTGATTATGAATCAGTTTACTCTATGCCAAAAGACAACCTCTTTTTAGCAGGAACGGCTGAAGTGATTTTAAACAGCATTCACGCCGGCGACATCTTAAAAGAATCTGATTTGCCAATCATGTATGCTGGATTTTCTCCATGTTTCAGAAGAGAAGCTGGCGCTGCTGGTAAAGACACTCGTGGTCTTATTCGTGTTCACCAATTTAGCAAAGTTGAACAATATATCATTTGCAAAGCAGATGTTGCCGAATCTGATAAAATGCATCAATTCATTCTTCAAAATGCAGAAGAAGTTATGCAAGATATGGAAATTCCTTATCAAATTATTGCAAACTGCACAGGCGACATGGGCGCAGGGAAATACCGCATGAATGATATTGAAGCTTGGTGCCCTGGTCAAGATAAATATCGCGAAACACACAGCTGTTCTTCTTTATTAGATTGGCAAGCTCGCCGAACAAATATTCGCTATCGTGAAGATGAAACAGGTAAAGTTAAATATGCTTATACATTGAATAACACTGGCCTTGCAACACCTCGCGTTTTAGTTGCCTTTATTGAAAACCATCAACAAGCAGATGGCTCAGTTAAAATTCCAACAGCCTTGCAACCATATTTGGGTGGCAAAACAAAAATTGGCGGAAAATAATCCGTTTAGTTTAAAAAGAAAACCCATCTGATTTCAGATGGGTTTTTCTTTTGGGTTTGATTTCAAAAAAGGAAGAATTACCAAATCGTTACCTTGGCAATCCTCCCTCTTTTTTATCGTCCACCTAACGGACCAGCATATTCCTGCTCTCCTTCTTCTTCTGGTAGGCCATCAGCAACACAGGCCCCATTAACCTTTTTGCCCCATGTGATGCAACAAAATGAATTATCCATCCATTTACCACCAGCATTTTGGCAACAAGCTTCTGTTCTTGAACCAGTCATAATATCCATTGATCCTTTACAGCAAGAAGCACTCGATTCTTCTTCTTGATCTGGATCGCCAGCAGCACTGCTTTTATTACCACTAACCCATTCACCGTATGCATTTTCGCAACAAGCTTGAGTTGGTTTACCATTCACATTTCTCGGAGAAGTTGGGTCTTCGCAACATTCTCTATCGTTCACATTACTTGCATCTGCTAAATTAGAGCTTGGGCAACAACTATAATAATCTCCATCAGGATACTCTTTATCATCACTGTTTTGACAGCAAGCCCCACCTATAGCAAACTTTCCAGTTTCACAACATTCCATATTACCATAATTTGTGCTACCATCAGTGTTTTTTTTGGGTTTTACAAAAGTTTTGATATAAACATCGCCATTACAACAAGCGCCTGATTTTAATTCAGTGCCGTCTGATTGTTTTGTTTTTTTCACATAACCTTCTTCACCTGATGCACAACAAGCATCTAATGAACCAAGTTCTGTTACTGTTTTAGAATTTTCACAGCAATCTTCAATCACATCTGATTCACTTGAATCATTATAAGCAAGCCCATAAACAGTTCCATTGATGCAACAACCAAGATCCGCTACCCCTGAATCAAAAGCTTTGTTGTAGGTTTCACCATCATCATCTATGCAACAATTCTTGGTTACTTTTACGCCAGAATAAGTGACTTCAACTTTGCCATCAGCAGTTATGGTTTGTTCAATTTTGTTTGCCATTGCTGTGCCATCTGTTGCGCTTGCACAACAATCACCATTTTCCCATTTACCATCTGTTTGTTTGCAACATTCTTTTGAATGGGCATCTTTTTCTAAATCATATGCTTGAAAGCAACAACGCTTTGAATGTTCTTCCCCACCTTGTGCTTTGCAACAGTTTCTGTTATTTGATCCAGTTGACCAAAATTTCCAACTATCCTTAATGCAACAAATTCCACCTTTATCTGGGTCATCTTCCAAATTTTGAGAGCCAGATGTTGGCCAAAATTTATAATTGCCTGGGGATGCTCCTCTTTCACCTTGACTTTCACAGCAAGTTTGGGTAACCACTGCTCCACGAACGAACTCACCACTTGAATCCGCTGGATATGCTTCGGTTACATTAATTTGTGAACAACAACCTCCATCAGTAGTCGATGCATCAATTCGCCATTCAAACCGTTCCTCATTCCCCCATGCTCCATCTACACAACATTCCGGTGATTCATGTATCTGCGATCTCCAACAACAAGGTAAATCCCCTGAACCATATTGAGAAAAAACATCAGTTGAAACTGTTAATGAACTTAGAAAAAGAAATAATAATCCCCATTTTTTCATCATGTTTGCCTCCCCCTTTTAATTGCGCTCTCTGGATGCGCTTTGATTTCGGCGCACATTTCTTGAACTTGTTGCCCTTGTTCTGGATGAAGAGCGGGATGACGTTCTGGAAGAAGATCTTGAAGAAGATCTGGCTTCATATAACCCTTTAATTGGGATAACATCATAAAGATGGTTCACCCCTTCTTCAAGAGCAGCTTTATTCTGTGATTGAGAAATATATTCATGCGAAACCAATGCCTCCACATACTTATCTGTTTTTTTATAAACAAGATAAAGCGCTCTTGCCAATGGCGTTTTATTCGCGGATTGCGATCTTAAATTCACGCCCCTTTCTTCGCAAATTTTTTCTAACCCTTCCATCATTAAATTTAAAGCAACCGAAGTATGAAACACTTGTTGCGACCTTGCTCCTAAAGAAGGATTCACTTCATTTGGGCAAGCTTGATTATGATAGACCAAGCTGATATATGAAGCATCCCTAAATGGCATATAAGTTATCCCTCTTCCTCCACAATTAGATCCAATAGTAACGTTCATATTTGGAGAAATCAACCCTTCATAATTATAAACAGGGTGCCCTAAAGCGCGATAAAGATCGGTTTGTTGCGCCGAATAATTTGATGAATCAAGCATATCAATTTGTTTATCAAATAAAAGGATTTTTGAAGGGATGAATTTGCCCATTAATTGTGCAGGGTCCACCTCTGGATCGCGCCCCAAATCCACCAACTGCATGCCATAATAATAATGAAAGTTTTCGTTTAAAATAGCAAGAACATCTCTTAAAAATTCTTGATCAGGTTCATCCATCACTTTATTTCCGCGGTTCACCGCTCTTAATTCAGAAGCGGATAATTCAATCCATGGGCGATCTGTTTGGGGGTTAATGGCGGGTTCTTTTTGATAGGTCCAAGCGGCATCATCAGCAAAAACGCGCGTGCGATATAAAAGGATGGTGCCCCCTGTTTCATAAAGGCCAAATCCATCTTCTTCATTTAAATATAAAAGACTTCTTCCCCCATACTCGCGATAATTATTTTGATTTTGCTCAATCAAAGCTTTAAAAGCGGGGTGCACATCATCATAATTTGAAGCATCCCGATACCTGTTATACATGGCAGGAACAGATCTCTTTCTTGTTCCAAGTCTGCCCGAAACCGTGCGTTCACTTGGATTATATTCACAAGCAAGCAAATCCCTTGATTCCAAGGTGGAAGCGCAAACGCCCCACATAACCGATAATAATAACAAGTCTTTATATCTCATTTATCCTCACTTTCAACCGATAGCTAACCTTTTTATTCTGCCCCTTCAGAAGTATTCTCTGGCTCGCACCAACCAATTTCCGTGCCCGTTCCTGGCGCAACCCCTTCTGGACAGTCATATGTTCTTACTTTTCTTTTAACCGTAACAGGAATTGTTACCTCTGGCGTTATTACTCCCGGATTTATTATTCCTGGAGTTGTTCCTGGAGTTGTTCCTGGAATTATTGTTGTGCCCAAACATTCTGTTTTTGGATCCATACGAGATGGCGTATCTTTAAGAAAGAAGCAATCATCCCCATGAGTAACCCCTTCAGCATCTGGATCTGGGCAACAATTGCATGATCTTGCACCAGCTGCTTCAAATCCTTTTTCTTGGCAACAAGCATTATTTCTTCCGATCCAACAACCTGTATTATTTGTAATGCATGTGTTTGTCACCGTTGGCGGTGTAACATCTTGTTCTGGCTCCCCATTCGTTGGCGAAACTTGATATAAGCAATAATCATAACACTTTTCATCATCCGGATTATCAGTATTAGGAATTTCATCACAAACACCACAAGGGAGGCATTGACCAGTCTCTTCATCCCAATATTTAGAATAACGCCCTGAACTCGTGGATAAATAGAGACAACAAGCCTTGTTATCTACTCCATCTATAGATTTTCCTGTATGTAGTTCACAGCAAATATCCTCCGATGTGGTATATGTCTCATTCGTGACACCACAAGTCTCACCTGAATATGGCTCTGGACAAGATCTATTTTTTTGAAAAGAACGCAGATGTGTTCCAGCAGGAATAAATTTCCCTTTCCTTCGCGTTTCTTTGAATTGTGTGTTAAAATAAAGCTCTGATTCGCAACATTGCTGAAAATGTTTTTTCATTTCGCGCTCATTTGAAGCTAAAGACGTTCCAATTAGGGTTTGGCAACAATATTCTGGCGAAGGCATCCCGCTCCAATCTTTAATCTGTTGATTATAAGTTAACGCGGTTCCTGAACGTTCAAGCTCTTTATAATCCACACAACAGTTGCGATCTGGCTCTGAAACACTGGTAGGCGCAGCCGCAATAACTCCACATTCTTGAGAAATAGGGTGACTATTATCTATCTCAACAGTTGGATCATAGGTATGCGTTTCATTAACATTTGGCGCATAAACATAAGAAAGTTTTCGTCCATTCATATCCGTTGCCACATTACAGCATTCTTGCGAATATTTAAGCACCCCACCTTCATAAGCACAAGCTGCTGTTTTTAAACGTTTTTGAAGCCCTTCCATTTTATAACAGCAATCTGTTGTTGGCGTTCCCATGATATCCAGCGGAGCAGCCCCTGTAATCGACGTTCCCAATGTTGGAACATTAGAAACACCTTCCCATGGACATTGATCAGTTGTTGAAACCGTGCGAAACGCCAGCACATCATTTTGCGAACAACAAAGTGCTTTTCCAGTTTCTGATGTAAGGTCTGTACCAGCAACTTGACCATCGGCTTCTGCCCAATATCCTCCTCCTGCAATGCAACACTGATCGATCGTTACTTCACTTGTTTGAGTTGAACTTCCCAATGGACAGTTTTTATATTGGGTGGATGTTGCTCCTTTTGATGTAGCAATTGTCCACGGCAATACTGCCCCCGTGATGGATGAAACATGACATGGCACGGTAGGAGGTGTTACAGGAACCGCACCCGGGCAACAAGACTCATCCAGCTTACCAGCCCAGTTGACTCCAACATAAATCTCTTCTTCCGAAGTGATAGCGTCCGTATCAAAAACCCACGTTTCTTCATAAACCGGTATTCCATTTTCATCTAAAACTGGTTTACCTGTGGTATCTGTTTTAGCAGTAATACGAGCAACATAACGCCCATCTGGACCCACTTTACAACGTGGTGTATTTTCAATATCTTCAACCAGTTTACAACATTTTGGAACCCCTGGAATGAAAACAACATCATCACCCAATGCTTCACAACATTCTTGCGATTCAATAGTTCCACCACTTTCTTCCGTATATGGCGTGCCAGGAACACAAGTCTCTGGCACAGGAATAGGCGATTCAATCCCGCGGTCTTTTCCAAAATAAAGAACCAATGTTTGAAGCGGAGTCATTTTCTTTGATCCATCCTCATTTTTTTCACCCACATCTACTCTTGCACCATAGGCCATACAAGCTAAACTTTTTTTATTTTCGCAAACAGCCTCTGCTCCTGGGGCAATTCCTGTTTTATTTTCATCTCCAAGACTTCTGATATATTTTTGCGCTAAAGAAATATTCCCCTTTGTTGGGTCAATCATAGAGCAAACTTTATCAATTTGTTCTCTTGTTGCAACAACTTCTTCTCCACCCCTATCTGGATTTGCATATTTATTTTCTTTTCCAACTAATGAAAAGTCACCCATAAGAGGGTCACTTGGGGATTTATCCGCATTTTGAAGCGCAACATACGCATAATCAAAACCCAAATCTTTTTTGATTAATAACTTTTCGCATAACGCATAGGAAAGCCCCGTAACACGAACCGTCCAATTATTTTCATCTTCAGCGCGAAGCCAAGCAGGCGTGTCAAGCAAGGTATCAAACGATTCATATTCGCGCACTTCATGCATCTGTCTTGGATCTTTTAAAACAAGCATCCCTTCTTCGTCCGTTAACCCTGCATCAAAAGCCGTTTCTTCAGAACGATATCTCACCTTTGAAATAACATCTCTGATCGGAACAATATAGGGAACATACCCATCAGATAAACCAACTGTTTTAAAACCATAATGCAAAGGAATATCCCCAGAGCGACCGCCCGCGATTAAAACACTTAACTGATCCAATGTTTCAGCTTCTTGATATAAACGCATTGCATAGCCATAACCAACAATGCCACCAATTGATAAAACCCCAATCAAGGCCAAAACACCAAGCATTTCAGCCATTGTTCGTCCGTTTTCCATCCCAATTTTTTCTTTTTGCATCGGACATCCCCTTTTTTATGCGCCAAAAAGAAGGGTATAATAACCCTATATACTTCCAGAATACCAAAAAATACGCATATCGTCAATAACTTTTCTGTTTTTAAACAATTTTTTAACAAATAAAAAACAATTTTTAATCAACAGATAACCAAGCCCATGCTCCCAAAACAGAAATGGAAGCTGTTTCAGCTCTTAAAATGGTATCTCCCAGATGAAGGGGCGCAACATTTTTTTGGCTTAAAATAAAATCAACTTCATCTGATGTAAACCCGCCTTCAGGACCAATAATAAACGCTGGATTTTTCACTTCTGATAACAATTTTGAGCCTGTTTTCCCCCGCTCTGTTAAAAAAACAGGCGTTATTTCTTTTGAAAATTTTAAAAACAAATCTTTTAAAGAAACAGGTTCAAAAATTTCAGGAACATCCAACCTTTCTGATTGCTCCGCGGCCTCTTGTATAATTAAACGAGCTCTTTCAATATTAAATCCACGCACAACAGTTCGATTTGTTATTACGGGATAAATTTTGGTGACCCCCAATTCCGTTGCCTTTTCTAACACAAGATCCATATTTTCTTTTTTAATCACTGAAGGGCATAAAATAAGCTCTGCACGCTTTGAAAATTCTTTTGTTTTTTCATCTACTTGCAATAAACAACTTTTTTTCTTTACCTCACTTACTTTTGCTTTAAACTCGCCATCAATCGAATTAAAAAGCAAAATTTCAGAACCTTCTTTTTGGCGCATCACATGAACTAAATAATGCGCTTTTTTTTCATCTAAAGAAAGTTCCTGCCCTGTGGATAACTTTTCTTTTACAAATAATCTAATCATCTTTTTTTCCTGTGTGATGAAAGTGGCAACCCTTCAACCCAAACAAGGGTTACATCATCTTGCGGTGGAGGGGGTATCATTTTGAAAAAGAGTTGCATTAATTCTGAAACAGCTTCTCGACTATCCTTATATTCAAACACAGTTTGCAATAAACTTAAAAAACCATCCGTTCCTAAACGCAAGCCATCAGAAGACATTTCTTCCGTTAATGCATCACTATATAAAATTAATTTATCGCCCGCACAAAAATCAATTTTATAATCATCATATTTTGCATCTGGACTAATTCCCAATGGAAGCCCTTGTGTTGAAAGCAATAAAACACCATTCCTTGTTTTTAAAAATGGTGCTGGTGATCCCGCTCCCGCATAAGAAAGCGTTTGAGCATTTGTATCAAAAATGCAAAAGAAAAACGTTGCATATTGCCCACGTGGTAACAGCTGACACAATTGCAAATTTAAAAGACGCAAGAAATCTGATGGATTTTTAACTTCTTTTTTCAGTTGATGAACCAATGTATGCAATCTAAAGGTATTTAAAGCCGCTGAAAGCCCATGCCCTGAAAAATCGCATAAAAACAATCCGAATTTCTTTTCAGAAAGCTCAATAACTTGCCAAAAATCGCCACCCAATCTATCTGATGGTGAAAAATATGATGCAATATCAATATGGCACTTTTCCCGAATATTTTCAATCGTATCAACCGTTGGTAAAAGCGATTGTTGCATTTCTTGAGAAATTTTCATTTCCTCATTCAACTGATCTAATTGATCAGATAAATATTCAACCAATTTTTTATTTTCCAAATGAACGCGAACTCTTGTAAAAAATTCTAAGGGATTAATCGGCTTTGTGATAAAATCAGAAGCACCTGCTTTAAATGTTCGATCCCTAGCTTCGCGCGTGTCACTTGATGTTTGAATTAAAATTGGAATATTTTTAACTTCAGGAATTTTTTTAAGCTCCAACAAAACATCATACCCATCCATATTTTCCATCACAATATCAAGAATAATTAAATCTGGATGAAACGATAGAGCTTTTTCTATTCCTTCTTTACCAGAAGATGCAACCTCAATTTTATGGATGCCGATCTGGGTTAAAAGGCCAGCTAAAAGCGCCTGATTGCTTTTATTATCTTCAATAATTAATACGCGCCCTTTTGAAATATCTGTCTGCATAACAAATTCTGGCACAGAAGATAAATTTTGAATAGAGGCATTTTCTTTATTCTCTTTTAAAAAAGAAAGAGTAATTTCTTTACCATAATTATCAATCGTGCAAGAATCAACGGCATGTGCAATAATTTGAAGACCGCGACCACTTTTAGAAGAAATATCCCCCGAATTTCTTTTTAAAATTTGTTCTAAAGAATATCCAACCCCTTCATCTTTAATTTTAATTTCTAATCGCGTTTTATTCCACACAGAGCAAATTGATATGGCTTTTTGGGAATATGCGGGCGTATTCAATCTTCTGGCAACCAAATCCAAATAAGAAACAAATCCAACAACATCTTGACGCATTGAACTTGATAATTGCAAATTTCCATGAAAAAGCCCATTCACTAAAGATTCATGAACAGCCAAGTGAATCGCTTGTTTTCTTTCATCTGAAAATTTTCTTCGTTGTTGCAAGGCTGTTGTGAAAACTTGCGCAACATCATACCTATAAACCATTGGCCCTGTTAAAAGAAAACTTAAAGAAAAAGGATGCTTTCTTTCTTTTTGTTGTTTAACAAAATCAACTATGCTTTTTTTCGTTGCATTCGCATCAATAATGCAAGCAATAGGTAATTTTAAAATTTCACGCCCATGTTCTTCAGAAACATCTGGTGTTACAACAACATATAAAATTGGATGACCTTTTTTTAATGGGGTTACCAAAAATGGTTCTTCTTCACTTGGCCAAAGTGGCAACTTAACCCAAGATGAAATCTTTTTCATCTTTTCAAGACTAACACCAACCCCTGTTAAACATATTTGCGTCTCACTCATAGTATCGAGTATAATAAAACAATTAAAAAAAACAAGTTTTTTTATCGTTATATGAAAAAAACTTTGCTCTTTATTTCTCTTTTTGTTATATTATCCCTATTAAATTAACTCTTGTTCAAAAAAACAAGATAACTGAAAGGATAAAAAATGAAAAAAGTTAATCCCGTTATGATTTCCGGCAAAGAAGTTATTCCTTTAATTGAAGGCGGAAAAGGTATTGCCGTTTCTGATGGGCAATCATCAGGTGCTTGGGCAAAAGCTGGCGCTGTCGGAACAATTTCTGGGGTTTTTGCTGACGAATATGATGAAAATGGAAAAATCATTCCAAAAGTTTATCAACATAAAACCAGACCTGAAAGACATAAAGAACTTATTGAAATGTCAATCAGAGGGGGGATTTCCCAAGCTAAATTAGCTCACGAAATTTCAGAAGGTAACGGCAGAATTCATATGAATGTTCTTTGGGAAATGGGTGGAAGTATCCCTATTTTAGAAGGCGTGATGAACTCTTGCGAACAAGTTGTTCGTAACTTAAGAGAAAAAGCCCCCGAAAAATATCAAGAAAAAATCACAGCGGTTGGGGAAAAAGTTCAAGAAACTTTAGGCTCCCTTCGTTTTCAATATCAAAAACGCATGAATGAAGCTGTTCCTGTTGTTGATGGAATGTTAGATAAAGTTCATAATCTTGTTCACGGGATCACTTGCGGAGCTGGTATGCCTTATAAATTAGCAGAAATCGCTTCAAAATATGGCTTATTCTATTATCCAATTGTTTCATCAGCCAGAGCTTTCCGCGCTTTGTGGTTAAGAAGTTATAAAAACTGCATGGAATATTTAGGCGGGGTTGTTTATGAAGATCCATGGCGTGCTGGTGGACACAATGGGTTATCAAACTCTGAAAATCCAGAAATGCCAGAAAGTCCATATCAACGCCTTGTTGAATTAAGAAAACAATTAAATGAATATGGATTGCAACATGTTCCATTAATTATGGCTGGCGGTGTTTGGAATTTAAAAGAATTTGAAGATTTGATTGATAATCCAGAAATTGGCCCAATTGCTTTCCAACTTGGAACAAGACCATTACTCACAAAAGAAAGCCCTGTTGCAAAAGCTTGGCAAGGTTGTTTAAGATCTTTGAAAAAAGGTGATATTATCTTGCAAAGATTTTCTCCAACAGGATTTTATTCTTCTGCAGTTAATAATAAATTTTTAAAAACATTAATGGAAAGAAAAGACACTGAAATGCCATATACTGAAAAAGCTGAAGGCATCTTTGTTAAACCTTTTGCATTAAATGCTGCTTTAACAGTTTATTTAACAGAACATGACTTTAAAAGAGCAAATGAATTTTTAAGTAGTTCAAGACCTGTTGTTGCAAGAACACCAGATAAATC
Source organism: Alphaproteobacteria bacterium (assembly GCA_045655105.1). Taxonomy (GTDB): domain Bacteria; phylum Pseudomonadota; class Alphaproteobacteria; order CAAHEQ01; family UBA3637; genus RGIG4140. Next base: position 3,749 of record JAZOOQ010000024.1, on the reverse strand, counting down.
CATTATCTTCTTAACAAATGAAGAAAACGAACAAATTAAACAAGATAGAGCTAATTGCGTTGGTTGTTTATCTGCTTGCGCATTCTCTGGTTGGTCTCAAGCAGATGGGCATTTAGATAGATTGCCTGATTCACGATCATTTTGCATCAATAAAACATTAACTGCTATTGCTCACGGGGAAAGCATTGATAACAACTTAATGTTCTGTGGTCATAGTGGCTATCGTTTTGGCGAAGATCCAATGTATAAAAATGGAAATATCCCAAGCGTTCAAGAATTAATTGACGCCTTATTGCAAGGAAAATAATTCTGTTATTTAACAATAAAAAAAGCGCTTTAAAAGCGCTTTTTTTTATTCAGTAACAAACTGTCCCGTTAGTTTATTCCAATAATGTTTTTTAACCTCAATTACAACAAAATTTGGAGCAATTAAATTTTTAATCCAATCAATATCCCAACTTGTATGTTTATCTGGTGCAATTATAATTTTATTTTTGTTTTTACTTAAAAAAGATCCCCACCAAGAAAAACTTGAATTTGCATTAATAAAATGCTTGCAATTACTCATCAATTGCAAATCTTCATAATCTTTTTTCGTCCAATCCACATAAACATGTGGCGCATCAATTTTTATATTTTCTTTTGACCATTTCAAGTCATTTGAAAAAACATAAAACACTGGATTTTTTACATTTCTTTTAATATATTCAATAGCTTGTCCATAATAATCTTGTGTTAATAAAATATATTCAGTTCTAACATAGTCGCCTCTTCTAACATGAATCGCAACACTATTTTGCGACTTCATTTTATTCATTATCTCTCTATTTTTATCACTTACATCATTTTTAAAAACAAGATTTTCACGAACATAATCTTCATAACCAACAAAGTTCTTCCACGATTGCAAATACCACCCTATTTCATAACAAGATGCACTTGAGGGAAGCTCATGGCTAAAATAGCATTTACTTAAATTTAAATGCCGTTTCACAAATTCTGGAGCTCTCTTATATTTCAATAAAGTTTCATCAGTTGTTGGTTTGGTAGGAGAATCCAAAAAACCATCAAAATAAGACCATTCTACCCTATAGAGCGTTTTATGGTTTCTTTTCGCATAAACCAAACCACTTAAATATGAAAAAAGTTGGTTACCTAACCCACCAATATTTGGCAAACTTAAAACATAATCATTAATATTCTTAAACCCTTCTTTTTCTAAATAAGAATCAAGGTTATATTTTTCATTTGTTTTAACATAATGGAATCCTTTTTGTTTTTTAAAAACTTCTACACCATGATTAAGCCAACCAAAAACTATTTTTTGATTATTTTCCTCAAGCAAAACCGCACAATCATTTCTGGACCGACATAACAATTTAGAATCATTAGATCGATACATAACGGATTGCCAATGAGAATGTTTAAAATATGGCATATCAACATCTGGCGTTTTGCATTTTTTATCTAAAAAATTATTTAATCTTGAAATGTCAAAAACTTTTTTTATTGAATTATGTTTTATTATCTCATTTTTAAATAAACATAAATGAGATTGATTAATTTCTTTTATTTGAGATTCCGAAAAAATCTTTTTCAAAAAAACATTTCGCCGTTCTTGGTCATTAAAAATTGTTTTTTCAAATCCCCAAAAAAAATGTTCAGGAAACTGCTCTTCCAAAAGAAGAGTTTTATCCTCTATTCCTTTAGAAAAAAATAAACACACCCCGCATAAGAAAATAATAATTATTTTCAAAACAACCCCTCTTTCATTATTAATATAACTACAAAAAATACTTTTTCATGTCAACTCAAAAAGGGTATTTTTTATAAGAACTTTTTATTTGCAATTTATTTTTCTTTTAGTTAGAATAAAATAAACCACTTTTAGGGAAGGGATTTATCATGCATATTCGCTCGTTTATGTTTTTATCCACTATCACTTTTTTATACACAGGATTGATGGCGCAATCAACAACCCTACCATCTGTTATTTGCCAAAATCAAAAATGTTACCCCGCTGAAGCATCTTTAACAAGAGAGAGTTTATTTAATCGGGTCCAAAATTTAATCAATGAAAACGTCAATAAAGATATTTTAATTTGCGAGGCAGACTCCCAATCAAAAATGTGTTTAACAAGAGGATTTTCTCTTCCTTTGCATTCATCTTCTGTTTCAACAAAAATAAACTTTCTTTCAGCTAAAATTATTAGTAATAAAAGCATTGAAAATTCCACTGGAACTGATTTAATTATCGATTATAAAACAAAATCAGACAATATTTTTCCTAATTGCCAAACAGCACTAACCCGTTTAGGAATCTTAGATAAAAATGGCATTCAAATGGTTGCCCCAGACTTTTCTTGTAGTTTCGGGAACACAAACCAAACCACTTTAAGTCTTTCTTACAATATTGATTATATTAATTTTGATAATGGATCTATTGGTGCCCATTATAGTATTGCCGCTGGGCAAAGATTAAGAGGTCAATCTTATGGATATGTATTATTTAGATTTGCACAACCAAGCTCCACAAATTTAAACGAACCATTCCCAATGCAAGAGGTTTTGCAAAACTATCAAATTACTCAGCAAAATGCGCAAATGCAAATTGCTCCAGTTTGGATGAAACCAACACCCGTTCTCAATATTGAAACACCTCAAGTAATAACAAAAGCAGATGGCTCCTTAGTTATTCAAAATCAACAAACTCAAACCATACCATCAACACAAGGTGTTCCCTCAACAACTGGATTAATTACACAAGAAAGAAATATTTTACCACCTACACAAGGTTTAAGAAAAACCGTTACGGTAAAAAAACAAATATTCCAAGAAGGCAAACCAGTTGTTTATGAAGAAGATGTTCGTCACTATATTCAAGAAAATGAAAATGCACCATTAATTGAGGAAAAACAAAACTCTCAACAAGTTGAGGAAAAACAACCAGATATTCCTCAAATGCCAACTCCAGTTAATCATTTGCCAAAAAATCAAATAAACCCTCAAATTCCAAGTTATATTTTTCCACATGAGGTGATATTGTCTCCAGAAGAAATGGAACAAATTCAAAAGGAGCTCCCTCCAGAAACAACTGTTCAATCTCATCAAATAACACCTCAAAATATCACACCGATTGAAACAGATGAACCATCTGGTTTAAATAAATTTTGGAATAAAATTGAAAAATTACTTTACTTTTAATGGATAAAAAAATGTTACAAACTGCTACTTTAAAAAACAAAATCAGAGTTATCACAGATTCGGATTCAAACGCAGAAAGCGTTTCATTAGGTGTTTGGGTTAATGTTGGTGCCCGTTTTGAAACAGAAGAAATAAACGGCATTTCCCATATGTTAGAACACATGGCCTTTAAAGGAACAAAATCTCGTTCAGCTTTTCAAATTTCAAAAGAGATTGAGGATGTGGGCGGTTTTATTAATGCTTACACAGGGAAAAATATGACGGCATACTATGTGCGCGTTTTAAAAGAACATCAAGAAAAAGGCCTTGATATTATCGCAGACATTTTGCAAAATTCCGTAATGGATAAAGAAGAACTTCAAAAAGAAAAAGGTGTTATTATCCAAGAAATAAATATGCAAAATGATACTCCAGATGATTTAGTGTTTGATTATTTTAACGAAGTTGCTTACCCAAATCAACCACTAGGTAGACCTAACTTGCCAACTGTTGAAACAGTCAACCGCATTTCCCCCGCCGAATTGTTGAGCTGTACCGCCAGAGAC
>JAZOOQ010000023.1:0-7918 GCA_045655105.1 Alphaproteobacteria bacterium | reverse complement strand
GTTTCACTTGAATGAAGATGTTCATAAAATAGATGTTTCTTATCAATTTTTTGATGATAAAAAGATAAGTTTTACTTATGATTTTGTTGAAAGTTATCTGCCAAAATTTTTGGAATCTCCATTTAATTTTTTAAAAAATACTTTTTGGAATGGGGAGGGGAAAGAATATAGTTTAAAAAGATTTGAGATACCTTCATTAGATGGAAAAGCTGGCGTTTTGTTTGAAGGGGATTTAAATTCCCAAAAAGGTTTAGTTAATACTGGAAAATTAACTCTTTTTTTGCCAAAACAAGAAAATATTGTGGAAGTTTCTTTTTTAAATGACTCATTGTTTGTTGATTTAAAATATCCAAACTCATTAACTTTAGTTTTAGAGGGGGAAATTAAAAACATTAATTCACCTCAAATGCTTTCAAAAATAAATTTATTTGTTTCAAATTTGTTAAAACAAAGAAAAGATTTTCTTACTTCTCAAGAAAAAGCTTCTTTGTTGTCAGGATTAGAAATTAAAAATTTAACTATTTATGATAAAGATCATAATAAAAAGGCATTAGTTAATTTGAAATTTCAAAAAGATATTTCTGAAGAAATGATTAAACAATTAGCGTATAACCCTAAATTATTAGATTTATGGGTGATAGGTGATGTAATTGTTTTTCTTCCAAATGGGAAAGAAATGACAATTTCTTTTAATAAAAATGATGAAGTTGTTGTAAATGGTAAAGCAGGTAATGGAAAAAATGAAGCAGACCTATATGGTGTTTTTAAATATATTCAAAATCAAATGAAAGAATCTTTAAAAATATATTTAACAGATATGCAAAATGCTTTTAATTCGATTTATATTTTAGGTCCAGTAACGAAGAAGATTTCAACGAATTTGCAAATTAGGAAAGTTTTTGAAGGTGCTAAATCATTGGCTTCCAAAAATTACGAGTATTGCATGAATGAACTTGAAAATGAAAAAATTGATTTTATGTATGACTGTAAAGGAATAGATTCCAAATTAGTAAAGGGAATTGAACTGCCTGATGGTATTGAAGTTTCTTTGCCTGATGAGACAAAATATTCCTTAGTTGTGGAAAATCAGAAAACAGGTAAAGATATGGTTTATTTAACATTAAAGTTTCAAAATAAATCTCTTTGTGAAGCAATGGCTTATGAAAAAGGTGTATCTTGCAATAATGATGAAATCACAATGGGGTTTCAGCCTGACATAAAAGATTATTAGTTACACTTAAAAACTTTATGTTCAGAATTGTTTGAAACTAATTGGTTATTTTTAACTAAATAGGTTTCTTTTTTGTTTTTTATAAAAACATTGATGGTTTTATCTTCGTAAGTAAAAAGACCATCTTCAGAAAAAGCTTTATTATTTAAAGAAGTTTCTTTTTGAATAGATCCATCTTTTAAGAATAATTTTGTTGTTGCGTTGTTTGTTTTATAAATATATTGTTCACAATAAGGAAGTGAATTAGAAGCGCAACCAGCTAAAGAAAATAATAAAAGGAAGAAGATACATTTTTTCATCTTAATCAATCTTTCTTGTTAAATCAGTCACAATTTTATGAAGTGTTTTAATTTCAGAAGAGGTTAAATTCCCTCTTGAAAATATATTTCTTAAATTATGACTCATCCGTTCTTTTTTATCAAGAAAACGAAAATATCCGCGTTTTTCAAGTTCATCTTCAATATGTGTAAAAAAAGCAGAAAGTTCAGCATGTGTTGCGGGTAAAGAGGAACCAGTTTCTAGATGAGTGTTTGTTTTTGTAAGTGTTTTTTTATACCATTCATATCCCAATAATAAAACGGCCTGAGAAAGGTTTAAAGAGCTATGCAAAGGATTAAGAGGGATTTCTATAATTCCATTTGCATAAACAATTTCTTTGTTTTCAAGGCCTGTTCTTTCTGCTCCAAATAAAAAAGCAACTTTTTCTCCATTTAATATTTTTTCTTTTATGATTTGAATTCCATCATCTGGAGAATAAATTTCTTTTGTCATATCCCTTTTTCGGGCGCTCGTTGCAAGAATGAAATGAATATCCTTTAATGCATCTTCTAAAGAATCAAAACAATGGGCCGTTTCTAAAATTTGATGTGCGCCAGATGAAGCTGAAATAGCTTTCGCACTGAGATGATTATCTCTTGGATTAACAAGTCTTAACTCAGATAAAGCACAATTCATCATTGCCCTTGCAACCATTCCCATATTTTCGTCTAACTGAGGACGAACAAGAATAACAATAGGTGCTGCTTGAGGAATATTTTTAACTGTTTTCATTAATAAAAGGCATCTGGATTAATAGAATATGATTTTTTTCCAAGTTTTTTTTCTTCTTTAGGAATATTAATCATTTTTGTGAGATCTAGTTTTTCATGATTTGGATTTTCTTGGTAATTTTCATTTTTTACTAATTTGCCATCAACTCTGATATATTTAGTATTTTTTGAAATATAATCAGGATTTAATTCAAGCTTACCATCCTTTTCAATGAATGGTGGGTTTATCTCATAATTATTATAGAGTGTTTGATACTCTTCTTCTGTATAATTATGAGCTTTATTTAAAGAGTCCATGATTTTTTCTTTATCTTTTAACATAAAGGATTTCATCTCTTTGATGGCCTCTTTTTCCATTGATTTCATATAAGGAGATGTTTCAGGAAACACTTCGGGCTGATCTGAAATATCTGAACTTTGGGAAAAGGCTGGTTGTTGAGCAAAACATAAACTCAAAATCAAACCAAAGAGTAAAGATTTTTTCATTTAAATCTCCTTTTTTAAGCTTTATATTCTTTTTTGAATTTAAAAAAATAATAAATGCAAACAGGGATTGATATCAAATAAACGATCCCAAGAAAACTTAATGTTAACCAAGGTAAAGTGATAAGTCCTGCAATTACAAAAAATGCAACAAACATTAAAACCGTTGAAAGTTGTGCAGATACATGAATATGTTTAAGGCATAATGTTGGAATTTTGCTTGCCATCATAATTCCACTAAAAACAAGGAAACATGCAGCAACAACAGGACTTCTAAAACATTCATATTCTTGATTGCTTGCAAGCCAAAAAATAAGAGGTAAAATACTTAAAAAACCACCAGCAGGTGCTGGAACTCCCATAAAAAAGTGTTTCCAATAAGGTGGTTGTTTTATGTCAATCAAACTATTAAATCGAGCTAAACGTGCAGCGCAACACATGGAAACAAATAAAACAAATCCCCAGTAAACACCTATGGCTTCTTTTTTAACGGCTAAATTTTGCAATACGTTAATGCGCGTATTTCCATCCATTGTCCAAAGATACATTAAAAATGCAGGTGCAACACCAAAGCTAACAAAATCTGAAAGAGAATCCAGTTCAGCGCCAAATTTGGATGATACATTGAGCATGCGGGCAACTTTGCCATCCAGAAAATCAAAAACACCAGCTAAAGCAATAAATAAAATCGCTAAAGACCATTCGCCCCAAAAAGCCATATTAATTGAAGAAACGCCAAAGGCTAAAGCAGTCATTGTAACGGCATTTGGGAAAATAGGTTTAATGTTAATTTCTTTATCTGTTTTTTCAGTCATTTAGAATCTCTTATTTTATTTTTTTTCATTTAAGTCTGCTAAAATAGTTTCGCCAGCAACCATAATTTGCCCTGGTAAAACTTTTGGATAAACACCTTTTGGCATAAAGACATCAAGACGGCTACCAAAACGAATCATGCCAAATACAGAGCCTTTTTTAACGTTTTCACCAACTTTTAATGGGCAATAGATTCGTCTTGCAACTAAACCAGCAATTTGAATGAATCCAATTTTAATGCCATCTTCTCTTTTAATGGTAATTTCTTGACGTTCATTATCTTCACTGTCTTTATCTGCAATGTTCACAAATTTTCCTGGACGGTATGTTAAAGCATCAATCATACCACTTGTTGGCGCTCTGTTTACATGAACATTAAACACACTCATGAAAATGCTAACGCGTATTAATTCTTCATCTCCCAACCCCATTTCTTTTGGAGGGACAACATATTTAATGTTGCTAACAATACCATCAGCAGGTGAAATAATTAAATTATCTCCTTCAGGTGTAACGCGAGGAGGATTTCTGAAAAAGTAAAAAACAAAAGCTAAAAGTGGTAATGTTACACTTATGGAACAAGGAATAAAAATTCCGAGCATAATGAAAATGAAAGCTGCAACTGCAAATATTTTCAATCCTTCAGGGTGAATGGCTGGTAAAATATATCTTTTCCATGAAAGATTAACATTATCAGAACTTGGAAGAACATAAGTATTATTTTTTTTGTTTTCAGTCATTTTTTTTCTCCTTTTTCAAACTAGTTTAAATGATTTTATTTTCTTTTTCAAAGGATTTTTTCTTAAAAGCAAAAAAAAACACATTTTGGGCAAAAAGAGTTGACTTCTTTAAAGGCTTTTTTTATAATAAAAAGGCTTGCTCAAGTGGCGAAATTGGTAGACGCGCTGGCTTCAGGTGCTAGTACCTTAACCGGTGTGAAGGTTCGAGTCCTTTCTTGAGCACCAATAAAAAAGCTCTTTTATGAAAAAAGAGCTTTTTTTGTTTATTTATATTCAGATTTATCAAATCTATGATGCACCCATAACCATTGTTCTGGAGTTTCTTTTATCCAATTTTCAATAGTTTTGTTGATTGTTGAAGTGAGCTCATAAATAGTTTGTTCTTCTGTTTGTTGATCTTTATTAGGCATTGAAAGCGGTTTTGAAACTTCAATATTAAATAAGCCATCTTTTCTTCGAATACATCTGGCCATAACAATTGGTAAATTCATTTTAAGGGCAATGGTTGCTGTTGCAGGGGCTGTTTTAACAAGTTTTCCAAAAAAAGGAACATCAATACCTTCTCTTAATTTTTGATCGCAAAGGATAACAACTCCTCCGCCATTTTTTAATACTTGAAGCATTAATCTAGCACCTGCAGAACCTTTAGGAATTAAAATCCCTTTGCGTCGTTGAAACATGATTTTATCAATCCATTTGTTGTTTGCAACACGATAAACAGGATTTAAATAATAATCTTCAAAAAGTGGCGCAGAAACGGCTGGTTCCCAGTTTCCAATATGAGCAGAGCAAACAAAACATCCTTGTTTGTTTTTATGAAGTTCTTGAAGGGTTTCTAATCCCGTGATATGCGCAGTTTTATAAAAAAACTCTCCATGGGGCATTTCTGCAAAAAAGCGTCCCCAATGTTGCCACATGTTTTTTAAAATTTCTTCACGATCAGATTCTTTTTTTTCAGGGAAAGCAATTCTTAAGTTAACTCTGGCAATTTTATTTCTTTTTTTCATTAACTTATAAAGAGCTTTTCCAATTTTTGAGCCAAGATTAGATGCTGTTTTTGCGGGTAATATTTGAAAAAATGTATAAATAATTAAGACAAAAAGTGCTGTAAGTGGATCTGTAAAAAATCTTTGTACAAGGGTTCTTGTTCCACGGCGAACTGCTTTTGCCATATCTATCTCCTTTAATTAAAATGTGATGTTTTTTAATAAATTTCGAATTTCATCCGGATTATCAAACACGAATTCGCCATCAGCGATATGGATATCTTTTAATAAATCGCGTGGAATTTTAACAGCATCTTTTGTTGTTGTCACCAAAGGAAGTCCATTGGCTTTTTTTTGCAACTGTTCGATATCAAAGCGTGTGTAAAAATAATGATCAGGATAGCTTTCTGTTTTGATTGGGTTAACATTATTTTCTTTTAATAAATTAAAAAACTTTTGTGGATTACCGATACCAGCAAAAGCTAAAACATCTTTATTTTTAAGAGATGATAGGAATTTTGATTTTGGTTTAAAACGCCCAGTAAAAATGGGTAAATCAATATTATGCTGTTGCAAATATGTGGAAACTCCCCATTCATCTTTTCCTGCAATAACAATGGCATCTGCTCTTGTTAATCCTTTCAAGATTGGTTCACGTAAGGGGCCAGCTGGCATAACTAAACCATTTCCAAAACCTTTTTTGCCATCAACAACCACAAATGAAAATGTTTTAATAAGAGAAGGATTTTGAAATCCATCATCCATTACAATGCATTCGGCGCCTCTTCTAATTGCTAATTGAGCACCACGGGCACGGTGATTATCAACAACTGTTGGAGCATAACAAGCAAGTAAAATCGCTTCATCTCCCACATCATAAGCGGAATGAGTTTTTAAATCAACAAGAACATTTTTAAGATGAGATTTATATCCATGATTTAAAAAGAAAAATGATTTTTTTATTTTATAAAGTTCTTTTGCAATGGCTAAACAAACAGGCGTTTTCCCTGTTCCACCCACAGAAAGATTTCCAACGCAAATAACAGGGATATTTGCTTGATAAGGTTTGGCACGTCTAATTCGATATGCTGTTCCAAATGCATAAAGACATGCAAGTGGTTTTAAAAGTTTTGATAAAAAAGAATTTTGGATGTCCCAAAATTTTGGTGTGCCCATTCTTTGCCTCCGCCCAAAAGAAACATTATTAGCTTTACTATATCATAAAAAATAAAGATATCCAGTATTTTTTTCTTTTTTCTGCTCAAATATTAAATTTTTGATTTAAAATTTTCCATACGCGATCTAAAACACTCATTTCAGATGTTGCTAATTGCTCTGCATTTTCTTTTGTTGAATCAAATGCATTTGGATTTTGCAAAAATAAATCTAATTTTTCTTGTAATTCTTCTTTGTTTTGCACTTCAATAAGTGCCTCTTTTTCTTTTGCTGTTGCAACAATTTCTTTAAAATTAAAAGCATAAGGTCCAATAACAACAAATCTTTTTAATCGCATTGGTTCAAGCATGTTTTGCCCACCAAAAGGAATTAATGAACCTCCAACAAATACGAAATCTGTTAATTGATAAAGCAAACCCATTTCGCCAATGGTATCGGCCATGTAAATATCAGTTTCATCAGTTATCTCTTCTTTTTTTGAGCGTCTTGAAACTTTTAATCCTTTTTTTTCAAATTGCGAAATAAGTATATCGGCTCTATTTGGGTGTCGAGGAACAAAAATTGTTAGTAAAGAGGGATATTTCTTTTTTAAATTTAAGTGAATATCAGCACCTTGTAATTCTTCATCTTCATGTGTGCTGGCCATTGTCCAACAAGGGCGATTATTAATTTGTTGTCGCATTTTTTTTAATTCGTCTGCATCAAATGGTGGATTAACAGCCGCAAATTTTAAATTCCCAGTTGAAACAACATTTTGTGCACCTAAAATTTCTAATCTTCTTGCATCTTCTTTTGTTTGTCCAAAAGAAAGAGTGAAAAGAGATTGGATGGTTTTAATGATATAGGGGTGTTTTTGCCAGCGAGCAAAAGATTTATCTGAAATACGCCCATTTAAAAGAATAAGAGGGGTACCATTATTTTTGATGGCTTTAAGCATATTTGGCCAAAAATCAGATTCAAACCATAAAACGGCATCTGCTTGCCAATGTTTAACAAAACGTTTTGTTGCTAAGGGGGTATCAATAGGTATAAATTGATGAAAAGCGCGTTCAGGTAATCTTTTTTTCATCAGTTCTGCAGAGGTAACAGTTCCAGATGTGACCATTACATGCATCTCTTTGTCTTCATCAAGCATTTTTTTTACAAGAGGGAGCATTGATAAACATTCGCCAACACTTGCTCCATGTAACCAAACGAGTTTGCCTTGAGGTCTTTCTTTTTTAGGGAATCCTAATCGTTCATTTAAACGAGACTTATCTTCTTTTTTTTTAATAAGTCTAAAACATAAAAAAATCAAAATAAAAGGGTACAATAAAATACAAAGGCATTGATAAAAAAATAATGCTGTCATTTTTAATTTCTTTCTGATAATATATATTAAGAAACGTTTTTTTTCTAAGGTCATACTAAAATAATTCATTTGAAAAGGCAAGAAAAATG
>JAZOOQ010000022.1:0-47874 GCA_045655105.1 Alphaproteobacteria bacterium | reverse complement strand
TATTTTTTTTGAAAATTTTTAGGCACGAAATTTTGAAACCATGGTATAATGAAAGTATAGGGGGATGAAAATAGGGAATAAAAAACGACCCTTTAATTTCCGACTTTAAAATTTTGATTAATTTATTAAATTGTAATTGTTTTTCGTGTTTTTCCTTGTTTTATTATATTTAATAAGTTGTTGAAGAAAATTATCTCCACAGGCTTGATTTTTAGTGCATACCTCCCTATGTAATTAAAAAAAGAGGTGCAATATGAATCAAGAAAAATTAACAGATAGATCTAAAGGTTTTATTCAATCAGCCGAATCATTGGCAGTGAGAAACAGTAATCAATTTTTAATGCCTGTTCATTTATTAAAAGTGATGTTGGATGATAAGGAAGGGTTAGCTGCTTCTTTGTTGCAAAAAGCAGGTGTTGATTTAGGTAAATTATATCAAATTGTTGAAGAAGAGGTTGCTTCTTTACCAAAAGTTCATGGTTCTTCTGTTCAAACAAGTGTTTCTCAAGATTTTTTAAAAGTTCTTGATAAAGCCGAAGAAATTGCAGATAAAACGAAAGATAGTTATGTAACTGTTGAACGGTTATTACAAGCGCTTTTATTAAATCCAAAATATCAAGTTGATAGCCAAAAACTTAATCAAGCTATTAATGAAATGCGTCAAGGCAGAACCGCAGAATCTCCAACAGCTGAAGATAGTTTTGAAGCGCTTAAAAAATATGCCACAGATTTTACTGAACGTGCCAAACAAGGAAAATTAGATCCCGTTATTGGTCGGGATGATGAAATTCGTCATACCATTCAAGTTCTTTCAAGAAGAACGAAAAATAACCCTATTTTAATTGGCGAACCAGGTGTTGGTAAAACGGCAATTGTTGAAGGTTTGGCCCTTAGGATTATTAATAAAGATGTGCCAGATAGTTTGAAAAACAAAAGATTGATGGGGCTTGACATGGGAGCTCTGATCGCGGGTGCAAAATATCGTGGTGAGTTTGAAGAACGATTGAAAGCCGTTTTAGATGAAGTTAAAAATGCTCAAGGTCAGGTTATTTTATTTATTGATGAAATGCATACTGTTGTTGGAGCAGGGGCGAACACGGGGTCAATGGATGCTTCAAATCTTTTAAAACCAGCATTGGCTCGTGGCGAACTGCATTGTATTGGGGCAACAACGCTAAAAGAATATCAAAAATATATTGAAAAAGATCAAGCGTTTGCAAGACGGTTTCAACCAGTTTATGTGAGCGAACCAAAGGTGGAAGAAACAATTTCAATTTTGCGTGGCATTAAAGAAAAATATGAATTGCATCATAAAGTTAAAATTTCTGATGCGGCATTGGTTTCTGCAGCTGTTCTTTCAAATAGATATATTACGGATCGTTTTTTGCCAGATAAAGCAATTGATTTAATGGATGAAGCGGCAAGTAAATTAAAAATGGCAATGGATTCTAAACCTGAAAGTTTGGATGAATTAGATAGACGCTTGGTGCAACTTAAAATTGAGAGGGAAGCACTTAAAAAAGAAAAAGATTCTGCTTCAAAAGAACGTCTTCAAAAATTGGAAGAAGAAATAAGTGTTCTTGAAAAACAATCTATTGAAGAAAATCAAATTTGGAATGTTCATAAACAAAGTTTGCAATTGGTTTCTCAATTGCGTGAAGAATTGGATTTAAAGAAAACCGAAGTTGAAAAAGCTTTAAGAGATGGGTTATATGAAAAAGCAGGCGAATTAACCTATAAAAAAATACCTGATCTTGAAAAGAAAATAAATGAACTTGAAGAAAAAAATAAAGAACGTGCTGAAAATGAGATTGTAACTCCAGATTTAATTGCTGGCATTGTTTCAAAATGGACGGGTATTCCTGTGGATAAATTAATGGGAAGTGAAAAAGAAAAGTTAATCCATATGGAAGAAGAAATTGCAAAAAAGGTTGTTGGTCAAAAAGGGGCTATTACTGCAGTTTCAAATGCGGTGAGAAGATCGCGTTCTGGATTGAATGATCCAAATCGGCCAATTGGTTCTTTCTTGTTTTTAGGGCCAACAGGTGTTGGAAAAACAGAGCTTGCCAAAGCGCTTGCCTCATTTTTATTTGATGAAGAACATGCCTTTATTCGTATTGATATGTCTGAATACATGGAAAAACATGCAGTATCCAGATTATTGGGCGCTCCTCCGGGATATGTTGGTTATGACGAAGGCGGTGTGTTAACGGAAGCAGTTCGTAGACGACCATATCAAGTTGTTTTATTTGATGAGGTTGAAAAGGCACATCCAGATGTTTTTAATGTATTATTACAAGTGTTAGATGAAGGGCATTTAACGGATGGACAGGGTCGAAAAGTTGATTTTAAAAACACTTTTTTGATTTTAACTTCAAATTTGGTAACTGGTTCAGATGAAAAAGAAATTTTGCCAAAGCTTAAAACATTTTTTAAGCCTGAATTTATTAATCGACTAGATGAAATTATTGTTTTTCATCCCTTGAAAAAAGATGAAATAAGAAAAATTGTTGATATAGAATTAAATCGCTTAAAAAAGCGTGTGAAAGACAAAAATATCACTGTTGAAATGACAGATTCGGCAAAAGAATGGCTTTCTGAACGAGGATATGATGAAGAATTTGGTGCACGACCATTAAAACGTTTATTTAGGCAAGAAGTTGAAAATAAGCTTGCTTTAATGCTTTTGTCCGGTGTTGTTAATGAAGGAGATGTAATCAAAATTACGTCAAAAAATGATGAACTTATTTTTGAAAAATAATTATTCTTTTTGACTTAAAAATAAAATGGCTTCATGGGCGCACATTAAACCAAAAATCCCCGTAACGGTTACAAGTGAGCCCATGGCTCTTCTGTTTGTGTTGGCATCTTTTTCAGGAGCAAGAGCTTTTTTATCTGAAACGCATTCGCTTGAAAAAACAACTGGGAATTTTAGTGAAACACCGCGTTGTCTTAATTTTTTGCGCACAAATGCCGCTAATGGGCACTCGATGGTTTTATGAAAAGAAGATATTTTAATTTTTGTTAAATCTGTTTTAAGAGCAGCTCCCATTGCGGAAATAAAAGGAATCTCTTTTTTTAAAATTTCTTCAATTAACAAACTTTTTGCATTAACAGAATCAATGGCATCAATAATATAATCATATTTTGTATCAAACAACTCCTCCATTGTTTTAGATGAAATTTTAATATTTTTTTCTGTAATTTTAAGTTCGGGATTGATGGATAATAAACGATCTTTGACTGCTGTTGTTTTATCAACACCAAGAGTTTTGGTTGTGGCAAAAAGTTGTCTGTTTAGATTGGTTTCATCAAAGGTATCAAAATCAACAACAGTTAAATGTCCAATACCAGCCCGAGCTAAAGCTTCAAGTGCAAATCCACCAACAGCTCCACAACCTGCAACCATTACATGCGCTCTTTTTAAGTTTTCAACACCATTTTCGCCAAGCAAAAGAGTTGTTCTTGTATCTTTATTTTGAGTCATTTATTTCTCCAAATTTTTAATAAATTTATAAAAATTTTCTTCAATTTGTTGCGCTGATAATTCAAAGTTATCCACAAGAGAAATGAGTTTATCTGCATTATAATCCATAGTGTCACAATCTGTTTCTGTTAACACTTTATTTATGGGTAACAGTTCAATGTTTTTTTGAGAATTTACCGAAAACCATGCATTATATTTTTTTAGTTCTTGAATAATTTCTTTGGATGCATTAAATCGATGAAATAAAAAAGTGAGATCTGAAAAATTTTGAAGGATGGGAAGCATTTTATCCCATGCCTTAACAGAATGGATGTGAACTACTCTTTGATATTTTTTTGAAAGATGAAGAGATTTTAAAAAAATTTCTTCTTGTTTTTTGATATCGTTTTTTAATCCATCTAAACCAATTTCGCCTATCATTAAAGAGGGATTATTTTTTAGATATAAATCCATTTTTTCTTCCCAATTATGAGAAATCGAGTCAATAAACCATGGATGTATTCCAATGGTGCCATAGATAAATGAATGCTTTTGAGATAGGGAAATAATTTGTTCCCATTCATCTTCTTTTGTTGCATTCAGAATAAAGCCATTGATGTTTTTTTGCTGAGCCAGGATCAGTTCTTGTTCATTAATTAAATGTAAATGCGCATCAAAATACATGTTTTCCTCTCTGATTTAAAAGGATTTTACACTTTTTTATTGATTTTGAAAAGAAATAAAATTAAAATATCTTTAATTTTTAGGGAGTCATCAAATGAAGTGGCAGTCGATTTTTTCGATTATTGGATTTATGGTTGTTTTGTGTGGATTTATGATGTTATTTCCCGCAGGGTTAGATTATATCAATGGCAATATTAAATCCGCGAAAATTTTTTCAGTAACAGCTGCTTTAACGGTTGCTGCAGGTTGTGTTTTGCTTCTTTCAACTGAAAGAGGGGATCGTGCGCTTAAAACAAAAGAAATGTTTGTGACAACAACACTTATTTGGATTTTTTATATCTTTTTTTGTGCGTTGCCTTATTTTTTTTCATTTTACAATTTAGGATTTGCGCGTTCAATTTTTGAATCCGTTTCTGGATTAACAACAACAGGTGCAACCATCTTTCAAAATTTAGATTCATTATCCGAAGGAGTGTTATTATGGCGTTCATTAACGCACTGGATGGGTGGTTTGGGTATATTAGTTGTTGCCATTTTGATTTTGCCAACATTAAGAACTGGCGGGATGCAACTTTTTAATATAGAAGTTTCGGGGGAAAGCAATCGTGACGCGCCAACGATTTTTCAAAATGTTCTTTCTATTTTGGTTTATTTTCTTTTGTTTACAATCCTTGCGGCTGTTTGCTTGAAATTGGCAGGGATGGATTTGTTTGATGCTGTAAATCACGCCATGAGTGTTGTTGCAACTGGTGGTTTTTCAACGCATGATGCTTCGATTGCATATTTTAATAGTCCTTTGATTGAGTGGGTGTTATCTTTATTTATGTTTTGGGGTGGATTGCCATTGATGTTTAGTATTTATTTGTTTTATGGTTCAATGGATTCTATCAGAAAGAATGACCAAATTAAGCTTTATTTCTTTTCGTTTATTGGTTTTGTTCTTTTTATGGGGGCTCTTCGTTGGGCGGCTGTTTCATTTAACAATGATTCACTTGAAAATATATTAAGAACAACGGTTTTTTCAGTTGCCTCTATTTTAACATCAACAGGATTTACATTAGATAATTATCAACTTTGGGGATCGTGGGCAATGGCCTTTTTTATGGTGTTAATGTTGCCAGGTGGTTGCACGGGATCAACAACTGGTGGTATTAAAATGTTTCGACTTTCAGTTCTTTTTAAGATAATTCATTCTAAATTGAAATCAACGGCGCGTCCTCATGGTGTTTTTGTTCCAAGATATGGTGATAAAGCTATTGAAGAAGATGTTGTTTTTGGTGTTTTAACTTATATTGGTCTTTATTTTGTGAGCTTATTTATTGGAACGCTTTTGCTTTCTCTCTTTCAATTGGATTTTGTTTCTGCCTTTTCAGGAGCTTTAAGTGCACTTTCAAATATTGGTCCAGCCCTTGGGGAATATATTGGTCCAGATAAAACATTTGCATTATTACCATCCGGCGCATTATATATTCTTTCATTTCTTATGTTATTGGGGCGTTTAGAGTTTGTAGCTGTTTTAATTTTGGTCTTGCCATTTTTTTGGAAAAAAAATATTTAAAAAACAGCTTGAAACTTCAAAAAGTTATGGTATAGTAAAAGAAGGATAAAAAGATAATTTGGGGACTTTCTTTTTTTTATCGGAGACATCATGAAAAAGTTTTTATTAACAGTTTTATTTCTGGTTCTGTTGATTGTTGGTGGCGTTGGATATTTTTTGGCGCGTTCATTTAATGCTGATAATTTTCAAAAAAGTGTTGTAAAGCTTGTCAGTGAAGCAACTGGCCGTGATTTTAACGTTATGGGCCAAACTTATGTTTCATGGATGCCTTCTCCAGAAATTATTTTTGATAATGTTTCATTATCGAGCTCGAAAGGATCTTCGAGAGGTGTAATGGTAACAATTCCTAAAATTGCCATTCAGCTTACTTGGAAATCTTTATTAAACAAACCCGTTGTTATCGATAAAATTAAGCTTGAAAATCCTGTGCTTTATTTAGAGAGGATTGATGCCCAAAATGTAAACTGGGATTTTGAATTTTTATCAAATAAATCAATTGAAAATTCAGCTCTGGGCTTTTCAACAGATTTGATGAATACTCGCATTGATAATCTTGAAATTGAAAATGGTGTTATTAATTATCATAATCAAGTTACAAATGCTAAAGTTGAATTAACGAACATTAATGGGAAAGTAACAATGGATACCCTTCAAGGACCTTATTCTTTTGAAGGGATGATTGCTCATTTGGAAAATGAATATGCCACAAGTTTAAAGCTGAATCAATTGCTTGTTGATACACCGGCTCCTTTTAATTTATCAATCAAAGCAAGAGATAAGTCTATGTCTATGGATTTATCAGGTGAAATAACTTCGCAAGCTGCAAAAGGTTCATTTATAACTGCAGACGGTTCTTTTTCTATTGAAAGACCCAATATTGTTTTGAAAGAGTTTGGTTTAAAACCATTAAATTCTAGCTTAAATATTCCTGCTACGGGTGGTTTGAGTTATGTTTCCCAAAATGGGTTTGATAGCATCAAGAATTTCACAATTAGATTTGGCGAAACAGAAGATGCGGTTGCCATTTCTGGATCATTATCACGTGAAGAAAAGGAAGGAAAACTCTTTTATACTGCTGGGGTTGATATTAACCATTTTAATGTGGTTGATTGGACTGATTGGATTAATGATGTTAAGAAAATTAATTTAACAGATGTAAATACGCCCGATTATGATTTAAAATTAAATGCTCAAAAAATAACAAATAATGATCAAGTTATTAATGATATGAGTCTTTCTATTTCAAAGAAAAATGGAAGGATGATTGTACATTCTTTAAAAGCTCTTTTAGATGGAGAAACAAATATTTCAGCAACAGGTGGTTCGTTAATTCAAGATGAAAAAGAAGGTTGGTCTTTAATTTTAAGTGGTGAATCGAAAAATTTAAGAACACTCCTTTCAAAATATATTGATATTAAATCAATGGCTCCAAACGTTCTTCAAAAAGCCTCTTTTGAAGGAAATGTTCTTTGGGTGCAAGATAATATTTCTGTTGATATTGAACGTTTTGAATCTGATGGTGGCTATTTAAAAGGGAAAGTGAATTATCTAAAAGCTGAAACGCCGTTTGTTGGGTTTACGGGCAGTGTTGAAAATGTTGATTTAGATAAGTATGTTGGTTATAAACCTCAAAAAGAAAAACAAGATTTAGCTTTTATTTTGCCAATGATTAAATCATATTTTCAAGGCGCTTCATTTTTAAAAGGGAAAAATGGAAAAGTTTCTGTTGATATGAAAGAGGTAACAGCTTTTAATTTGCCTATGCGTAAAGTAAAATTGGAAGGTTCACTTGATAATGGTTTGTTAAAGTTAAATCAATTAAGAGTAACAGATGCAGCTATGGCATCGGTTTTATCTTCTGCTGAAATTGACAAAGTTGGTACTGCTGAACAAAAAATTAATTCATTGCGTTTAGATTTTAGCACAAAAGAATTAAAGCTCTTTTTAGATAGAGCAAATTTAATTTCATATAATTCATATTTGAATAAAACAGATAAACTTTCCGCTAACTTAACACTATCAGAAGATAAAAATAATTGGACTGGAAATTACACAACTAAAATCGGGGAACTTGAAACGATTTTAAATGGGGATATATCTTTTGAAAATAATATTCCAGTAGCAAAAGATTTGAAAGTTGAATTAACTTATCCAAGTTTTCAAAAGTTCTTAAAAGATGTTGTTATGACGGATAAGATTAATAATGCAGTTGAAGGTGAGCTTACTTTTAAAGGGTTAATGAGTGGTTCTTCTCAAGACATGAAGTTTAAGTCAACAGATATCCAAATTGGGGTTAACAATCTTGAAGTAGAAGGTAGTTTAAAAAATACATCATCTCAAAAATCAATTGATGTAAAAATTAAGACTCCATCTTTTGATTTTGATAAATATATTTTAAGAGAATTTGCTCATATTTTTGATGAAGGAAGATCTTCAGAAAAAGCTTTTGATTTTTCTGGGTTAGATTTATGGCAGATTAAAGCTCGTCTTGAAACAGGTCAAATTTTATTAAATGCAAAAGAGCTTAAAAATGCTGTTATTGATTTTGCAATTCAAGATAAAATGCTTACTTTAGCAGAGTTATCTGGTGTTCCATCTAATGATGGATCTTCTTTAAAAATAAATGGATCTTTATCTTGGAGTGGTGTTCCACAACTTAAAATGGATGTAAATTTGTCAGGTTTTGAACTTTCTCCAAATTTATTAAGCTCATCAAAAACAGCATTTGGTGGTGGATTATTAACATTATCTGGTAAAATAAATGCATTGGGTAAATCACCAGCAGAAATGAGAATGAGTTTAGCGGGAAATGGTAAATTGCAAATAAATAACTCTCTGTTTGTTGGGGCGGATATTCAAAAAATTACACCATTAATTCAAAAAACAATTCAAAATCGTTTACCTAAACATGAATTTGATACCGAAATTTCAAGATTCTTAACTGCTGGAAAAACAAATATTGAATCATTGAATGGTGAATTTACGATTGATAATGGTGTTTTAAAAATGATGAATGCATCATTAAAAGCAGAAGGATTTTATTCAAATCCAATGCAAATTATTTATAATATGCCTAAAAAGGAAATAGATGTTTCTGTTCCAATTTCTTTAGCCGCATACACAGATTTGCCTCCATTTGCTCTTTCTCTTAAAGGCAAAACAAGTTCTCCAGTTTATTTAACAAATTTTGTTGATTTATCAAATGCTGTGGAAGATCTTGTTGAAAAAGATAACACAAAAATCGCAGAAGAATTACAAAAAGAAAAAGAAAAGTTGGCAGCAATCAGTTCAAATGAACGTGCAGAACGAATTAAAGTTGCCATATCTGAAGCTAGAGAAGCAGTTAAAACAGCAGAGAAAAAACTTTATTCTGGGGATAATGATTCTGCCTCTTATTTATTGCAAAATGCGAAAGATGCTTTATCTGTTGTAAATCAACTTTCTGTCAAAGAAAGTTTAACAGATGCTCAATATATTCAATTAATGGAACAATCTCGTTTGGCGGTTTTAAAAGCAAGCGAAGCTGTTGATGAAGCTGTTAAAGATTTATATTTTGAAGATAGAAAACAAGTTCAAGCATTTGTTAAGCAATCAAAAGAAATGCTTGAAAGAATAGAAATTGTTTATGAAGCTAATCCTTACATTGAAATTGTTGCAAAACTTTTACCAGCAGTTCGTCAATATACAGAGGCATTAGAACGTATTAATCAATCATTTGGTCCAGATATTTCTGTTGATGAACATGCATCATTAATGGATGCTGCCAAAGAAGCCTTTTTGAAAGTATCTAGAGCCTATGAATATGTTTCTCGTTTTGAAACGGATGATATGCCAAAAATTAATCCCCTTTCTGTGAGAAAAATTCCAAATGAAGATATTTTAGATGGATCGGAAGTTGAAGCATCTGAAGAAGACGATTCAGAAGAAATTGAAGAAACACATCACTTTAAAGGCGTGATTGAAAGATAATAATTTATTTATCTAAAACCGGTTTTGTGTAATAATAAATTACATCAAGTAAATTTGGAAATTTTAAAAAAACAGTATAAGAGTATCGATCCATGAGTTGATACTCTTTTTTTTGAATATCGTATAAAATAAATTCTTCTGGTGCTTGGGCTAGCATAATTTTATTTTTCATATTAGGATTTTGACTAAAAAGTTTATGCATTTCAATGATGCTACGATGAAAGAACGCTCCTTTTTCACGCTCATGAGCAATAGTTGAAAACATTTCCAATCCATTATGAAAAAGACCATCTGTTAGCATTAAAAAATCAATATAATCTTGCGGTAGAGATGATAAACCAGATTGAGAAAGTTGAATATTGATTTTTTGAATTTCGTTTAATTTTGCTGGTGGAAAAAAAACAGCATAATCTTGATATATTTTTTTTAAAACTTGATGCAAAATTCGCATAATTATCTCCCAGGCATACTTTTAAGCGCAATTTTATTAAGTGCGGCAGATGAATATCCTGCGTAAACACTTCTGTCTTGTTTGTTTTTACCGCCAGATCCTGTAAAAAGAGAGAAGGGTACATACACTTTTCCAACTGGCACAGGTACATATAATAAAGAAGGATATTCAATTCCACTTGGTGATATCAATTGTTTATCAATATAAGAATGGATCATATCATGAAAAGGTTTATCTTGAATAAGAACCATATTGTTAAAATCAAGTGAACCACCATATTCGAGTGGATATTTTAAATGAACTGTATAATTTTCTGGTATTTTTCCTTTTTTCATATAGAAAATTGCTTCTTCAGAAAGACCGGCAGAGCGCAAATCCATTATATAGTTATAACTGAGCAGTCGAACAAAATCTCTTGTTAACCGACGCATTTTTAAATGCGTATCAATCGGATTATGTAAAGAAGAAGAAAAGTATGTTACGGCCATTAAATCCATTCCAGGAAAGTTCATTTCGTTAAATAAATTTTCCCAATAGGATTGATCTTTTGGTGCTTTTTCTTCTTTTTGACTTAGTGCCTCAAGTGATTTAAAAAAGTCTTTATCGATAAAGGGCTCTTCTTCTTGGGGTTCTTGTTCAAAAAGATCATCCCAAGAAAGTAAGGAGTCATCATTATTCAAATCTGAAAGACTTAACCTATTATCCATTAAGCACCTTTTAGTTCTTCATCTAAATCGTCAATTTGACCCTTCATAATAATCTTAAGAGTTTGTATATCCGTATTTTCACGTTGAGCAACAATCCAATATGGTACCCATGGAGATGCGCCCATTTCGCATTTTTTCTTCATACTTTTATCTAAGAACCAGCGAGGTGCATCTGCTAAAATTGGTCTGTTCAAGAACCCTTGGAAAAGAACATATTGTTTTGTTTTTTCCAAACTCATCATATCGGAAGCACCAACAACGTTTGAACTTTGAAGTGAGCGTGAAATATTGGCAGCAAAAGGATTTGTTTGTTGTGAAACACCCTCTGTGCGACTTGAAGAGGCGACTTCAATAGTTTTAGTTCCGATCATTTTTGAGAAACGTTCTGCTGTTTGTTCGTTGTTTTGGGCCAAAATAACTTTTGCAGCAGTTGTTGTAATAATTGTTTCAAGATCATCTTTGCCATATTGACCAGAAATTTGCCCTAAGTCTTGTCCAATAAGCAAGTAGGCCACTTTTTGACCACGACCAACGGCAGGACCATCTTTAACAGCGGCAAGTTTTGGCATTTGAGGGAACTCGTCAAGCACGAATAATACTGGATATGGGCCAGACTTAATTCCATCAGTTCCAACAAAGTTTGGTGGATTAGAAATCAAGAATGAACTCATTAATTCAACAAAAATACCTGTAATTACGTTCATGGAACGGGCATCAACTTGGTTAACAGAAAGATACACAGATACAGGTTTAACTTCTCCACTGATTGGATCTTGAAGGCCGCGCAAATCACGGAATGTTAAATCACTAAACTTTGTTCTCATACGTACAGCAGAGTTTTTAAAGATGTTAATCCCTGTTAATGCTGTTGAAAGAATAGATCCACGTTCTTTATCAGGCGTTCCAGATAATTGGTTCATTTCAACAACGGCACGGTGCGCGTAAGCAAAACGAGTTGCTTCCTTAACAGCTAAATCCAATAAATCGCGCATTGGATCGGCCATCATAGCCATTTGATCCCCTTCATCTGAACGTCGTTTAATATCGGCAGCAATTTTCATTTGAGATTCGGTTAACCAGTCAAAAATCATGGCGATACAAGGTTCATTTCCTTGCCATTGTTCTGGTAATCCTTCCCATGTTCCAATAGGAGCATAATTATCAACACTTAATTCACCTTTTTGAAGAGCTGTTAAAGCTAATTGTGCTGATTGATCATTCATGCCATCATAATAAGTTGCTAAAACTCTTGCATCTTCTTCATCAAAGTTCCCTTCCATTAATTTATTAATGAAATAATCGTTTGCACGTGCACGTTCGCATTTACTTGAGATAAACTGCAAGAATCCAGCCATTGCATTTCGACCTGTTTTTGACCAGTGAGGATCTGCACCGCCTTTTGGTTCTTCAACTAACACGGCAACCATTGAGTCGATATATTTTTCACGATCACTTCCAAGTGGTGGTAAACAAGAAGCTGAAAGAGGGTTCCAACTTGGATAGAAAATACCCTTTTCTGGCTCATCTTGAGCACCCCAGTTAATCACGAAGACGGGACCAATTGTTGCACGATAAGCTGTTGTATTATAGCAAAGTTCAGGCTTAGGGTCGTTTACAATAAGACTTAATGTTGGGGATTCTAAAATTGTTGGAATCACAACACCAACAGTTTTACCAGTTCCCGGAGGGGCAACAACAAGGCAAGAAAGTGTTTCAGGCATTTTCATTAATTTTCCCTTGAAACGGCCTAAAACAATGCAGAAACCATCAAAAAGTTTCATCTTTTTAATGTCGCCATATTCAGCCATGCGACCACCGCCAAAAATTTTTGGCATGTATTCATAGGGATTTCGAATTAATCCACCGATAAAAATAAGGAAAAATGTAATAAAAGGAACAAAAATAAGATAATCTGTGGCTCTTGGTTGTTGCATATTTGAAAATCTTTTAATTTCAGCAGAATATCCAACAATTAATTTTGTTGTATCATCCCAATTGCGTTTCCAAAAATCAACGATATGTTGCCATGTTAAAATACTTAATTCATTATTCAAAAGATGTCTTAATGGAATCATCAGAAGCATCAATACATAAAGTGCAGCAAAAGCTGCAATGACGGTCCACATTATCCATAAAACATATTTTGTCTGATCTTCATATGCACTGTCCCTTTTAAAAGCCATTTTAGTCTCCTATAAAGCATTTTGCACAATTGCCATGGTCTCATCATTTGGTTTTGTATCTGGCAAAACCGTATCTGCAAAACTATCCAGTTCATCTGGCCCACCCTTATCAGTTCTGCAAACCATTATATTCATTTCACTCCAAGCTGATAACATATCTTCAGCATTAATAATATTGCCTGTTTTTATAACAAAAATAGGTTGAACTTTACCCATATATCCAAAGGTTTTTAATCTTTCAATAAATTTATTTGTTTGCTCTGTTAAATAGTATATAGGGGAAACGCGGTGTGAGCTTTCAGAAAACCACAATGGATCTTCTCCATTGAATTTTTCTTCATCTGCCAACCAGTCACCTTCTTCAGGATCAATTTTGCAAACAAGAATTTTATTTTCCCCAACGGCTAAATAATCAATTTTCATATCACCTAATAAAACTTGAGTAAGAATTTGATATCCAGCAGAAGATAAAATATCTTCCATATCCTCTTCAAGAGGAATGCGTTCAGGAAGTTTAATATCTTCTAACAAAATGCTATCAAAATCATCTTCAATGCTTGGTTTTGGTGCAATTGACATGCTTTGTTTCATGCTAGGTGGTGTAAATCCACTTGTGAATGGAGAATCAAATGAAGAGAAAGAGTTATTCTTAGGTTCATCAAATGAAAATCCAGAATTATTTGTTTTAAAAGAAGAGCTTTGACTTGAAAAATCATTTTTATACGGAGAGGAAGATAGCCCCATACTTTTTGATTTATTAAATTGTTCATTTTCATCAACAGGAACTTTAAGCTCAGTGCTTTTTTCAATTGGTCTTAGCAAACCACTGTCCATTGGTTTTGGGCGAACATTTTTAGATGAATTTTTATTTAATGATAATTTAACTTGTTGTTTAGAAGCATTGTTTCCAGTGAAAAAATAGATAACTTTATTGGTTATATTGTGTAATAACTTTGTCCATTTTACTTCTAAAGCATATTTCCAACCAAAAAGATAAATGATTGGTAAGGCACACAAAGAACTAAGAAAAACCCAATCACCTGTGGATTTGATAGCCCAGCCTTTTCTATATTCATCTAACAAAAACTGCCAATGGCTAATGGAAAAAATATCTAATTGCCAGTTGGTAGAGAAGAAAAACTTTGCCCACCAGCCAAATAAAAAGAATCCCCAAACAAGGCCGATAAGAAGTGTTCGTTTCCAATTTTTCATGTTCTTCCCCTAAAAAAACAAATCAACTAATTTATTATAGCTAAAAAAAATACTGCTTTCCACAAAAAAATACTTATTTTCAAAAGAAAATTTCATCTTTTTCTTTTTTGTTTAATTGTTTTTTTGAAAATAGCCTAATTTAAAGACCTTTAAGCAGATTGAATAGATGGTTCATTGATGGTTTGTTTTTCATCTGAAGCTTTTTCATTGAGCTCAAGTTGGTGTAAGACTTCTTGGGTCATGGATTTTTGATCGCCCAAAAGCCAAATTAAATCACCTTCTTTAAATATGAAGCTCGATTCTGGGTTAATAAATAAAGATGATTTTCTTTCAACTCCAATTACTAAGCATTTAGTTTTATTTCTGATTTGAGCATCTAAAATATTATGTTGTTCAAGTCCAGATTCTGGAGTAACTAAAAATGCACAGCTCAGAAGAGTTGTTTTATCCTTGGGATCAGTTTCACTCTTTTGATTTAAAATATAATCATGTAATGTAATTGGTTTATCGCTTTCTTTAATTGAAATGCCATTGTTTTGATTGGCTGATTTAAAGCGTTTAAGTTGCTTTGGTGTTCCAACAAATGTAAGTTCATCTCCAGCGAATAATTTTTCATTAGAGCGTGGAATATTTATAACTTGATCTGCTCGAATAATTTTAAAAATATTCATGGCATATTTATCTCTAAACTCTGTTTCTTTTAATTCTTTTTCAACCCATGGAGCGTCTTTTGAAAGAGTTATAGTGATGACTTCTAAAGAAGAGTCTAACCATTCTTTTTGTTTGTTATTTAAAGCTTCATTTTCTTTTATTTGTTGTTCGATTTGTTCGCGGTTTAGGTTGATTAAAAATCTAGCTTCAATTTTCATATATTGTTCTGAAACCCATTGAGATTTTAATACAAAGAATAAGGTTAAAATAACTAAAAATCCAGTAGCGTAGGGGTTTGTTGTTAATAATTCATGAACAACAACCATTAAAAAGAGGGCAACGATTAAAACTTTAAATGCAGTTAACATTAAAAGAGGGGTTCTGTTTGATTGTTTTTCAATCCAAAGATCGATATAAAGTTTTGAAAACTTTCCTTTTAAAATCAAAAGGGCATTCATAAATGGCGCCATACAAACAAGAGTTATCACTGTGTTTAAAATGCGTGCTAGTATATTTGGAAAAATGCTTTTTAACAAAGGGGCAACTAAGTGGAATGAAACATTCATAATGCCAATTAAAATAATCGAAAAAAGAAGCAATCTTAAAAAGTATCTTTTAAACAATTCGTTCCAAGCATTATTATCTTCTTCTTTGTTTTCATTAGATTGAATTAAATTTTGTTTGATAAAATCTTTAATTTTATGTGGTAACAAGTCTCTAAATTTATTATAAAAAGGCACTGCAGATTTTATCATGAGAGGTGTTGTAAAGGTGGTTAGAACAGAAACGGCCACAATTGTTGGATAAACATGATCTGCTAAAACACCAAGACTTAATCCAAGAGACGCAATAATGAATGCAAATTCTCCAACTTGGGCAAGGGAAAAACCACATAAAATAGCTGTTCTTGGTGTTTGCCCTGAAATAATAAAACCTATACATGAAAAGAATACCTTTCCCAAAATAACAATGAGGGAAATATATAAAATTGGTTCTGCATATTTGATAAACATGGCAGGGTTTACCATCATGCCAACTGAAACAAAAAAGACGGCACCAAAGAAATCTTTGAGTGGTTTTAAAACATGTTCGATTCGCTTTACAAGGCTTGTTTCAGCTAAAATAACACCCATGATAAAAGCACCCAATGCTGATGAGAAACCAGAGGATGTTGCAAATAAAACCATGCCAAGGCAAAGACCAACGGAAATAATCAATAATGTTTCATCATTTAAATAAGATGAGATTTTTTTCATAAATGTTGGAATAAGGTAAATTCCTGTAATAAAACAAAGAACTAAAAAGAATAAGAGTTTTAATGTGCTGATAAGAAGCTCATTCCCATTTACGCTTTGGCTGATGGCAATTGTTGGCAATAAAACCAATAACAAAATGCCAACAATATCTTCAATGACTAACACGCCAAAAACAAGATCCGTAAACTTCATTTTTTTCAAATTTAGTTCTTCAAAAGCCTTGATGATGATTGTTGTGGAACTCATAGAAATCATCCCACCAAGAAATAAACTGTTCATGGTTGACCAACCAAGCATTTGACCAGTTAGATAACCAATAAATAGCAAGAAAATAATATTCATCATGCCAGTGATAATGGCTGTTTTCCCAACGTTTAATATTTTTTTGAAGCTAAATTCAAGTCCAAGACCAAAAAGCAAAAAGATCACCCCGATATCGGCCCAAGTTTTAATGCTGTGTTCATCAGTTACAGAGGGAAAAAGTGTAAGATATGGGCCTGCAATAATTCCAGCCAAAACATAACCCAAAACAACCGGTTGTTTTAACCACTTAAAGATGAGGGTAATTACGCCCGCATAAAGAGCAATAAGGGTTAAATCGGTTATAATTGGAGGTAAGTCGTGCATATTGGTCCCCTTTTTGAATTTTCTTTTCTTTATTTTTTATTATAAAAAGAAACAAAAAGCAAGCAACAGAGGTGAAAAAAATTAAGATTTTTTTTAAGTTTTTTAGCTCTCGTTTGCCAATATTTCAAGTTCTAACCACAAGGTTTCTTTTTCTTCAATTTCAGCTTTAATTAAAGCAAGTGCTTGAGCTGTTTTATTGAAGTCATCAATGCTTTTTTGATAGAAGGAAGGATCATTTAATTTTTCTTCTAATATGGATGCTTTTTTTGTGAGAGCTTCAATTTCAGAGGGCAATTTTTCAAGCTGATGTTTTTGTGTGAATGTGAGTTTTTTTTGTTTTTGAATAGAGGGTTCTTTTGCTAAAGTTATTTCTTTAGCTTTTTCTTTTTGAACAATTTTTTTAGGTTCAGTTTGTTTTAATGAGTCAATTAATTCAGAATATGTTCCAACATGCTCAATAACCTTTCCATCCCCTTTCATATATAACAATGAAACGGCAACTTTATCTAAAAAGTCACGATCATGGCTCACAATTAACACGGTGCCATCATATTCATCAAGAACTTCTTGCAATAAATCAAGAGTATCAATATCCAAATCATTAGTTGGTTCATCTAATACTAAAAAATTGCTTGGTTTAGATAAAATCAGAGCTAACATTAACCTGTTTTTTTCTCCCCCAGATAAAATACCTACTGGAGAGTTTGCTTGAGCAGAAGTGAATAAAAAATCTTTTAAATATGAAACAACATGGCGATATGCTCCACGCACAAAAATGTGATCTCCTTCTGGGCATAATGTTTTCCATAATGTTTTTTTGGGGTCTAATTCGATTCGGTTTTGGTCAAAATATCCTTCTTCCAAATTTTTAGCAATGCGCACAAACCCACTGTCTGGTTCTAATCGCTTGGTTAATAATTTGATGAGTGTTGATTTACCAGCTCCATTTGGACCAACAATGCCGATCTTGTTTCCTCTTAAAATGCGGGTTGAAAAGTTATCTACAATCAATCGATTACCAAATGATTTTGAAATATGTTTTGCTTCAGAAATCATTTTTGATTGAATGGATCCTTTGTCGGCTTCCATTTTAACTTTTCCAACCTGTTTGATTTGATTTCTTCTTTCTTCACGTAAAGCAATTAATCGGCGCAAACGACCCATATTGCGTTTGCGTCGAGCGGTCACGCCTTTATGCAACCATTCTGTTTCTTCTTGAATGCGTTTATTAAGATTTTTTTGTTCAATAATTTCTTGATTAATGATTTCTTCTTGCCACTCATTAAAAAATGCATATCCTTTATCATTGGCATGCATTTTGCCACGATCGAGCCATAATGTTGATGTTGAAATATTCGTTAAAAAACGGCGATCATGGCTGATAACAATAACGGCGCCGGAAAAATTTTTGATAATATTTTCAAGCTTTTCAATGGTTGAAATATCTAAATGGTTGGTGGGTTCGTCTAATAATAAAACATCAGGTTCTTGAACTAATGTATGGGCAAGAGCAGCCTTTTTTTTCTCGCCTCCAGAAGCAGTTTGAACATCTTGAGATGCTAGAATATCCAATTCATCAATTAAAATATCTGCTTTATAACCTTCTTCTTGAGGGTTTTGAAGTCCACTTAAAATATAATTTTTTAACGTATCAAAACCAGATAAATCGGATTCTTGATTCATATAAGCAATTTTTAGCCCTGGTTCAGAATAAATTTCCCCTTCGTCAATATCAATTATGCCAGCAATAATTTTAAGCAAGGTTGATTTGCCAGAGCCATTTCGCCCAATCAAACAAATTTTATCGCCTTTTTTAATATGCAAGGAAACGTCTTCAAAAAGAGGATTAAGCCCAAAATGAAGATGCATATTTTTAATTGAATAACAAGGTGCTTGAATTTCTGCCATGGTTTTTTCTTCTAAATAAAAGGATGACTAGAACAGCAAGCCGTTCTAGTCAGAGCCTTACACAAAAAATGTTTATTATAGCTTCCTTTCCAATTAAAACATAATAACATTTTTTATATACATTCATAATAAACAATGTTATAAAAATAGTCAAGTTATTTATGGAGGTATTTGAATGAAAAAACAAGTTTTTGGATTTGATGTTGGAATTGCTTCAATTGGATGGGCTGTTCTTAATTTTGATAATGAAAAGTTTGACCCTGAAACAGGCGAAATTCAAGAAGGAGAAATTAAAGGATTAGGGGTTCGTTGTTTCCAAGGGGCTGAAAATCCAAAAGATGGTTCTTCGTTAGCAGCACCCCGCCGTGAAAAAAGATTGGCTCGTCGCATGTGTCGAAGAAAAGCACGCCGAATGCAAGATTTAAAAGCTGTTTTTGTTGAAGAAGGGCTTATCTCACCTGAAGAATTAAAAACAGTGTATACGCAAAAAGAAAATAAAGATGTGTGGGATTTAAGAGTTGAGGCTCTTGATAGATTGCTTTCTAAACAAGAGTTGGTTCGAGTTTTAACACACATTGCAAAACATCGCGGATTTAAATCTTATCGTAAAGCCGTTGAAAGAAAAGATAAAGAAATGGGTGCTGTTTTAAAAGCAATTGAAGAAAATAAATCTTTGGGATTTGACGGAAGAACTTTAGCAGAGATGATTGTTTTAAAAGCAGGTAATGGCGCAAAGCGCAACCGCGAACAAAAAGATCCTAAAACAGGAAAAACACAACCTTGTTACAATAATTCTATTCCAAGGGAAGAAATCAGAAAAGAAATTAATTTGATTTACGAAAAACAAAAAGAGGGATATTTTTCAGAATCACTTTACAAAAAAACAGTTGGTTCTAGGGATGATACAAACCCTCAAACTGCTGGAATTATTTTTAGGCACCGAGATATTCAAAGCGTTGGAGAAATGGTGGGGTATTGCACTTTTGAGCCAAAAGAAAAACGCGCCCCTAAAGAAGCCCCATCAGCTGAACTTTTTGTGGCATTATCAAAAATAAATCATTTTGGTGTTTTTGATGGAGGCGTGAAGCGTTTTTTAACAGAAGATGAGAAAAAACAACTTTTATCATTGCTTTATGAAACTGAAAATGTGAAATATTCAAGTATTCGCAAAAAATTATTCTCTAAACATGAGGGGATAAAATTTGTTGATGTTGATTATCAAAAAGATAAAGAGGAAAAAGAATCTGAGGGGAAAACATTTTATTCTTTTAACGGATATCATGCCATAAGAAAAGCTCTTTCAAAAGATGTTTTTGAAACAGTTAAAACCAACTTAAATTTATTGGATAAAATTGTTACCATTATAGCAATGGAAAAAAATGATATAGGTATTATGCAAGCACTTAAAGATTTAAATTTAAGTGAGGAAACTGTTGAAGCTTTATCTTCGCTTTCATTTAAAAAGTTTTTGCATTTATCATTAAAAGCAATTAATAAAATAAATCCATATCTTTTTGAAGGGTTAAAATATAATGAAGCTTGTGAAAAAGCTGGATATGATTTTAAATCAACAGGAGATTCATTGGTTAAAGAAAAAGGCATTTATCTTGATGCAGTTAAACCAGATAAATGGACGACGGTTCCAACTGTAAACCGTGCTGTTTCTCAATTTAGAAAAATTTATAATGCTATTGTAAGAAAATATGGGGAACCAGATGAGATTCATATTGAACTTGCAAGAGATATGTATCATTCAAGAGAGGAAATTAATCGTATTAAAAAGGAACAAGATGCATTCAGAGTTAAAAAAGAAAATGCATTACAAGCCTTGTTATCTCATGGGTTTGAGAATAAGGGGAATAATCTTTTAAAATATCGTCTTTATGAAGAACAAGAAGGGAAGTGCATATATTCAGGCAAATCGATTGATATTCATCGTTTATGCGAAACTGGATATTGTGAAATCGATCATATTTTGCCGTATTCTAGATCATTGGATGATAGTTTAGCAAACAAAGTTCTTTGTTTAACAGTCGAAAATCAACAAAAAACAAATCAAACGCCATTTGAATATTTGTCAAGCCAAAATAAATGGGATGATTTTGTTGGGCGCGTGAATTCTTTGCATTTAAACAAGGCAAAACGAAATCGGTTGTTGCGGGTATCTTATACACTTGAAGATGAAGAAGGATTTAAAGAACGTAATATTAATGATACAAGATATATGGCTTTATATATCAAACGATATTTAACTGAAGGAATTGATTTTTCAAATAGTAAATGGGATATTAAAAATAGAATCCATTGTGTGAATGGTTCATTAACAAGCTTTTTGCGTCATCAATGGGGGCTTGATAAAAATAGGGAGGAAAATGATCTTCATCATGCGCAAGATGCCGTTGTG
The DNA here is from genome assembly GCA_045655105.1 of Alphaproteobacteria bacterium. Lineage (GTDB taxonomy): Bacteria > Pseudomonadota > Alphaproteobacteria > CAAHEQ01 > UBA3637 > RGIG4140. Next base: position 26,798 of record JAZOOQ010000022.1, on the reverse strand, counting down.
ATTGCCTGTGCAACACAAGGAATGGTGCAATATTTATCAAATATTTCAAAACGAATTGAAAATAAATTTGCTTTCGCAAAAAAACATGGATTAGAAAGTGGTGATGTTTGGTATAAAGCAATTAAAAATGCGGTTGATGCACCGTGGACTAATTTTAGAGAAGATGTTTTATCTGCATTGAAAATCATTTTTGTTTCAAGAGCGCCACGCCATAAAGTAACTGGCGAAGCTCATCTTGAAACAATTTTAACCATTAATCCTGAAAATGAAAAATATAATGCCAGTAAAGTGAAATCTGGTATTCATGTTCGGGGTGGCTTAGCTGGAAATGGCAATATGGTTCGAACAGATGTTTTTTCAAAAAAGAATAGTAAAGGAAAAGAAGAATTTTATCTTGTGCCTGTTTATGTGACAGATACAATCAAAAAGGATCTGCCAAATAAAGCTGTTGTTGCAAATAAACCTGAATCTGAATGGATTGAAATGGATGAAACTTTTTCATTCAAATTTTCTCTCTTTTTAGATGATTATATCAAAATCAGAAAAGGAGAAGAATTTGTTGAAGGGTATTATTCAGGGATGGATCGTGATAGTGGGAGAATTTTAATTAAGTCACATGATAGAAGTAATAAATTTATTGTTATTTCAAAAAAAATGGATGAAGAAACAAATACTCCTATTAAAAAAATGGAAAATATATATAGAGTGGGGGCAAAATCTCTTGATTATATTAAAAAATTTGTTGTTTCCCCATTGGGAGAATTGGCTGAGGTGAAAAATGAAAAACGCATGACCTTTTCATTAAAGAAAAAGCGCAAAAAATGAGTTGGCAGATTTTATATGTTTCAAACCCTGCTGTTTTAACGCTTAAAAACAAGCAACTGAAATATCAATCGCTTGAAACGGAAGAGGTTTTAACTTTTCCGATTGAAGATGTGTCCGTTATAGTGTTAGAAAACCATCAAGTTACTTTAACGCATGCGTTATTATCGGCTTGTATGGAAGGAAAAGTTGTTATTTTCACCTGTGATGAAAAGCATATCCCAAATGGGGCCTTGTTTCCATTTGCAGCGCATTCAAGATATGCTCTTCATTCCAAAACTCAATTATCTGCCAGTGAACCGCTTAAAAAAAAGATTTGGCAACAAATCATTCGGCAAAAGATTTTTAATCAGGCAACTGTTTTGGCATTTTATGATAAAAAAGAAGCAAATATTCTTTTTGAAATGGCAAAGCAAGTTAAATCTGGGGATTCCGAAAATTTGGAAGGATATGCGGCAAGAATTTATTGGGATGCTGTGTTTAAAGATTTTTCACGCAGGGATAACACAGTGCATAATGCAGCGCTTGATTATGGATATGCTATTTTGCGTGGCGCTTTGGCAAGATCCATTGTTGGCAGTGGATTGATACCGGCAATTGGCGTTCATCATGATAATCAACTTAATAATTATAATTTGGCAGATGACTTGATTGAACCTTTTCGTCCATTTGTGGATGCTTTGGTTTTGAATATGATCTTTAAGTCGGATGTTTTAACAACAAAAGAAAAACAAGAGCTTGTTTTATTGCTTACAAAAAATTGTTTAATGATGGAAGAAGAAATAACCCTTTTAAAAGCATGCGAATATCAAGTTCAATCATTAATGAAATCTTTTGAAAACAAAGATGCTGTTTATTTAAAATTGCCAACATTTAAAATTCACAAAAAGTTCACAAAAAAGAGATAAAAATGGCCACATATGGAGAGCGATTTATGCGAATTATTGTGTTTTTTGACCTTCCAACTCTCACAAAAGAAGAACGCCGAGTTGCGAGTCGGTTCAGGAATTGCCTGCTTAAGGATGGATATCATATGTTGCAATTATCTGTTTATGCAAGATTATGCAAAGGGCAAGATACGGTGGATAAATATGAAAAACGGCTGAAAACATACCTTCCGAGGCATGGGAGCGTTCGTTTGATGATTGTAACCGAAAAGCAATATACCAGTATGAAAATTTTGATTTCTAGCATGAAAAAACAAGAAAAAGTTGCCTCTGAACAGCTTGTTTTACTTTGATTTTTTCTTGAAAAAAATAAAGGATAATCTTTTTTATCAAAAGGTTATCCTTTATCTATTATAGCATATTTTAATTGGAAAGGAAGCTATAACGATATTTATTTTGATATTCAAGTAACAAATATTATAGCATATTTTAATTGGAAAGGAAGCTATAACTTCTTTTTGTGCATCAGCGGTAAAATATGAATTATAGCATATTTTAATTGGAAAGGAAGCTATAACGCAGCGGTAGGCTTTTTCATGGACCAAGTTATTATAGCATATTTTAATTGGAAAGGAAGCTATAACCTCGTCGGAGAGTTTTGGGTCGGAGTCCCCATTATAGCATATTTTAATTGGAAAGGAAGCTATAACTCAGCGGTGGGACAAAGCAATCAAATTTATATTATAGCATATTTTAATTGGAAAGGAAGCTATAACTGGTAAACCTTTTAGTATGTCGTTTACGTGATTATAGCATATTTTAACTGGAAAGGAAGCTATAACGGTGACGGCTCAACAACTTTTCAAATACCAATTATAGCACATTTTAATTGGAAAGGAAGCTATAACAAAATTATCGGCGGGCAAAAATCAGCTCAAATTATAGCATATTTTAATTCAAAAAACAAAGGTTCTTTAAATTAAAACAAAAATCTTGAGAGTTTTTTGAAATCGATATATATATCATTATTAAGAATTGTTAAGGAGTTTTTTAGATGTTTTTTGCTTTATCATTTTTAATTATGGGGTTGATTTATGGTTATGTGGAATGGCGATTTGTGTCGCTTTTGGAATGGGCGCTGTGGATAAAAATTGCCATTTCATTATTATTGGTTCCTGCGGTATTTAATTTATGGGTGGTTTTATTTTTTGGGGATGTTTTGCCACAATGGGTGGTTAAATTTATATCTGGATTGCAGGTATTTCTTATCTTTTTATTCACGGCCACATTTATCATTGATTTATCAAGATTTTTGATTCCAGTTGCCCCTTGGTTTTTAAAAGTTGTTTTTTGTGTTTTAATGATTGCTTCTGTTATTGCTGTTTTAAATGCGCAGTTGCCACCACGTGTAAAAAAAGTTGAAATTCAATCAGCATTATTTCAAGGGGAAATGCCCCTTAAAATTGTTCAGTTAAGTGATTTGCATATTGGGCAAGGATTTGGGGAAAAATGGTTAGAAAACGTTATTGAAAAAACAAATGCACTTAATCCTGATTTAATTTTAATTACTGGTGATTTGGTGGATAAATCGCCCGAAGAATTGGGCTCTGTGATGCAAAAATTGAAATCACTAAAAGCTTCTTTAGGGGTTTATATTGTTTTTGGAAACCACGAAGCTTATCATCAATCAGATAAGTGGCGTTTATTTTTTAAAAACAATGGATTAGAAGTATTGAATAATGAACATAAAGTTATTGATTATATGGGGCAAAAAATCATTTTGGGTGGCATTGATTTTGGCGCTAGATATATGGATGAAAAAGCAGAATCATTGCTTGAAAAAACTTTTGCATCAGCGCCGGATGATGGCGTTCGTTTATTAATGGCGCATCATCCTCATGTATTTCCAAAAGCTGCTGAAAAAGGAGTTGCTTTGCAATTATCTGGACATACGCATGGAGGAATGGTTTTTCCAGTTGATTTATTAGTTAAACTTTCTAATAAAGGTTTTTTGCGTGGCCTTTATAAAAAAGGAAATAGCATATTATATGTTTCAAACGGAACGGGTTTGTGGGGAGGGTTCCCTGCAAGATTTATTTCTTTTAATGAGATTACCTTAATTTTATTAAAAGGAGTTAAAAAATGATAACCTCTTTTGGTTTTGCTTTTTTTCTTACTTTATTAACAGGATTGGCAACAGGTATTGGTGGATTATTTTCCTTTTTTGTGAAGAAAAATGATTTTCGTTTACTCTCATTTATTATGGGATTTTCTGGTGGCGTGATGATTTATGTTTCCTTAACGGCTTTAATCCCAGAAGGGTTTGAGTTGTTAACAAAAGGAATGAATCCTTTGAACGCTTTGTGGATAACTTTATTAAGTTTTGGTTTAGGTGCTTTCACAATGGTGTTGGTAGATAGTTTTTTTCCAGAACAGGTGTTAGATAACGAAGTTAAAAATACATTTCAACCGAATCAGAAAGTTTTGCTTAAATCTGGTGTAACTGTTGCTTTTTTACTTGCTCTTCATAATTTGCCAGAAGGGTTATCAACTTTTATGGCTTTATTATCAGGATTAGATATTTCATATCCAGTTGCTCTTTCGATGGCGCTTCATAATATTCCAGAAGGAATTGCTGTTTGTTTGCCTGTTTATTTTTTAACAAAAAGCCCTTTTAAATCTTTTTTGATTGCATTGTTATCTGGGTTTATTGAGCCTTTAGGTGCATTATTGGGATATTTTTTATTTTTGCCTTTTATTAAATCTGGCCTTATTGGTTTGGTGTTTACTTTTGCTGGTGGTATGATGGTTTTTGTTTCATTTAAAGCTCTTTATCCTATTTTTAAACAAGGTGCAGAAGCTTTTTCAGGAGCCATTGGTTTATTATTAGCGGCAATGATGTCGGCCTTATTGTTTTTGCTTGTTTAAGGTAAAAAAAAGAGCCGCTAAAGAGCGACCTTTTCTTTTGAATCAAAAAATTGATTATTTCAATTTCTTTTCGACAAATTCCACATGTTTTCTGGCTTTTTTGTCAAATTTGCGAATTTTTAACTTTTCAGTTTTTGTTCGCGGATTTTTCTTTGTGACATAGAAAACGCCTGTTCCGGCTGTGCTTTCTAATTTAATCTCAACTGTTGTCGGTTTTGCCATAATATACCACCACTAAATAAATAAGTTAAACCATAGGTGCTAACTATATATGAAAAAAAATATAAAGTCAAGCAAAAAGATATTGGTTTTTTGATTATTTTTTAAGAAATTACATCAATTTCATAGCCATCTTGTTTAAGCCAATCGATTAATTTTGCTAAAAAAGCTCTTTCTTTTTCGTGTACAACGCCATCTGCAGTGATCACATTTAAAACAGCTTGAATAAGTGGTTCAATAACCAATTTTCCTTTTTTCAAACAGCGATGGAATGCCATTGAAAAGCTTTCATCATCAGGAGCTAATGAAATGATGTAATCATTCATTTGTTCATCAGTATAATCAAGATGAGGTAATCTTGAACGAAGGTATTTTAAAACGGCCAACCGTTCTTTTGCTGTTCGTTTGTTATCAATTGAAACAAGATACATTAACACGGTTGCTTCAGCGCCAGTTTCGTTAATAGCTTTGGCAAAATCACTCATTGGTTCTGGAAGATATGATTCTTCAATTTCAATTCCCAAAACATTTTGAAGATAAATATATGGATCGCTATAGAGCATATTGGTAGATAAATCTTCAATACAAGAAATTTGATTAACTTTAATAATTCGTGGAGCTTTAATATCTAAAGCAATGCCATCAATAAAATAATCAGATTTATTTTTAATAACTCTTCTAATTAAAAATTCGCGTTTTTTAACGTTTGAAGAAATTGATTCATAACTAATGCATGCTTTAATTGCAATGCCTGATTTTTTTTCACTAGAATTGTTAATGGCATCTTGAATTTTTTTAGGGGCTCGTGAAAGAGTATCATTATTATTTAAAGGTTCTTCACCTTTAATGTTTTTAACTGTATTTAAAATATCCGTTTCTTTAACCATTTTTATCTTCCCTTTAAAACAGCTTTAACCCATTTTTCAGCATAAGTATATAAGCTTTTGTTTGAAATTGCAACGTCTTTTTCTGGAGGTAAAAATGCAGCTTTTGAAATAAAATCAATTTCTTTTGTTTGTTTAGGGTCATGAGATTTTTCTTTTAAGAAGTTTTTCCATTCTTGATGAGAAAGTGCGGCAACTTGTTCTGGTCCGAACTTCAAAATAGCAACTCTTTTTAAAATTTTTGATATTTCTTTTGCGCTTTGAACAGTGGTTAAATTTTTTCTTTTTAAAATGGATATTTCTTTTAGTGTATAACTGTATACAGATGGAAATAATTTTGTTTTAATAATGAAAATAGTTGTTATAAGGATAATGATTAATAAACAAATGATAATCCACCATCCAACTGGTAATGGAAATAAAGAGGGTTTTTCTCCTAATATCACATCTTTTAATCCTGATAGGTCAGGTTCTTTTGCAAATGTTATTAAAGAAGATGTTAAAACAAATAAAAAAAGCACATATTTAAAAAAAATCATAACAAGCCTCCTTTGCAAAAAGAAGCAATTTTTAAAGGATAATCTTCTTCTGTTGATAAGGGCAGATATCCAATATTGGGGTTAATTGTTAATTCAAGAAGTGCATTGATTCTTGTTTGAAATATATTTTGATATTTTTTTTGAAATGATTTTTGATTACCATTCAAAAATAAAATGGATTTTCCATCTGTGACCGGCAGATTATTTTTAGGGAATTCTTTTTCAATTTTGTCATATATATGAAAAAGACTGCAGTCGCTTTTTTTTGAAAGGCGATTTAATATTGTTTTTGATTCATCATCAAAATCTGAAAAATCACTTAAAATAAAAACAAGTGCACCTTTTTTTATTAGTTTTTCGGATTTTAACAATGCTTGGTGTAAGGTTGTTTTAGGTTCTTGTTGAAAAAATGGGGATTCATTTTCAACAATTTTCTCAAAAAAAGAAGCTAGTGTTTCGTTATTTGAACCAGAATAAGCGCATTCAATTTTTTCATCTGATAAAATTGTAAATCCAAATTTATCATTGTTATTAATCGCTAAAAAAGATAGTAGACCTGCTGTTTTTGCCCCAACAACAGATTTAAATTCTCCTTGTGTAGCGAATTTCATTGATTGACGAATATCAAGAATAATGAAAACTTGTCTTTCTTTTTCGTCAGTAAAAAGCTTTGTGTATGGTTTATTATGTTTGGCAGTTATTCGCCAATCAATTAGTCGAATATCATCTCCTGGTTGATAAACGCGCACTTCTTGAAAATCAAGCCCCTTGGTTTTAAAGGGTGAGAATTGTTCTCCTGTTCCTGTTAAAGAGGGTAATTTGCTTTTTTTTAATTTAAACGCATTAGCCTTTTTTTTAAGGCCAATTAAGTCTTGTTTGCTAGCAAAAACACAAGAGGGCCATTTTCTTTCCATGTTACACCATTGGAACGCGTTTTAATAACGTGTTAATCAATTGTTCAGAGGTTATGCCAGCAGATTTTGCTTCAAATGATGGAAGGATCCTGTGCCTTAACACATCAAAAACAACACTTTTTAAATCATCTGGTGTCACATAGTCATGCCCATTTATCCATGCAGCTGCACGAGAACAAATATCAAGAGCTATTGTTCCGCGAGGAGAAGAACCATAAGCAATATATTTAGCTAAATCGTCTCCATATGGTTTTGGATTTCTTGTGGACATAATCAATTGGATAATATATTCTTCAATTTCAGGGCTCATATAAACATTTAGAACTTCTTGTCTGGCAGCAAAAATGGTTTTTTCTGTTATTTTATTAAATTCAGGCAATGGTTCTTGTTTTTCTTCTTTACGAACTAATTTTAAAATTTGTCTTTCGGCTTCAGCTGTAGGATATTTAATTTTAACATACATTAAAAAGCGATCGAGTTGTGCTTCTGGTAAGGTATAAGTTCCTTCTTGTTCAATTGGGTTTTGTGTTGCCATAACCATGAACAAATCTGGTAATTTATAAGTTGTATTTCCAACGGTAATTTGTCGTTCACCCATAGCTTCAAGAAGAGCAGATTGAACTTTTGCAGGAGCTCTGTTAATTTCATCAGCCAAAATAATATTATTAAAAATAGGTCCCTTTTGGAAGTAAAATTGGTGTGTTTCATGGCGATAAACATCACTGCCAGTAATATCTGAAGGTAAAAGATCAGGCGTAAATTGAATGCGTTGTTCCTTTGAATCAATTAAGCCAGAAAGTGTTTTAACAGCTTTTGTTTTGGCAAGACCTGGAACCCCTTCAACCAGTAAATGACCATTACATAAAAGAGTGATCAAAAGTTTTTTGGTTAAATCTTCTTGCCCAATGATAATAGAGTTCATATATGCTAATAAATTTTGAAATTCAGGTGTAATAGCCATCTTTTTTAATCTCTCCTAAAATTGTGAGTTGCATTTTATAAAAAATAATATATACTCCTTTTGTTAGGATTGCAAATGACAAATTCAATTTTGTCCCTTTATCGGGTATTTTTTGTTGATGATAATGATCAATTATGGGCCTTGTTTCAAGATGGTCGCGTTATGTTGATGAAACAGGTTCCCCCTTTTGCATCCTTTTCTTCAGATCATACATTGATTACAGGGGTTGAAATCGATGGAACGAGCACGCTTGTTAGGTGGTTATATGCAGATTTTCAAACAAAAGAATATCCCCCTGTTATGATTTGCCCAGGCTATTGTTATTATCCAGCTTTATTGAATAAAGTTCATAGTCAATTAGCAATTATTCAAGCAGATTTATTAAATCCAGCGGGAATGGGTAAAATGCTTGTTTATCAAAAAGCTAGAAAAAAATTTCACTTAATTGATACGTTTGAAGCGGCTATGCGACCACCTTTTTTTGCAAATTCTGGATCTCTCTACTATATTGGTCCAGATGGGGCATTATATAAAAAAACAGCTGGTGAAGTAAAATTTATTCACAGAGATGTTTCTTTATTTGCCTTAAGTGCAACGGAAGATGAATTGGCCGTGTATACGGGGGAAACAATTCGTTGGATTTCGCCTAAAACAGGTCAGTTTAGGCAATTTATTGCTTTTAATGTATCAGCAATTGGTTTTTCAGAAGCAGGCGATACCCTTTATTTTGCAACGCATAAACAAGGTCGAACTGGAATTTATCAATATAATAAAAACACTCAAGAAATTACATTAATCTTAAATCATCCGGCAAAAATAACGGCCATTTCATTTTAACGGCTTGACAAAGAATAGTCCCTTCTTTATTCTTTAAAAAAATATAGGAGGAAATATGCCTTTTTTTGAAACGCTTTTATTATCATTTATGCAAAGTGCTACCGAGTTTTTACCTGTAAGTTCATCTGGACATTTGGTTTTAATGGAGAAATTTGGTGTTTCAAACCAAACATTATTGATGGATATTTCCTTGCATGTTGGTACATTGTTTGCAGTGTTGGCATTTTTTCATAAAGATATTTTTGAATTGCTTAAAAGATTTTATATCAAAGGAACGTTTGAGAATAAGTTGGCGCTTCAATTAATTTTGGCAACAATACCTGCTTGTGTTGTTGGTTTTTTCTTGGCTGACATTATTGAAACGGTTTTAAGAAGTCCAATTGTTATTGCTTATACCTCTATATTTTATGGTGTTCTTTTATATGTGGCAGATAAGTTTTCTCCAGCAAAAAAAGAAATTAAAGATATGTCTTATAAAGATGCTTTTGTTATTGGATGTGCTCAAGCATTGGCGCTTGTGCCAGGAACAAGTCGTTCAGGTATCACAATGACTACCGCTCGTTTTTTAGGGGTTGGGCGTGTTCAAAGTGCTAAATTTTCAATGTTAATGTCTATTCCGGTAATAGCACTTGGGGCAATTTATATGATTTTTAAATCTTTTTCCGAAGGAGTTATTACGCCAAATATGATGCAAGAAATAGGCTTTGGCGTTGTTTCTTCAGCTGTTTTTGGTTTGTTAGCTGTTTGGTTTTTAATGCGTTGGTTGAAAACCGCTTCTTTTGCAGTTTTTGCTATTTATCGCGTTATATTAGGAATCGTTTTGTTCTTTATATTTTTGTAATTTATTTTTTAAGTGATTTAAAATATAAATACGAATAGAGGAAGATAAATTACTTGTTCTATCTAAATCTATATGTTCAATCAATTGTTGAATGGATTTTGATTCTTCTAAAGAAATTTCCTTTAACGTTTCCCAAAATTCATCTTCAAGAGAGATGCTTGTCGCATGTCCCATAATTAAAAGAGAATGTTTTTTCATTTTTTTCTATATCTTTCTAAATCGATAACTTGATGATTTTCACATTGGGTTATAGGTTTTGTTTCTTCTTTTTTAGAATAAGGAATTGGACTTAGTGTAAACCCAAATTGAGAAGTTTGATCTGCAAATTGTGTGAGCGCATTAAAAGGAACAGTAATGGTTGATAAAACGCCACCAAAAGCTAAGTCAACAGAAAATGATTGCTCATTAACGATTAAATTTTCAAATTGATATTGTAAAATAATTGAAATTTCATTTGGATATTTTGCTCTAACAAACTCTGGAATAATAACATCTTCTCTGTTTGTTTTAAATGAAATAAATAGTGCTGAATCTTTATCAAGGCCTTCTTTAGCAACATCTGATAAAATTTCTTTAACCATAAATTTATATGCTTTTTGAAGATAGATATTGTAATCTTTCATATATACCCCACATTTGATATAAAAAAGCCGTGGATTTTCTGTTGCTGGGCAATCCACGAAGCCTCACCTAAACGCTCATATTGTTTAGGAATTGGTCGTTACAAAAGATACCTAAAATTAAGCAGCCATTGCAACTGGAGCAAAATTATCATTTGCGTTTATATTATTAGCCCGATAATGGCGGAACCATGCCAGATACAAGAGTAAGCCTTTATTATGCGTGTCGATCCTGTTTCACCCCCATAAATGGTGGAGGTGTCGGGTACTGCCCCCGAGTCCACTATACATCTATTCCACTTATCGTTTAGCATCATAGTCAACAAAAGCTGACAAGTTTATTATATCTGAATTCTTTTGAAAGTGCAAGCTTAAAAAAGAATGGGTTATCTTTCATTTTTGTTTTTAAAAACAATGAGTTTAAAAGCAGGATTTTTTTGATAAAAACTTTGATCAGCTAGTTGCAATTCTTTTGAAATTTGACCAATCCTTTTCCAAACAGGACTCATTTGAGAAAAACCCGTTTCTTCTTTGAGCCATAAGCCATAAATTCGTCTTAAATTTAAGCTTTCAAGTGAATTTCCAAAAGTATCATAAGGCGCTTTTAATAAATATCTTGTAAGGGCTTTTAAGTCTTTTTTTGTTTCGCCGTTTAATCTAAAAACATCATCTAGATACATTTGTTGATAAAAATCAAGTTTTTGTTTTAATGTTTTTGCGCTTAAAACAAAAAGGGTGGGTGATTTTAAAAATGATGAGATGATTTCTTTTTCCTCCACTTGAAAAAGTTTGGCTGTTTCTTGAACATTTTGAAGAATAGTTTTAGGTGAAACACCAAGAAGGGTTGGCGATTTTCCCATTGCTCTAATAATTTCTTCTTCAGATACTTCGAAAAGTGTTGAAAGATTTTGAATTTTACTTGATAACAAAGCTTGCGTTAAATTAAAAAGAGTTGGTTGCGCTAAAAAAATTTTATTGAAAAGAGCTTGATCCGTTTTGTGAATTTTTGCCAATTGTTTTGGTGCATTTAATAATGAGAGATAATTTCTTTTAATAAGTGTTGGTGATTTTAAAAACACTTTTGTTGCTTCTTTTTCGTTTAAATCAAAGTGACGTATTAAAAAATTTTTAAAGGCGCTATATTTTGAAATTGTGGTTGTTAAAATCAGTGGTTGTTTTAATGCAAGTGATAACATTGTTTTAAAATCGATTCCCCAAACTTGAGCTCCTTTTTGAAGTGTGATTAAAATATTTTTTGGATTTTTTGTTAGCGTCATTGGTTGACGAATGAGTGCTGAAGCAAGCTTTTTAGGGGGTATCTTTGTATAAGCTGATAATTCTAAAATGTTTTGATTTATTTTAGCGGGTGTATGTGTTAAAAATTCAGGCGCCAATGTAATGCTTTTGCAAACATCTTCATTGGAAATACCAAATGTATTAAAAAGGCTGAAAAATTCTTTTAATCGCTGGTTCACATTTGTTTTTTGCAAAGGATCTTTATTCTTTTTTATCAATGTTTTTTTTATTTTTTGATATGATCTTTCATCAAAACCATTGTTAAAAAAAATATCTTGATCTAAAGGCATTTTACTCACCTGACAAATGTTGTCTATTCCACTCGTAAAGCGTAACGGCGCAAGCGTTTGAAACGTTTAAACTTTCAACTTTTGGATTCATTGGTAATTTAACGGTGTCATCGCATTTTTCAGCCGTGAGCCTTCTTAAACCATCTCCTTCTGATCCCATAACGATAACGGCTTTTTTAGGAAGTTTTGTTTCGTAAATACTTCTTTTTGCATATCCATCTAAACCAATGCACCAAAAACCAGCTTCTTTTAATTCATCCATAGCTCTAGAAAGGTTTTTAACTTTTACAAGAGGAATAAGTTCCAAAGCGCCACTGGCAGATTTTGCTAAAACACCTGTTTCATCTGGAGCTCCATTTTGTGGAATAATAACCGCACTTGCATTGAATGCTGCAGCTGAACGCATAATAGCACCAATATTGTGTGGATCAGTAACTTGATCTAAAATAACAATCAGATCTTTTTCTTTTTTATCAGCCTCTTCAATGATATCCATTGTGTCAAGTTGCGGAAGAGGGGCACATCTTGCAATAATTCCTTGATGAACAGCATCTTTCCCAACATGGGATTCGATTTGTTCTTTTGAAACAAATTTAAATGGAATATTTTTAGGGATATTTATTTTATCTTGAGCGGTTGAAAGTAAAAGAACTTCTTTAACAATTCTGTTTTTATTTTCAAGAGCCAATGAAACAGGATGTTTTCCATATAAATAAATATCTTTTCCTGTTGATGAAGTGTTTCTATTTAATTCTTTGTGTAATTGTTTCTTTTTCATGAGATAACCCTTTAAAAATTTGACCTTATTTTATCATTTTTTTTGATAAGTGTCAAATAAAAGGGCGCAAAAAAATCCGCAAAAAAAATTAAGCGGATTTTAAAGATTTAAATGGTTAAAACGCGTTCAGGATTATAATCACTTGAAAGTGGAAATTTATCGCGTTCGTATTTATTTAAGATATATCTAAAATACATTAAAACAAAAAGTCTTGTGGCGCCAGAAAGACCTGCTTTATCTCTCATTCGATCAATTTTTGAACAAAGTTCATGGATTGTTATTTTCTCTCTTAAACAAATATCTGAGAGTGATATCCATGTTTCTCTATCAAGGCGCATACTTGTTCTTCGGCCATTTACAATCACATTTTTACATATCAACATTAAAAACTCCTTTAATAAAGCTAAAAAATCAGCTATAATAACTCACAAAAAAGAGACGAAAGTTATTAAACACATATTATATGCAACCTGTGGTTGTTAAAATCAATAGATGGATGCATAAAAAGGTGAAAAATGATAAAAAAAACGATAAACACAGATCGAAAATGCGATATGCCTGGGTGCGAAGAGTGTGGCGAATATAAAGCTCCGAAGGATAGGAGTTTGAAAAGTTATTATTGGTTTTGCTTAAAACACGTGAAAGAATATAATAAAAATTGGAATTTTTATCAGGGATTATCGGCTGATGAGATTGAACAACATATTCAAAATGACACAACCTGGCAACGTCCAACTTGGAAATTGGGGCAATTTAAAACATATGGCACAGGCAATGTGAAAGATGGATTTGGCGTTTTTGAAGACTTAGGGCTTGGCATGGATGGAAAACATAATCCACCGGTGAAAGAAATTCCCGTTCATTCAAAATTGGCTGAGGCAGCTTCATTTTTGGAAGTTTCATTTCCTTTAAAAGTTTCTGAAGTTAAAAAACAATATAAAAAGCTTGCAAAAAAATATCATCCAGATACGAATCAGGGGGATAAAGAAGCAGAAAAGATGTTTAAAAAATTAAATGATCATTATCGTTATTTATTAAAACAGTTGGGGGAAAAATAAGATAATAAAAAAGCCATCTAATTAAAGATGGCTTTTTTAGTTGTTAAGTTATTGCACTCGGTTTGTTGTTACATCAGTTCCGCCCCATTCAACGGCAACAAAACCTTCGCGGTTTGGTGTTGGAGGAAGGATTTGTTCTTTAACTTCAATTGGAGAAGAAAGGTTTTTAAATTCCATCATCACGCGAATCAGCGTATCAGGTTTTGGTGAGATAGCAAGAGGCATATTTTGATTTTGCTCTTGCATAGTTTGAAAGCGCACAAAGTTATATGGCGCATTTTCCATTTTAGGTAACCAATAAATAATGAACTCATTTGCTTCGCGTTCAGTTAACCCCAATTCAGAAAGTTTTTCTTGAAGGAAAGGAATGGTGTTTTTCCCTTCAACAACAAAACCTTCATTCATGTTTGGTTCAATGGTGTTTAATCCTTCCCAATAAAGGGCATAATAGGAGCGGTTGGTTTCTTTATCAAATAAATCTCCGTTTGGTTCAGCAGTTACTGTCCAACCATCTGTATATTTTGGATAGGTGTGTGTGAGGTTTTGTGGGTTGCCAAGAGAAACAGTCACTTCGGTTGTTTTTGTTGGATATAAATAGATAATTGGTTTCCAATCACCAAGGTCTTCATCATATATTGGCATATTTTGTTCTCTTTGCCGTATCATCTGATAACACGCATATGTCGCTGCAGCGAATATCAACACAATAATTGAAACGGCTAAAAGAATTTTTTTTGACATGTAATTTTCTCCTATTTTTATTTGTATAAAAGTATAAAAAAAAGACGTTGAGAATGTCAACGTCTTTTTCTAACTCGATTCGGCCTAAAAATTAGAGACCTTTTTTTGCTTTAGCTGATTCGATTCTTTCACGGATTTCTTTTGATTCAGCAGTTAATTTTGAAACTGGTGTATTTAAAAGATATAAATCTAAACCACCATTTTTTTCAATTGTTCTTAAACCTTGTGTTGAAAGTTTAAGAGTAACTTGTTGATCCAAAATTTCACTATAAATTGCAACGCTTTGCAAGTTTGGCAAAAAGCGACGACGCGTTTTGCGGTTTGACTTACTGACATTGTTACCGGTTTGAACACCTTTTCCTGTAACGAGGCATCTTTTTGCCATGGTTTATCCTTTCTTAACTAAACTAAAATAAAAACTGTTAGAGCTTTTTACTATATTTTAATTGAAAAGTCAAGCACTTTTTTTATTTTTTATTAAAAAGGATATAAATCAGGAAGTGGCTTTTTCTTTTTTTTAGGTTTATCCTCTTTATTTGAATTTTCAATAGGAATATATCTTTTTTTCTTTTTGAACTTCAAAATAAGTCCTAAAAGAATAATTAAACTGATTATTCCGCCCAAAATAAAAAATATAGATGAAGTAGGATATTTAATTTTGGATGCGGTTAAGTTTTTTTCTGAAGTTGTTTTTTTGGGTGGTAAAGAAGGAGTGTTTTCTTCTGTTACTTGTAAAGATCCGGTTAATGCCGGTAAAACGGTTATTTCTTTTCCATCAACTTGAATGATTTTTTCTTCTTCTGTTACAGTGTTAAAATATTTAACTGTTAAAGGTGGAATTTTTATAGTTCCTTCTGTTTGTGGAATAATTAAAAAGTCTTGTTTTTCAACACCAATGATTTCATTATTTTCAAACATAAAGAAGCGTTGTTCTGGGTTGGCAAAAAACGTGTAATCATTAGAATTAGGGTGCAAAAGTGTTGGCAATTTACTGGGTTCAATTCCAGTTACTTTAAGAGTTATTTTTCGCTCAATGGCTTCCCCTAAATGAACTTTTTCTGGTATTTTAAATTCTTGTTCTAATGTGGCATTGGTTGAGGGTAACCACCATCCAGACCAGCTTGAAGGTTTTTCTTTAACTTCAATTTCAATGGGATTTGATTGAAAATAAATAGGGGTTTTATTTTGAAATGGTGAAATCAAAAAATTATCATTAAAAGTAATATCAAAAAATGAATTTAGATTTTGCGTCTTTGTTTTTGATGGAATTTCACCAGAAATTTCTGCTGGACCAATTTTATAATTTCCAGCTTTGGTTGGTGTAAATGCAAAATAACTTTGGTAAAGTCGACCGATTTTATCATTTATCTTTTCTTGTTTAAGTGTATCTTGATTTAATTTAGAAAAAATCAATTGATGACTTTTGGGCGGTTGAATGTTAATATTATATACATTAATTGGGTCAAAGAATTTTAATTTATAAATTCCTGTTTGTCCTTCATATATTTTTTTAGGGTTTGCTTCTGCATGAAATATCAGTTGGTTTGAAATATTTTGAGAAGCATTATCTTGTCTTTCATTTTCTTGTGTTTCTTGTTTTATTTCTTGAGGTGGTAAAACAGTTAATATAACGCTGTTTGTTTTTTCTTGATTAATTTCAAAAGGGCCAAATATGGTTTCTCCTTCTGTTAATGGAAAAATTGTAAATGAAAGGGAATAAAGAGCTGTTTGAGAATTATTCACAATTTGAATATTTGTTGAACTTGATTGACCTCTGATTTTTGCTTTTTTTGAAATCTCTGTTGAAAGAGAATAGGGATTAATTTCTTTATCTGATTGAATGGTTAATTGAACGGCTTGTCCAAAAGGAACTTTATCTTCGCTTAAAGATAAAGAAACAAGAGCATTAGCTGATGTTGAAATGAATAAAAATGAAAAAAATAAACAGGCAGTTTGTTTCATGTTATCCTCTTTGACTTTGCATATAAAGACGGAATTTTAAAATGCGTGCAGGATCTTTTTTTAAACGATTAAAAATTTCTTGCGTTTTTTGATCAATAGGTGGTGGTGTTTTTTCAGTTTCACCTTGCGAAGAATGGGCTTTTGTTGAAGAATTTTTTTCTTGAGGTTCTAAAGGTTTTTCTTGTGTATCATTTGTTTGATCTTTTTGAGTTGATTTGTTTTCTTGATTTTGGTTAGAGCCTTCTAAATTTTGATTTTGAGGAGGCGTTGATTGATTAGACTCATCTTTATTTTGATTGGATGAATTGGGTTGTTGTTGTTGTTGTTGTTGTTGCGGTTGGCTATTGTTATCTTTTTGATCAGAAGAAGTGTTTTCATTATTATTTGATTTTTTCTCTTCTTTTTGATCATTGTTTTTTTTATTTTCTTTTTCTTGGTTCATTAAATTTTCAAGATAAGCTTTATTAAATGCTGCTTCTTTATGATTTGGATCTTTTTGAAGAGCCGTTGAATAAAGTTGAATCGCTTCTGGTATATTTCCTAAATAAGCCTTTGCATTTCCTTGGTTATAAAAACCATTTGCAGAAGAGTCTTTTTGAAATCTTGTTAACGCATCTAAATATTTTTTTTCTTTATATTCTTGAATGCCTTTTTGGTTAGATTGATAAATTTTTTGATCTTCGCGTTGCCAAAAATCTGCATATGACGGTGTTGCTAAAAATAAAGTTAATAAAATAAGAAAGATTCCTTTTCTGAATAAAAGAGCAATAAATGGCATTAAAAAAACAAGAATATAAATTCCTAAATCTTTATATTCATCAATCTTTAAAAAATCATTTTCTAATAAAGAATTTGTTGGTTGGATAGTTAAAGATTTTGTTTGTGAGATAATATTTTTAACATCAGAATCATTAGGTGTTTGATAAACAAATTTTCCTATTTGATTTAATATTTTCTTGTTTGGAGCAAGCAATAAAATATTATTATTTATATCGCGTTTAAATGATCCATTTTTATCTAAAACTGGAGTTGGTTTTGATGGATTTCCAAGTCCAATGACCCCAATTTTATAGGGTAAGGAATTTATTTTATCTATGTTAGTATCTGTATTTAGTATACCACCTGTAAAAAGCAAAATTCGACCTGTTTTTAACTCTGTATTAACAAAAAGTTCATCTGCTTTTTTGAAGGCGGCTGAAAAATTTTGACCTGATAATGGTAAAATACTTGGGTTTAAAACAGAAATTATTTCTTTTAAAACTTCCCTATCATCAGAAAGAGGAAGAGCTGTATATCCCTTGTCATCAAATAAAACAAGGCCAATTTTTTCATCTGGTAATAAATTTATAGTTTGATTTAATTTGATTTTTAATTGAGTGAGCGTATTTTGATTTAAACTATTTAAATCTGCAATTAAAACAGTTCCTTCAAAAGGTTTTGAACTGATGGTTGGTGTTTTTTCAAAAGAAGGACCCGCAAGGGCAATTGTTAAAAGTGTCCATAAAATTGAGATTTTCAAAAAAGATCTATTTTTTGATTTTTTTTCTGTTTCTTCTGTGAGCAAAAATGGAATAAATTCTTTTTTTAAATATTTTTGCCAGGAAGAATATTTTTGATTTTTTGATGAAAAATAATAAAGCGGAATAAGTGCTAATAAAAAAAGAAAGAAATATGGTCTTAAAAAAATCATTCAGACCTCCGTTTCAAAAGGGCCAAAAAAAGAAAGATCATTCCGAGTGTTAATGGAATAAAAAAGAGTTCTTTTTTGGGTTTTACTTGTTTTTGTGCTGATTCATTTTTTTCCAATGCATCAATTTTTTGATAAATTTTTTCAAGTGTATCTGTGTTTTGAGCTAAAAAATATTCTCCACCAGTTTCTTTTGCAATAAATTGAAGCGTTTGTTCATCTAATGAACTAGGCATAGGAACTTTCATTCCAAAAACTTGTTGATAATTTTCATGATTTCCGATTCCAATTGTGTAAACTTTTACATTTTTTTCTTTTGCTAATTGGATGGCTTCATTTAAACCAACAAGACCAGGAGAGGCCTCTCCATCAGAAAGTAAAATCACAATTTGACTTTTTGCTGGTACTTTAATTGCATTTTCAATAGCAAGAGCTAAACCATCGCCCATTGCAGTTCTATTGCCCGCAATACCGTGGTTGATTTCTTGTAATAATGATTTTAATGTTTTTTTATCATAGGAAAGAGGGGCATATGTGTAAGCTTCATCTGCAAACAAAACAAGAGCAATATTATCATCAACCCTTTTTGTTAAAAAGTTATCCACAACTTGTTTAACAGCGCTTAGACGATCAACTTTTTTGTTGTTTATAATAAAATCCATTTCTTGCATAGAGCCGGAAACGTCGAGTGAAAGAATGATGTTTCTTGTTTCAAGTGGAAGAGTCTTATGGTTTAAAAACCATACAGGACGTGCTGCAGCTATAACAAAAAAAATCCAAGCAATGGATAAAAAAATTCTTTTTACTTTTTCTTTTTTAAGAGATGAATGCGTTGTTTTTTTTAATACAGATACTTGTTTAAAAAAATGAATTTTAAGAGCAGGAATATTTTGTTTTTTTTGTTTTGCTGGCAATAAAAAATAAACCGCAAAAGGCAGTAATATAAACAAAAAAGAGAGTGGCCAAATAAATATGTTCATGATTTATAATATATGAAGATTATCTCTTAAAATCAATATAATTTATTTGATTTAAGAAGAAAAAATCAATATTTAACAGAAACAAAATAAAGGCCTTCAGGTGGAGCGGTCGGGCCTCCTAATTTTCTGTCTTTTCCATTGAATGCGGTTTCAAAATCTTTGATAGTCCATTTTCCTTGTCCAACAAGAGCCAATGATCCAATAATATTTCTGACCTGGTGATGTAAAAAAGATTTTGCACTGATATGCATTTTAATGATATTTCCATCTTGTTCAAAACGAATGGTGTTAATCGTTTTTATTGGGGATTTTGCTTGGCATTCTGAAGCTCTAAATGTTGAAAAATCATGTTTTCCAATAAGTAAGTTAGCTGCTTCTTGCATTGAATTAATATCTAATGGTGTGTGAATCCACCAAACTTTATTTTTAAGAAGAGCTGGGGGAAAAGAAGAATTTAATATTTGATAAACATAAGAACGTTCTTTTGCGCTGAATCTAGCATGAAAGTCATCTGAGACTTTTTGAACATCATGAATTGAAATTAAATGAGGGCGAACAAGCGCATTTAATGATTCTCTTATCTTGAAGAGATTCAACTCTTTTTCTGTTTCAAAATGGGCAACTTGGCCTAAAGCATGAACGCCTGTATCAGTTCTGCCAGAACCAAATAAAGTGATCTCTTCGCGTAAAGCTGTTTTAAGTGCGTTTTCAATAACTTCTTGGATGGCAAGTCCAGATTTTTGACGTTGCCATCCTTTGAAATTTGTTCCATCATATTCAATGATTAATTTATACCGCAATGTTTTTTCCTTTTTTTAATTCAAATCCTTTTAAAAAGTCTTCTGCAGACATTTTTCTTTTTCCTTCGCGTTGTAATTCAGTTAATCTTAAAGCTGTTCCGCCGCGACAGGCGATAAGCAGATTTCCATCTAATACTTCACCTGCTGGGGCTTTTGATGTTGTTTTTTCAACAGTTGCATTGAAAACTTTTATTCTTTCCCCTCTATAGATAAAATGAGCAGCTGGATAAGGATTGAATGCCATGATTTTATTTTTTATTTTTTCTGCATCCATAAACCAATCTATATAAGCTTCTGATTTTTGAATTTTTTCGGCATAAGTAATGCCTTCTTCTGGTTGTTTTTGAGGTGTTGGATTTTCGTTTAGCGCTTTGATAATTAATTCAGCACCTGTTTTAGAAAGAGCATCATGCAATGAGGAGGCTGTTGTTTCTGAAGTTATTTCAACACTTCCTTTTAAAAGCATATCACCCGTATCAAGCCCTTCATCCATTTGCATAATGGTGATTCCTGTTTCTTTATCACCTGCTTCAATGGCGCGTTGGATTGGTGCGGCCCCTCTCCATCGAGGCAAGAGAGATGCATGGATATTGATACATCCTTTTTTAGGCGCTTCTAAAACAATTTTAGGCAAAATAAGACCATAAGCGCAAACAACAGCAACATCGGCGTTTAATGCTTTAAATTCTTCAGCTGCTGTTCCTTTTCTGAAAGAAATTGGCGTATATACAGGAATTCCAAAACTTTCAGCTTTTTGTTGTACAGGTGATGGGATGAGTTTATTCCCACGGCCAGCTGGTCTGGCTGGTTGAGTGTAAACTGCAATGACTTCATGGTGTTTTACAAGCGATTCCAATACTGGCACGGAGAACTCAGGGGTTCCCATAAAAACAACTTTCATAAATGTCCTTTCAAAAAATTATTCTTCTGATAATTGAGATTCAAGAGCTTGTTTTTTACGTCTTTTTTCTAAATGTTTCAAGAGCATTTTTCTTTTTAAAGGGGATAAATGATCAATAAATAAAATTCCCTCTAAATGATCAAGCTCGTGTTGAATGGCTATAGCTAAAAGTCCGCTTGCCGTTCTTTCTTTTTTGATGCCGTTTTCATCAAGATATTCAACAGTTACTATTTCGTGACGGATGACATCGGCATATTCCCTTGGAATGGAGAGGCACCCTTCATTGTGACACACCATATCTTCGGATTTAAAAGTGATTTTTGGATTCACCATTTTGATGGGGTCAGGGTCTTCATCTTTTGCAGCACAATCAATAACAACAAGGCGTTTTAAAACACCAACTTGATTACCAGCTAAACCCACGCCATTTGTTTTATACATTGTTTCAAGCATATCGCTTAAAAGAGTTTGAATTTCTGGAGTAACTTCTTTTACTTCTTCAGCTTTTTGATATAAAATAGGATTCGGTATCTCAATTACATTTAATTTTGTCATTTTCACTTCCTTTTTGTTTTTTTTTATTATACACTGAAATAAATAATTTTGCAAAGGAGTTTTTTTATGATTCGTCTATTCGTTGGTTTAGATTTGCCAGAAGATATTAAAGAAGAATTATATGCTTTAAGAGGTGGATTGCCAGGGGCTGATTGGCATACAAAGGATAAATTAACCCTTAATTTAAGATTTGTTGGCAATGTTGAAGAACCAGTTGCGGAAGATGTTTTAAAAGAGCTTAGATACATTAGATTTCCTGCTTTTTATATGGCGTTTAAAGAAATTAATTATTTTGCAACAAAAAATATGCCTCATCATCTATGGACTGGTGTGACAGAGCCAAAAATTATTGGTGAATTGCAGCAAAAAATTGATTGGGCTGTTAAAAAGGCGGGGGCGGGTGATGCTGATCGATTTAAATTTGTTCCCCACGTAAGTTTGGCTAGATTAAGGGGAACAAGTATTGATGAGCTTTTTAAATATATTGCTGAAAATAATCTTTTTCATTCAAGAGAGTTTTTAGTAGATTCGTTTTCATTATTTGCAAGCCGAGCAAGAGAAAATTCTGAAGGAAAATATTATACGGTTGAAGAAACGTATCCTCTTGCTTTAATTTAAAATTTAGTTTTGTATTGTTTCGAATGAAAGAGTGTATGGAGCGCTTGTTTGTCTGCACCCATTTGGGTTACTTTGCATATATTTAACAGCTAAACAATGATCTTTTGTTTTAAATTGCAACGTTGTTTGAATAATATGAGTATTTGAATTACTTTTTTTTGAAACTCTGTTAAAAAGAATACCTTCTTCTAAAAGGCCATTGGGAGGAATGCCAAGGCCTGCTTCTGAAAATTTTGGAACTCCTGGTGTATTTTTTGTGCAATTGTCAATTGATTGTAAAGCTGTTGAGTGAGAATCATATACTGCACGGCACTTTTCAAAAACAATAAATGCATATTTATTTGTTGTATCGATAATTTTAGAAGCTGTATAACGATAAACCGCTAATTTATATCCTGCAATACCAGCGATTGAGAGTACTCCAATAATTGCTAAAACGCCTAAAATTTCAATAAGTGAGCGACCAGATTCGTTATGCATAAAATATCTCCCTAAATTAAATATAATTTTTTATAATATATTTTTTAGGAAAAAACAATTCTTTTTTTTTATAAAAATTTTATTGCAAAATTTTAAAAAAACAATTATCATTTTTAACTGGAAGACGGATGGACGTTTTAAATAAAAACAGCGGGTCAGGTTCGGAAGAAAGCAGCCCATTTTTATTTGGCGGGTTGTCCGTCTTCTTTTTTTGTTTCTTCCTGTTTAAAAACTTGCGCTTTTTGAAAAGATTTTGTATACTAAGCCAAATAAATTATATTTTTTAAGGAAGTGAAAATGAATTTAAATCAAATTATTAATCAAAAAGTTCAATCTGCCTTTGAACGGGCTGGGTATCCTGAAGCTCAATTATTGGTTCGTTTATCTGATCGACCAGATATTAGTGATTATCAATCAAATGGGGCATTGCCTTTAGCTAAGCAATTAAAAACAAATCCAAGAGCTGTTGCAGAAGCAATTGTTTCTTTTCTAAAAGAGGATTCATTTTTTGAAAAAGTAACAGTTGATGGTCCTGGATTTATTAATATGACGATTTCAAATACAGCTTTATCTGAAATTGCTTATGATATTTTATCTCAAGAAAAATCAGGTTATGAACGAATAACTCCTTCAAAAAAAGTTGTTTTAGATTATGGTGGGCCAAATGTTGCCAAGGCATTACATGTGGGGCATTTACGTCCAGCAATTATTGGTGAATCATTAAAAAGATTGCATGCTTTTGCTGGTGATGAAGTGATTGGAGATGTTCATTTAGGGGATTGGGGATTGCCAATGGGTCTTTTAATGGCTGAGCTTTCTGAACGTGATCCCAATTTAGTTTATTTTGATTCTTCTTATCAAGGCGAATATCCTGTTGAAACACCATTTACAGGAAAAGATTTGGAAGAAATGTATCCAATTGCTTCTAAAAAATCAAAAGAAGATCCTGAATATTTATTGAAAGCAAAAGATTTTACGCGTCGTCTTCAAAATAAAGAAAAAGGATTATTAGAACTTTTAAATGGTTTTGTTCGTTTATCTGTTTCAGATATTAAAAAAATGTATGATGAATTAGCTGTTTCATTTGAATTATGGCGCGGTGAAAAAGATGTTCATGATAGATTATTAAAAATGGTTGATCGGTTAAGAAATTCGGGCATTATGTATAAAGATAATGGGGCTGAAATTATTGATGCTGGTGTTTCTCAAAGTGGGAATGATCTTCCTCCGATGATTATGATTAATTCAGAAGGTGCTGTTATGTATGCAGCAACAGATTTGGCAACTATTGAGGAACGCGTTGAAGAGTTTGATGCTGATGAAATTTTATATGTTGTTGATGCGCGCCAATCCCTTCACTTTGAACAGGTTTTTAATGTGGCTGAAAAAATTGGCTTGCTTCAAAAAACAAGTGTAAAGCATCTTGGTTTTGGAACGATTAATGGTAAAGACAATAAACCATTTAAAACGCGAGATGGTGGTGTGATGACATTGAGAATGTTAATTGACACGGCAACAAAAGCAGCATTAGATAAAATGAATAGTGGTGAAATGGGTCGTGATTTAACTGCCACAGAAAAAGAAGAAATTTCACGTATTGTTGGTGTGTCTGCACTTAAATTTGCAGATTTAATGAATGAAAGAATGAAAAATTATATCTTTGATGAAGATAAATTAACAAGCACAGAAGGAAAAACAGGTCCTTATTTATTATATGCTATGGTTCGAATGAAATCATTGCTTGAAAAATCAGGTGTTAGTTTAGATTTGAAAAAAGATGATATTCCTGTTATCACTCTTCCAGCAGAACGTCAATTATTATTACGTTTGTATGCAATGCCAGACAGTGTGCAAACAGCGTATGATAATAATGCACCACATGTGATTTGCGATTACTTGTTTAAATTAGCGCAAGATTTTAATCTTTTTTATCATGATTGCCCAATCAAAGATGCATCTGATGAAGAGAAAAAATCTCGTTTAGCTCTTACTAAATATGCTTTAACTGTTGCGCTTAAAATGGCAGATGTGTTGGGGTTAGAAGTTCCAGATAAAATGTAATGAATCAAGAGGGGAAAAAATGAAAAACATTTTATTGTGTTTGCTTTTTTTATGTGTTTTAGGTTTGGCTGGATGCGGGCGTGTTTCTAAACCAACGCCTCCAGCTGATTCTTTTTATCCGCATCCATATATTGTTACTGAAAATTAAAAAGGGGGAGGCATGAAAAAAAATAATGAATCTGGCCGTTCGATGGTTGAAATGTTAGCGGTGTTGGTTATTTTTGCAATATTATCATTGTTGGGAATTGTTGGATTTGATTTTATGAAAGAACGTCAACAAGCTAATGAATTGATGAAGGTTGTTATTAATATTTATAATATTGCAAGAACAAAAGGTCATAACACAACAACTCAATATGAACGTATGGAGGTTCCAGAAGGTGTTTCAAGAATGGATGCCAAAATTGTTGACAAAGTTGTTTTAATTTATCATAATCCAGACGATATTACTGATGGTGTTGTTAACGCAATTGAAAATCTATATAATTATCAGGTAACCAGAGAAACAATTACAAGTGTTGTAAATGGTTTATCTCAAGAGTATAATGTCTTAAGAGTTCAGTTCTAAATTTTTAAAGAAAAGAGGGGGATGTTAAGTGCCAAAGGTATTTGTTTCAGGTTGCTTTGACGTGTTACATAGTGGGCATATTCGTTTTTTTGAAGAAGCTTCACAATATGGAGATTTGCATGTTTCAATTGGATCGGATAATACAATAAAATTTTTAAAGAATAGAGAAACGCTTTATAATGAAAAAGAAAGACTTTATATGGTTTCTTCTCTTAAATATGTTTACAAAGCATTTATCGCAAAAGGGAGTGGGAAGCTTGACTTTGAAGAGGAACTTAAAGCAATTAAACCAGATATCTTTTTTGTGAATCAAGATGGAGATAGTGCTGAAAAAAAAGAGTTTGTTGAAAGTTTGGGTATTAAATATGTTGTGAGTAATCGAATTCCAAAAGAATTACTTCCCGTTCGTTCAACAACAGCTATTCGTGAAAGTTTAAAGAAATAAAAAATAAATAAATGAATAAAAAATGCGCATATTTATTATGCGTATTTTTTTAATTTACTTTGGTGTTTATATTTTTCTTTTTTAATTATATGATATGAAAAAGTTTTTATAAAAAAATAAATATATCAAATGGTTATATTGATGTTTTTTTTGATTTTTAACAAGTTATAAAAAACAAATGATGGTATTTTATCTTTTAAAGATGCATACAAATATAATTATTTTTCACTTCATTGTGATTGTTTTAGAAGTTAAAAGAAATAAAAAAGAACTTTAATATCTTGTATATGTAAAATATTGAACTTATCTCTTCGAAAGAACAGATATATTTTTGTTGAACAATGAAGTTGTAGTTTTATTACATAATTTGATTTTAGAAAATATAGCAATTCAACTTTTATAAATCGAATATAAGAGGAAGAAATGAAAACATATTATATTGTTTCAGGTGGATTTGATCCGATCCATGAAGGGCATATTGAAATGATAAAATCATCATCAAATATTTCTGATGGTGTGATTATTTTGGCAAATTCTGATGAATGGTTAATCAGAAAAAAAGGAAAGAATTTTTATCAATTGAAAACGCGCATTGCTATTTTAAAAAATCTAAAAGGAGTCATTGATGTGATTGAGTTTGATGATAGTGATGATTCTGCTTCAGATGGAATCAGAAAAGCAAGAAACAAATATCCAAATGAAAACTTAGTTTTTGCAAATGGTGGTGATCGAGGGAAAGATAACATCAGAGAAGATGCAGTTTGTGAAGAATTGAATGTTGAAAAAGCTTTTGGGATTGGTGGAGATTATAAAGCAAATTCATCCTCGTGGATTTTAGAAAAGTGGAGTGAGTAAATGAAAAAAAAGCTTTTGTTTGATGTTGAACAATTGGCAGTTGATGGTTTAAAAGGAACAGGGATTGTTCGTGTTTGTGATGAATTATTACAGCGCTTAGTGCAAAACAATAATATTGATGTTTATCCTGTTATCACTTCAAATAGAGGTGATTTTGATGCTTATTTAAACAAAAAAAATCTGTATCATATATTAAAAAATAAAGTTGTTTATATGCCAAGGTTAAAAACAACAACAAAAAATTTGAATATTTTACAAAAGATAAGAAGTA
>JAZOOQ010000021.1:0-6090 GCA_045655105.1 Alphaproteobacteria bacterium | reverse complement strand
AAACATCTTAAAATTGAAGCAAAAAACAGCCTTTTTTATGCATCATTTTTATGCTAAAAAACCAGCAAATTTAACGACCCTTAGATTTCCGAGTTTTAAGATTTAGATAAGTAACTCAAAAAAATAAAGATTTTTTATGCTTTTATAAAAAATAAAAATATGAGTTAATCTATGAGTGGTTATATAAAGAGATGATAATTCTTATATTATAAATATTTCTTGACAAAAAACAAAAAATATGATATACTTCTTAAAAATTAATTAGTTAAAAAAGAGAGGGGTATATGACTTTTAAGAAAAAACAACCAGTTTTTAATGTTAAAATGGATCATTTGATTTCTTTTAATGAATTTGCATCTATTATTGGAACACAAGGAGCTTTCGTTAAAAAATTAGTTGAATTTGTTGTTAAAAACACGGTTGATGAGCGATTTGTGAACGATAAGGGGGAAATTCTTTTTTGTTTTTATGGAACGAATAAAAATTTGAAGCCCAAAAATTTATTTATTGATAAGAGAGCTATTTTATATTTTGTTAAAAAATATGAAAAAGATTTGCTTGATTTGGGGGCTTCTTCGGATGCTTTAAAAGCCGTGATTCATAAATTGCCGCGCGTTTCAGCTCATTCAGATGAAATTCTTAATTTATGGCAAGAAATGGCTAAATTATCAAAAAACACAAAGTGTGTAAGTGGATTATGCCAATATTTAAAAGATCATTTTTTAGATGAAACATACCCTGTGATGAGTTCAAATGGTTATATTCATATGGAGCCTATGTTTGTTTTTTCAAGAGGAAAAGCAGGGCGCGCTTGTATTGCTCTTAAAAAAGAGGCATTGCCCCACCTTTTAAAAAATCATAAAGAAGAGCTTCAAAAAGAAGCTGAAAGGTTAAATGAGTCAACAAATTTGATGAGTTTAAGAGGTCTTTTACGCGAATTGAATATGACGGAAAATATTGATATAGAATTAAAAGAATTTATTTTAAACAATTGTTTAGAAGATACGTTTGAAGTTAAAAATGAAGAAGGAGTTGTTCAAACACTTCCTTGTTTTACATGCACGAGTGATAGATATTTATGCATTGATAAAAGAGCGTTATATACATTTGTTTCAAGACATCAAGATGAATTAAAAAAGATTGGATTTAAAAATTTTGATCATATTTTAAATGAAAAACCAAAACTTTCTCATCGAAATAATTTTTATTCGTTAAATGATATTCAATGGATGTTATGCTTTGCTCAGCTTAAAGAAAAATTAACGGCTTATTTAGATGAAAACGGCGTGAAAGCTTTCACTTATTTAGATGAAAATAAGAAAGAAGTTCCTCTTTTTAAAGAATTTTATTTTAAAGGGGAGAAAAATTATTATCTGCCTAAACAAATGTTAAAATTCTTTTTAACAAATTATCAAGGGGTTTTAGAATCATTAGGCGTTCGAAGCGAATTTATTTTGGATAGAAGTGGTGTTCAAAAAATTCCATATAAAACAAAAGATATGGTTTTATTTGATGATTTTTATTTAAGTTTAACAACAGATGGAAGATTTCATAAAGAGCTTACTCAAAAAATTAAAACGCTTTTTAAAGATGAAGTTGTTGAATATAAAGATGAAATGGGAATAACTCGTCAAGAACCTGTTTTTGTTAAAGCTAGGTCAGGGTTTGGTGTGGCCACTCTTTTTAAAAATGAACGCACGATGAAAGTTTTTATAGCCAAGCATCGCGATTTTTTAATCAAACATAAAATTAAAAAAGAGGCAATTGCAAATTGTTTGGGTGAAAAAGTGTTACTTCATTATTCGCCTGAATATATCCCTCTTTATGATTTTTCAAAAGTTTTTCACCAATCAAAGAAAAATATTTCAAAAATTGTTCGTGAAAAATATTTAGATGAAACATATCCATGTTTAGATGAAAAAGGGGTTTTAACTGAAAAACCAGTGTTTCAGGCGATGCAACATGAGGGGCGCGGTATGATTTTTTATGCTTGCACAAAAGAGGCATTGATTCATTTTGCCAGAAAACATCAAGATGAATTAAAAATTTCAGAGATTGTTTTGCAAGATTTGGAAGGAAAAATTAAAATTCGCCCTAAAACAACTGATTATATTTCAATTCCAGATTTGTTTAGAGGAATGTCTAAATCAAATAGAAATTCTATAGATAGAATGAATGAGTTTGTTACCCAACACTGCATGAATGATATGTTTGTTGAAGAAAATGAGGTGGGCACTTTAGTTTCAAAGCCTGTTTTTTCTTATACACGCAATCATGAAAGCGGTTCTTTATTGCTTTGCATCAATGTGAATGGAATTGAAACCTTTTTTAAACATCGGGCGTCAGAGTTAATGGATAGGGGAATTTATCCCGTTCCTTTTATTAAAAAGGTGAAAGAAGAAAAAACGCCAATGAAAAATTTGATTTTAAATCGATTAAAAGAATTGGGCAGGGTGTAAAAAAAAGGAGCAAAAACGCTCCTTTTTTTGTATATGGAAAACGCAGGTTTTGTAGAGTTTATAGCTTTATATCTAAAAAATCCTTTCGTTTTTAGAAGGGTTTTTTTATTGATTTATCAAAAGGATATAGTTTTAAAATTCTTTTGCCTGAAATAAGCTTTTTTTCTTTGTTTATAAAAATATCTATAAATTATTTGACAAAGATATTTTGATTTGTTACGCTCAATAAACATACCCATAAAAAAAAGGTGAAAAAATGAACAATAAAACTATTCAAGAATTAAAGGAAAATTTTTATATTCTTTATGAAAAGTATCTGCAAGAAAAAAAAGAGCAGACAGGTGAAGAAGTTTTTCCAACTAAAGCAACGTTATTGAATTTGTTATTAAATGAAACAGAACGTTATATCGGCGGAAATTTTGATGGAACCAGATTGTTTACAAATCATGAAGTTGATATTTTAAATCAAGCGCATGCGTTGTTGTTTAAATTATATAAAGATGAACTTTCGCCTCAAGGTCTTTATGAAAATTTAAAAGAATTTACAAAGAATACCAAAGATTTTTATGATGCTGTTTATGAAATGAATTGTGGCGAATATCATCGTCTTTTAGATGTGGATAAGAATATTAACACAACTTCTTATGAATCAACGCCGTTGATTAATGCCGTTAAAAATTTGAATTTGAAAATGGTTGCTGATATTATTCATCGTGGGGCAGATGTGAACCAACCGGATAAAAAAGGTTTTTCGCCTTTATATCATGCGCTTCAAGGAAGAGGGGTGTCTAGTGGGGCCACGCATTCTTTAATTGTTCAGTTATTAATTCAAGCAGGTGCAAGGCAGGCAAATTTAGATGGAAAAGGATCTTCCGCTCTTGTTTTAGCGGTTAAAAATAATCGCCCCCGTTGTTTGATGATGTTGATAAAAACAAAAGGGGATGCTGAAGGGTATATCAAAAATGAAAAAGGCGAAAATGTTTCTTTTTTAAATTATGCCGTTCAACGTTCTTTTTATAATGTTTTCCAAGTGTTAGTTGCAAAAGGGGCTCAATTGAATAAAGCTGATGAAACGGGTTTAACGCCATTGCAAACAGCAGAATCCCTTGGAAAAACTTCTTTTAAAGATATCATCATGGAGTTTCAATCGATTGAAAAAGCTTCTTTAGTTGAAGATCAAACAAAAAAGTGGCCAAGCATACATGCAACGCCGCATAAGATTGAAAAAATTGCTTCAAATCAAAGAGGCGGGCATTTACAAGCTTCTTATAGAAAAGTAAATGATTCTTATATACATGAGTAAAAAAAAGAAGCACTCTGTCTATAAAAAGGGAGGAAGAGCGACAGAGTGCTAACTTATATTCATATGGAAGGCGCTTCACCCAAGGGAGGAAGATGAAGGCAAAGCGCCTAATCAAACCTTTATATTTTCAATATAGTGATAAAAAAAAGAAGTGTCAACCCTCTTTTTTATAAAATTATAAAAAAATTTAATTTATTTAAATTCAAGCGCTTATCTTGATTTCTTCAATCGATTCTCATGCTGAGCCTTTAAAACGGGCTTTAAATGATTGTTTTGTTTTTTAAGAACATAATCCATCATAGTGGTGTTATTTTTTTGAGTTTTTTCAGCTATGGCGCCTGACGCGAGAAGCAATTTTGCAACTTGATTATTTTTCGCTTTTAAAGCATAAACAAGGGGTGTTTGCCCATTATTATTTAAAATATTCACGTTTGCCTTGGCTTGAATCAGTAATTTCACAATTTCTTGATTGCCATAAAATGCGGCCCAGTGTAAGGGCGTTTGCCCATATTTATCTTTTTGATCAGGATTTGCCTTATTTTGCAATAAAAGAGAAACAATTTCAGGATTATTATGTTGCGTGGCAATATGCAAAGGGCAAAAGCCATTTAAATCGCCATGATTTGGGTTAGCCCCAAGTTCAAGAAGTTTTTTTGTTGTTTCCGGCTTTGCACTTAATGTTGAAAATTGCAAGGGGGTTTTGCCGAATCGATCACCCGCATTAATGTTGCCACCGAAAGCCGCCAAAACTTCAAGCGTTTGGTTTGAACCAGAAAGGGCGGCAACATGTAATGCATTATAACCATTGCGATCAGAAAGATTTGGATCAACTCCTAATTGAAGAGCCATCTCTAAATCTTCGCTGTTATTATTGGCGGCACAAAAACGCATGAACCGTGCTAAAATTTTGTTATCAATTTCAGTCATACACATCGCCTCCTTTCATTTTCTTTCTTATATATTTATTATACATCAAAAATGAAAATTCAGCAATAAATATTGCAATATCTTGTTTTTTATGCGTTTTTTTGTAGCTTTTGCAAGATTTTTTCAAGAGATTTTTTGATTTTATATCTTGTTTGCCGAATGGAAAGATCTTCTTTATAGGCTAAAATTTTTAAAGGCGTTCCTTCAAATCTTTGCCATAAAATTCTTCTTTCATCGGGGTTCAGCCACATTAACCAAACAAATTGAACCGTATCTGCCATATCAATTTCTTCAGGGGTTGGATGAAAAGGCTTGTTTTGAAGTGAAGAATTGCTGGCGTTGGAAAGGCAACTATGTGGCATTTTTGGCAGGGGACTGGGATATTTTTTATAAATTTCGCAAGCATTTTTAATTTGTTGTTTAATCATTTTTATTGTGGGCGTTGTCATTTTTTCCCTTTCAAAAAAATAAATAAGAGGAAGAAGGTTGATTAAATCTTTGCAATTTCGCTATATAACCAGTTGCGATAGTCAATGAATTGATTGAATTCATAAACTTTATGCGGCGATAAATGAGATTTAAAATTTTTTTGAGTGGGATGAACGGGCGTGTTTTTATAATTAAATTGTATAAAACGTATATTTCCTTTTGGAAGGATGAGTAAAATGGTTCCAGAACCAGGAATGGCTTTAAATAAAATGCGTTCAGAAAAGATGGTTCTTGTCCAATCAGAAGCATAGGTGAGCAAAGTTTTTGAATCAATAATTTGATCGCAAGAAGAGGGGCGTTTGCTCACAATTAATGGCTTTTTTTTCGAAAGCAACTCTTCTTCTTTATTTTCTTTATTCTTTTTGAAAAAGGAAAATAAAGAGCCGGATTTTTCTTTCTTTTTTAAAGATAAAAGGGTATCTAATTGTTTTTTTGATTCTTGAAGGTCCACTGAAAGATCCTTTATTTGTTCTTTGAAAATATTAGTAATTTCTTTAAAATCGGATTTAAATTTTTCTGCGTTTTCTTCAATTGTTTGAAAAGTGATTTCTTCTTGAGGCATTGTTTCAAGAAGGGGGCTTCTTTCCTTTAAATTGATTTCTTTGATAAGTGGTTCTGTTATTTTTTTTGTTTTAATAGGCGTTAATATTTTTCGTTTAGGAAGAGTGATCGTTCCTTCTTGGTTATTCTTATTTTTAAGGTAAGAGTCTTCAGCATTTTTCGTTATTTTTGCAAAAGAAGTGTTTTCCAAATTTGAAAGTGGTTTTAAAAAGTCAAGGTTACTAAGTGGATGTTGTTTCATAATATTCTCCTTATTTTTTTTTGAAATATGTATTAAATGTATTATTATAAATAAAAAAGTCAATATCTTTTTATGAAAAAAGAGGAGGTTTTTTGATAATTAATTGAATA
>JAZOOQ010000020.1:0-12736 GCA_045655105.1 Alphaproteobacteria bacterium | reverse complement strand
TCTGGCTTACATGTGATATGAACTTCTATCTTTTTTTCACCAATCATGGTCTTGATTTTTCTTAAAAACAAAATTATTTCTTCCATGGCTAATTCCCTTCTACGATCCCCTAAAATAAAATTTGGATCTTCTGAATCAGGGTTATCAACAATAATCTCCTCTATCAAAGGAATTTTATCACCCTTTACACTATATTTTTCATTTAAATTCATTTTGCACTCCATTAATAATTATTACAAATACAACTTAAAGTTGTATTTGTAATAACTTTTAACCAATAAACTTACCATTGTCAAGAAATTATTTATACCATATTAAATTTTTAAATCTTCTTAATACAAATACTTGAATTTGAAATATGAAAAATCCCCACAAAAGTGAGGATTTTTATCATTATTTGAGAGTTTTTATTTCTTTACACGTTGATGATATTTACCATCTTTTTCGTCCTTTTCAAACTCTTCAATTCCATATTTATCCCATTTCAAGATAAGTTCTTTATCGTCAAAGTTAACAATACTAGCGTAGTCGGTGAATTTACCATCAACATCTCGATACACTCTGTATCTTGAAATTTGAACAACTGTATCATCCCAATAACGATGTTTAACAGGGATTTTAACTTCAACAAAAGATTCTCTTTCTTTCATCAACTCTTCTGAATATTCCAAAATATTAAATCCATCAATATTTTTAATCATTCCTTTTAAAATGGCTACATCAGGATTGTTTTTAGCGGAATCTTCAATCGTTTTCATGAATGGATCATCAATCAAATAAAAATAAGACTTATCTGAAACATAACCAGATAGAATTTGTTCTTTTGTCTCTTCAACCAATTTTATTGTTTTTTTACTTGGTCTATTTAAGAAACCATAATTCACATTCTTTTTATGTTTAATTGCCCAACGCCACATATTACGATAATTTTCATTATGAGCAAAAATAAAGATATTATCATATTCTTTATCTAATCTATCCCATTCTTCAGAAACCATTGGTAATGGATCTTTTGGTGAAATATAAAGAAAATCAGATTTTGATTTATATGTTGGATACAAATCCCAAATTTGAACAATTAATAAAAGCGGAAGAAAAACAAATGCTCCTTTTGGAAAACGAACAACAAATCTTTTGATAATAAAGAAAGCAAGCAAATACCAAACTGGCCAGAAAAAACGACCAGAATAACGGAAAACATTTCCTAGCCAATCAATCAATGCCCCTGGCTTGTAATCCAACACAACTGTGTTTCCTAATTTAATTTGTGAAGATAAAGCAAAAAGTGTTAATCCAAGCAACAAAAGAGCCAACGGGTAATTTCTTTTTAAATTTTCACTTGAAAATAATTGTTTAACTGACGGGAATGAAACCAATAATAAAATTAACAATCCAAATCCAAAGTAGTTATCCGCATCAAAATCTGCAGAAGGCGTCAATGTATTAAATACTTGTGATTGACTCCAAATAGGGTTAAAAAGAGCGGTTAAATTCAAACCCAAAGTTCTCCAACCACCACTGGCTAAATTTTGCTCAGTTGAAACCATTCCCAGCAAATAAAACCAAACACCAAATATAGCAGCCAAAAACAAAAGACCTTTTATTAAATTTTGAAGAGATAATGTTTTTTCAATCCAAAACTTTTGATACATTAAAATAAAGAAGAACCCTGAAATAATTGGCAAAAAGTATGGGCATGTTAAAATCGCAAAAGAATATAAAACACCCATCCATATCCATTCTTTCTTCGTTAATCGATTATTCAAATAAATCAATAAAGTAAATAAAACAATAAAATGACACATCAGATTAATATGAACAAAAACACGTGTCATCATAATTGGAGCTGAAACAAAGAAAAGTGATGCAACAACAATATAAAATTTATTTTTAAATGCATGTCTGAAAATCAACACAGATGCAATTGCTTGCAATATATAGCAAAAAAACATCCAAACCCCAACAAATTGAACTTCTGGAGACATGCCAAATGCTTTATGAAAAAACTTAAAAATCAAAGATAACAATGGAGAACCATCCGTTCCATGAACAGAAATTCCATAAGGATAGGCTAAATTCGCATGCGTAAAAATTGGCCAGCGCCATTCATCCATTCGATAAAAAACGCTTCCCAAATAAGAAACAGTAAAATCTCCGCCTTTTGTAACAAAATCTAAGTTATATATATTTAAAGACAGCAATCCAAACAAATATAAATACGCACAAATAGTGATACCAACAGTGATCAAAATATCCGCATTACATCTGATAAAACCATCTTTAGCAAAAAGTTTTTTCAGCATTTTCACCTCTATTTTATTCTTTTATTATTGTTGTTTTTTGAACAATATATTTTGGACGATTTTTTGTTTCCATAAAAATCATTCCAATATATTCACCAATAATTCCCATCATAAATAATTGAACACCACCTAAAATAAGAACAACACTCATCAATGAGGCCCAACCAGTTATCACAGAACCACCAAAAAGTTTTTGATATAAAACATAAGCAGTAAATAACCCACCAAATGCCGCAATCAAAAGCCCTAAATAAATTGCAAAACGCAAAGGTTTCACACTAAAAGACGTTGCGCCCAATACAGCAAAGGCAAACATTTTTCTTAATGTATATGAACTTTTGCCGGCAAAACGCTTTTCCGCCATATAAGGAATTGCTTTTTGTTTAAATCCCATCCAAAAAACCAATCCTCTTAAAAATAAATTATTTTCTTTTAAAGAAGAAAATACGTCACAAACTTTTTTATCCATCAAACGAAAATCTGCCGTTCCTTGTGGTAATTTAAGACCTGAAAAAAACGAAAAGACTTTATAAAAAAGATTTGATGTTACTTTCTTAAAAGCTGAAACATTTTCAGTATCCTTCCGAACGGTATAAACAATATCAAAACCAGATTTCCAACCTTCAATCATTTCATCAATTAATTCTGGTGGATGTTGCAAATCTCCATCCATTGATATCACACAATCTCCTGTTGCATAATCAATCCCAGCCCTCAATGCATATTGATGCCCAAAATTACGAGAAAAAGAAATATAATGAATTCTTTCGTTTTTGGAATGAACTTCCTCTAATTTCTTTAACGTATCATCTTGACTACCATCATCAATAAAAATTACTTCATATGAAGGATACTTTTCCAAAACTGGCAATAATCTATTCAACAGAGCCTCAATATTTTCGGCTTCATTATATGCTGGAATAACAACGGATATCTTAAATTTACTCATTCTGTCTTACCCTTTTATGCCACCTTAACTGATTTTATTTTAAATGTAAATAAAAAACGACGCTTTTTTTCAAAAAAGCGCCGTTTATATAGCATAAAAATTATGCTTTTGGACACTCAGCCGATTTTTCGGCATTAAATTTAATCCATTTTTCATCAGCTTCATCAGATGAGGAAATTGCCCCTTGTGGACATTCTGAAATACAAACGCCGCAATCAATACACTCATCTGGATTAACAACAACTTGTGTACCAGCATCATGAAAAGCACCAACTGGACAAACTTCAACGCATGTTTTACATAAAACACATGAATCATTTACAACTGAAGGCATAGTTTTCTCCTTAATTTAATTAATAAACACACGACATAATACTCACGAAAAAACTTTAAAGCAAGTATTTTTTTACAAAAAGAATCTTGACGAAACAACAAAATCAAAATAAACTGTTTTCAAACACAAGGAGATTAAAATGACTATTCATTATAAAAGCGGCGAAAAAGACATACGACCATGGGGCGAATGGGAAATAATTGATATTGGCAATAAGTATATTGCAAAACGCATTACCGTTTCACCTAATGGGAAATTATCTTTACAAAAACACACCTATCGAAACGAACATTGGATTATCACCGAAGGTGAAGCTTTTGTGACTTTAAATGAAACATGTCAAACATATCAAGAAAACGAACATATTTTTATTCCAGCCCAAACAATACATCGTGTTGAGAATAAAACAAATAAAAATCTTGTTTTTATTGAAATACAAACAGGTGATATATTAGATGAAAATGATATTATAAGAGTTGAAGATATTTATAATCGCATTTAAATTATAAATCAGGCTTTAAATCGTTTGGAACCTTCCAAAACACTTCATTTTCTTTAATTGGAACATATAACACATTGTATGATTTAATTAAAAAACCCAATGGATTTAATAACTGATATGATTTAGAAGCATTTTCAGCATTAGTAAACATAGCCCGAATAAAAACTCTAAAACGAAGACGTCTTGATGTATGATTTACTTTACAAGAAATACACTTCTTTGAATTATCCATGCAGTTACAGATAGGTTCATATGCATCTGGAATTGGCATATCAAATGTATCAAATACCGCTTCCCACAATGTTGGTTTTATTTTTTTTAACTCATAAAGATGAACATCTCTCACAAAACCCTTTGTTCGTGATTCACTAATTAAATTATCAGCCCACATTTGAAATGGCGCATAAACATTTCTTCTGTCAGAATAAATTGCAACTGGACCAGCTGTTCCCCAACGATATTGCATAGTGGAATTTTCCCAAACAACACTATGTCTATTAATAATATAATTTCTTAAAAGAGATTCTGCAAATAAATCCATAGCAGTGACTCGTTTTGTTGTATATTCAGTCGGAACAAGAACTTGCCTTGAAGAATCAATAGCGTATAAGTTAACCGAACGGCGATTAGCAATATTAACATCTATTCGATCAGCATAATAAACAAAACCACCAGCAATTGCTATCATCAATGCTAAATTCAAAAAGATAAGCAAAGCAAGTAATCTTGACGTTTTTAAATATCTTCTTTCTGGTAACGCATGAACTTGCATGTGTTCTGGATATTTCCCCAACACATCTGGTGAATCATCTTTATCACGATTAAGAAAGAAATTTAAAATCCCCATTGTCCCCTCTATTTTAAAAATCTATTTAAGAATAAAGTAATAAAAAAAATAAATCAAGTATTAAAAAAGTCTTTTATGATTTTAATTGATTTAAAACTTCAACAGCATCATAATCATCAGAAATAACTGTCGCACTCTTTAAAATCGATTGATACTCTTTAATCAAATCATCATTAACATAAACCAGAGAATCAAATGACTTAAGAACTACCTCTATTCTTTTAAATCTTTCTAAACTGTTATCATCTAAATAACTTGAAGCATTTAAAACTTCTTCCAATCCCTCTTTGTCTCCCATACAATAACAAATTGCATCACATCCCGCCTCAAGACTAGAGCTCACCTTCTCTGCTAAATTCCCCTTCAATGCTTTCATATCAATAGCATCTGAAATTAAGAATCCATCAAATCCTATTTCACCTCGAATCAAAGAATTAATTGCCTTTTTTGATTGGGTAACGGGTTTTGAATCAATTTCTGGAAAAAGAATATGCGCTGTCATCATTGAAACAGCCTCTTTTGAAAGCGTTTTAAAGGAATAAAAATCTCTTTGAAGTTCTTTTAAACTTTTATAAATAACAGGTAGAGACAAATGAGGATCTACACTAGCTAATCCATGACCTGGAGCATGTTTTGGGCATGCAATAACGCCATTTTCTTGATAAGTTTGGATCATCTTTCTGCCTAATAAAGAAACTTTTTTCTCATTATCCGAAAAACATCTTGATTTTAATACGGCTCCAGTTTCTTCATGTAACAAATCCAAACATGGTGCATAATTTAAGTTAATTCCCATTTGCTTTAACTCTTGAGAAATTAACAATGCCTGCAAATAGGCTGCACGTTCTGCTAATTCATCACTTAATAAACCCATTGCTCTTTGAGAGAGATATGTTCTAAAGAAAGGATCTCTCAATCTGGCTACTCGACCACCTTCTTGGTCAACACAAATCAAAACATCATCTCGTTCAATTGTTTCTTTGAT
The DNA here is from genome assembly GCA_045655105.1 of Alphaproteobacteria bacterium. Taxonomy (GTDB): domain Bacteria; phylum Pseudomonadota; class Alphaproteobacteria; order CAAHEQ01; family UBA3637; genus RGIG4140. The sequence goes on along the minus strand of JAZOOQ010000020.1, from coordinate 6,816 downwards.
TTCCTTAATAAGGTTTTTAAGTTGATCAGGTGTTTTTATGTTTCGAACAAAAAGTGTTACCCCTAAAGGATTATGTTTGTTTAATAAATACTTTTCTTGATCAGTTAATGTTAATCCCGCAACAGAAACAATTGCTCTTTTTATCAACTTTACCTCCCTTTATCTTTTTTGCAATATAGACATGAAAAATCCATCTGTTCCTGTTCTATATGGCGAATATCTAAAAGATTTTACTTCATGAAATGAAGGATATCTTGAAATAAAATCCTCAACTTGATTTTCATTTTCATCAAATGTCAATGAACAAGTAATATATACTAAAAAGTGACCATTTTTAACATATTCTTGCGCAACAGACAAAATTTCTGCTTGCTTTATCGTAATGTTTTTAAGTTGTTTTTCACTTAAACTCCATCTCAGATCTGGACTTCTTCTCCAAGTTCCTGTTCCAGAACAAGGCGCATCTACAACAACATAGTCAAATTTCTTATGAGCTTCAGGCAATTTAAATACAGGCTTAATAATACTAACATTAGCACGCCACGCCCGTTTCGAAAGTTCACTTAATCTTTTATATGAAGCATCATAAGCCTGGATAAATCCTTTATTTTTCATCATTTGAGCAAAAATCAAAGATTTACCCCCTGCCCCTGCACAAAAATCAAAAACATCATCTTTGGGTTTAATCCCTGTTTCTAAAGAAAGTAATTGAGCCCCTTCATCTTGAACCTCAATTAATCCTTTTTTAAAAGTTTTCGAATCTTTTAAATTAGCATATTCATCCAAAATAATTCCAAGAGGAGAACGCACACATAAACTTACTTTAAAGCCTTCATCTTGAAGCATTTTAAAAATTTTATCACGATCTCCATTTGCTCTTAAAACAATTGGAGCCGTTCCAAGCATAGCTTGCAATTCATTTTCAGCATCAGGAATATGATCCAAAAACCATTCTTGAACTTCTAAACGAACAGCTAAAGGCATTTCCTGAGACTCGGGAATTCCTTGTTCCTTTAAAGCATTTAATTTATATAACCAATCTGTTTCTGGATAGGCATAATTTAATCTAGCTTTTGCTCTAATGGCGCTCCAAATCAAATCAAGCAAAAGTTTTCTATCTTCAGATTCAATATACTTATGAGACTTCGTATAACCATTTACAATTTCATTCGCTGAAACTGAGGAAGAATCAATTTTCTCCAACAATTCCGCTGCAATCTTATATATATCTTCTTCTTTCATAAACTCCACCTTCAGCTTTCAAGCCATCTTAAAACCTTGCAAATAAAATGTAAAGATAAAATTATTAAACCCATTGAATTTGATAAAGAAAAAGCGGCCCAGAATTTACTGAAACCGCTTAAAAAATTTTATTAAATTTAGGCTTTTAACAAATCTAAAAAGGTTTGTTTTAATGTCATATTGCAAGTAATCATTTCTTGAGAATTTACAATATCCATCAATGATGTATTTCCTTTAAAATCAGAAATAAAACCACCAGCTTCTTTAATTAACAAGTAACCTGTTGCAATATCCCAAAGTTTAAATCTTGTTGCAATATATGCATCATACTGACCCGCAGCAACACTTGCTAATGCCATTGTTGTGCTTCCATTATAACGAACAGATGCAACTTTTGTGATCACTTTTTCAATAGCTTGTCTATTTCTGGTTGAATTATACCCATTACTACCAATTAAAGAACAATCTAAACTGTTACGCCCTGAAACACGCAATCTAACATTGCCTGTTGGAGTCATCAAAAAGCTACCTTTCCCTTTTTCCGTATAATAAAGTTCATTCGTAACCGGATTGAAAGAAACACCAGCAATCACCTCTTCATTTTCCAACAATGCAACAGAAATTGAAAAACAAGGAACGGCATGCAAAAAATTCGTTGTTCCATCAATTGGATCAATCACCCAGTAATATGGGCAGCCTTCTTTTGGCTCAACACATTCGCTTTCTTCTGTAATAAATCCATATTCTGGCTTATCTAAACTTAATTGATCAATCAATGTTTTTTCAGCCATCATATCTGCATTTGAAACAAAATCACCCGGACCTTTTCTTGAAACTTGCAAACTTGAAACTTCACCAAAATCACGAAGCATTTTTTTACCAGCTTTTCGAACAGCACGAACCATAATCGTCATAATTGGTGACAATGAATCAAACATGATTTCTTCACGCGTTTTAGGTCTTTCACGGCGTTGCGCTTGAGATCTTGGCGTGATACGTCTTTTTTCCGTTATCAATTCTGCCATTATTTTGCCCTTTCAACATATGAGCAATCTGCTGTTGCAACAACAATCTTTTCACCAGTAGTTACAAAAGGAGGAATAGATGTTCTTAAACCATTATCTAAAATTGCTGGTTTATAAGATGTTGTAACTGTTTGACCTTTTAAGTAAGGTTCTGTTTCAGCAACAGTGCAAATAACATGTAATGGCAATTCAACGCCAACAATTTTTCCTTCAATTGTGTTGGCAACAACTTCCATATTGTCTTGTAAAAAAGCAACTCCATCTCCCATTAAGTCAACTGAAATTTCAATTTGATCATATGTTTCTTTATTCATGAAATAAAGCGTATCGCCTTCTCTATATAAGTATTGGCAATCAATATTTTCTGATGTTAATTTTTCAATTGTATCTTCTGTTCTGAAACGTTCATTTGTTTTGTTGCCACTGGCTAAATCACGCATTTCAACTTGCATGAAAGCACCACCCTTACCAGGTTTTGTTACCTGTGTTTTCATAACTGTCCATTGTTTACCATTGTGTTCAATAATCCAACCTGGTCTAATATTATTTGCTTGTGTTTTCATGCGTTTTCCTTTTCACTAAATTAATAAAATCTTTTTTCACAAAATGTGAATCCTATGTATTTTACTAAAAAAAAGTTTATTTTTCAAGCAAAAAGTTCATTTTAACAAAATATTTTAAACAGATTGAAAAACAAGAATACGCTCAATCTTTCCCAAATCTTTATATGATTTTAAAAAATTAAAACCTTGCTTTTTCATAATAAAAACAACGTCTTCTTCCTGACCTTGCCCAATTTCAAAAAAAACAATCCCTTCTTTTTTTAACAATGGCTTTAAAACGATCGCCAACCTTCGATAAGCATCTAAACCATCTTGTCCGCCATCTAATGCTTTTAATGGATCATAAAGGCGAACAGCATCTTCTAATTCTTGAACCTCTTTTGTTTTAATATACGGTGGATTTGAAACAATCACATCATATGTTTGAAGCCCATCTTGAAAATCAGAGTCATAAAAATCTTTTTCAAAAAACAAGGCGTTATACGAAGCAGCATTTTTTCTTGCAACTTCTAATGCTTTAGAAGATATATCCACTCCTGTTCCAACAGCATTTTTATATTCATATAACAATGAAACAAGCAAACAACCGCTTCCCGTTCCAATATCTAAAATATCCAATGATTTATTTTTATCTGGAAAAAATTCCAATACAGCTTCAATTAAAGTTTCACTATCTGGTCTTGGATCTAACACATCTTGTGTCACATAAAAATCAAGCGCCCAAAAACCTTTTGATCGAATAATTTTAGAAACAGGTTCTTGTCTTTTCCTTCTTTCAACAAAATCTTGAATCAACTCATCAGAAATCAAAAGCCCTTGTTTTTCACACCCTTCAACAAAAAACTTTGCATCCAAATAAGCAGTTTCAGATACACCTAATAATTTTTTTTCAATATCTTGAATAAGAAGATGTTTATTCAATTTCAGCCAACCGTTCCATTTGATCTTCAAGAATCAGTGCTTCAACAAATTCTTCCAACCCAGATCCTTCCATAACCTCTGTTAATTGATAAGATGTTTTGTTAATGCGGTGATCTGTTACACGTCCTTGTGGATAGTTATAAGTTCTGATACGTTCAGATCTATCTCCACTTCCAACTTGAGATTTTCTATTTTGAGATCTTTCTTTATCAAGTGCTTGTCGTTGCATATCGTATAAAACAGTTCTCAAACGCGTCATTGCTTTATCTTTATTTTTAAATTGAGAACGCTCTTCTTGACACTCAACAGCAATACCCGTTGGCTTATGAACAATACGAATAGCACTATCAGTTTTATTGACGTGTTGTCCACCAGCACCAGAAGCACGGCATGTTGTAATTTCTAAATCTGCTTCATTGATTTCAACATCAACTTCTTGTGCTTCAGGCAAAACTGCCACTGTTGCTGCAGATGTATGCACACGGCCGCCTGATTCTGTTTCTGGCACTCGTTGAACTCGATGAGCTCCCGATTCAAATTTAAGCCGAGCAAATACACTGCTACCAGAAATTTGAGCCACCGCTTCTTTATATCCACCCAACCCTGTTTCGTTTAAAGATAAAACTTCAAAACGCCAACCTTTTAAGGCCGCATAACGTTCATACATTCTGAATAATTCTGCCCCAAATAACGCCGCTTCTTCACCACCTGTACCAGCTCTAACTTCTAAAATAACGTTTCTATCATCTGCTTCATCTTTTGGCAAAAGCAAAATTTGAATTTGTTTTTCAACCGATTCAATTTCAGACTTTAAAGTATAAAATTCTTCATGAGCCATCTCTTTCATTTCAGCATCTAATGAGTCATCATCTTTCATCAATTCTGCATCTTGAAGATCTGATAACATTTTTTTATAGCTTAACCCAGTTTTATAAATTTCTTCCAATGAACTTAATTCTTTTGAAAGTTTCACAAAATCATCACTTGAAAGTTCTTGGGACAACAAGCTAGTAACTTCTTCATATCTTGCAATAATCGGATCTAATTTCTGCTCAAAATTCATTTTGTACTCCATAAAAAAGCGCCGCCCGAAAGATTTTGTTTCAGGAGCGCTTCAAAAAAATCAACTTAATCTATAAATGTTTCAGGAACTAATTTAACATCCTTTAAAACATGGCCTTCACGACCCAATACTTTTCTAAATTGCCCATCCAAATAAATTGAAATAGCACCTGCATTTCCAGTTTTTAAAGTAGCAACATTTCCCAGAACTGGAGCATTATAACTTTCTCCCTTTTTCAAAACGCGTGTAAAAATCACCTTATCAGCTGATTTAACCTCAATCCACACCATATTTGTTGCCAAAAGGCTCACTCTTGAACCCTCTTTTGCCCCATAGGTTTCTCCTGTAAATGGGTTTTCAGGCTCTGTGTTTTCCATCACCAAAGCTGTTTTTTCTTTTTTAACTGTTTCTTCTGAATTTGTTAAATTTTCAGAAACAGAGCCTTCTACAGGCGTAATATCAGCTGAGTTTGCATTTTCATTTTCAATGCTTACATCTTGTTTTTGAGTTTCTTCAATTTCTGCAACAGGATTTTCCATAACCTCTATAACAGCAGTTGGATTTTCAACAATCGTTTCTTCCTCTTTTTTACCATTTAACAACTGAATGATGCCATATCCAACACCAATCAAAATTAAAAGAGAAAACAAAAGTTTCTTAGAAGGAATAACATTTTTAGTAGGTGCAACTGGAACCTCTGCTGATTTTTCAATCATATATTCTGTTTCTTTATGAAATTGTTGCATCACTTCTTTTTCATCTACACCCAAATAAACTGCATAACTTCTCATAAAACCGCCAGCATAAACAAGCGCAGGAAAAACTTCATACTCTCCTTCTTCAAGAGCAGTTAAAAAGCTTTCCCTGATACAAAGTGCTTTCGAAATTTGAGAAAGTTTAATCTTTTTTTCTTCTCTTACTTTTCTCAATCTTGTCCCCACCGTTTCAATCACAGGGGTAAACATCAACACTTCGTTAATTTCATTTTTCTCTTGAACTTCTTTTTTTTCCGTTTTTTTAGACTTTGTCGCTTTTTTTTCAGTCATCATCATTTCCTTTTTTCAAAATTCTTTTTTCTCTTATATATTTTTTTTATAAAAAAGTCCAGTATTATTTAAAACACATTCAGAAAGAACACAATTAAAGAGGCTGCACCAAGCGCTGGACCAAAAGGCCCTGCTCTATTTTTATTCAAAACTGAAGAAACAAAAAAGAATACAAATGAAAGAACCAAAACATAGCTTAAATTTAATAATCCAAACCAAGCACCTAATGCTGTTAACATCTTTGCATCACCTGCACCAAACTCTGCATTACCTAAAAAACTCATCATAACAACAGCAAGAACAGAAACAAAATAACCATACCAAGCACCTAAAAAAGCATCTGGCATAGAAATAAATGATACTCCAAAATAAACAAATGTAAACCCTAAAACCAACAAAGGAATTGTGAAGAAATCAGGCAACAAACAAAACATTTTATCAACACTCATAAGGGCCGAAACCATATAAACAAAGGCACAAGTTGCAAAAAGAGAAAAACCTTCAAAGAATAATGAATTAACCCCAAAAAGAACAGCTAAAACAACACCCCAACTCAACGAAACAACAAAAAATTTTCTTTGTTTTTTCTTAAACTCATTCATCCATTTTGATGCACTTTTTTTAAACAAAATTGGCTTATGAAACAATTCAACCAAAACAAGCCCTGGATCAGCAGGAAGTATTTTTCCAAATCTTCCAGCAACAGCAGGCAATAGCACCCCTAAAAAAAAGCCAATTAAACATGTTAATATCATTTTTATTTATCTCCTTATTATCAAATTCATTCCAAAATATGCTTTAAAAGAAAAAAATAATCAATCTTTTTTATTGATAATTTCTTTTTTTCAGATTAAAATAGGTGCCAAATTACAACAAAGGAGTTTAAATATGATTAGAGATGATTTAAAAAAAGCATTAATTGAAGCTTTAAAAGCTAAAGATGAAGTAAAAGTTGC
>JAZOOQ010000019.1:0-2716 GCA_045655105.1 Alphaproteobacteria bacterium | reverse complement strand
GGGAGTTGTGGCGCGTGAGTTGGAGCGCAAGTGTTGGGTGCGCGGGGGTGTGTTGTTGGGTCACTGATGTGGCGTGTAGGAGTTGGGCGCATGAGTTAGAGCGCAAGTGTTGGGCGCGAGGGTTCAAGGGAGTTGAGGTTGGGTGCGTGAGTTAGAGCGCAAGTGTTGGGTGCGCGGGGGTGTGTTGTTGGGTCACTGATGTGGCGCGTGGGTGTGTGTTGCTGGGCGCGTGTGGTGGCGCGATGGTGTGGGATTGTGGCGCGTGGGTGGCGCGGTGGTGCTGGGCGCTGAGGTTGAAGCTGTGGTGTGGGTGCCGAGGTTTGGTGCGCGTGAGTTGTGATGAGTTTGGGGTTAAGAGACGTGAAGTTAATGGCAGTATGCGTATAAACAACTGGGCGCACTTTGATCAGTAAGATAAATATTTTTATCTATATTTTAGAACAAGCTCTTTTTTTTCTTTTTCGGCAACGGCCAATTATTTTCAGCATAAAAATCAAAATATTGGAAAAAATAACTCATTGAATTAGAATCTTTATGCATTATAGCGTTATAAAGCAACTTACCTGTTTCATCAAAACGATAAATATGCGTATTCGATAAAGAAGGATTATCTGGCGTGTTTACCTGAGCAAGACTAACCAAAAGCTCTTTCTTATCCAGATCATAAATCACATTAGATCCAACGGATGAATAAGCATCTAACTCCTTTATAAAAGTTTGTTGAACGGTTTTCTTTTTATCATCAATATAAAAAACAGACGCAACAGAATTTTTTGTTGTATATTGTTTTTTATCATATATATCCAAACCAGAATTATCTAAAATAGCATAATATCCTGAACCTGCATATTTAACAGAATGCGATTTTAATGGCCATTTAAAAGGAGACCCTTTTTCGTACCCAAGTTGAACATTTTTAGAAAATGGTTTATTTTTTTTATCAACAGCCGTTAACATCAGATGCTTTACAGAAGGCCCCTTCCCGTTTCTTCCCGATTTTTCAATATCAATATGTGGTGTTAACCACCATAAAGGTTTTTGACTTTTTTCATCAATTTTAACCATTCCAAAGTGACGCCCAGAAACAATAATTGCCTTAGTCTCAGGATCATAATCAATGCCGTTTGTATGCGCCCAATCAACAGCGCCATAATCATATAAATCAGATTTAATTGCCAATGTTCTATCTGGATTCAACAATTCAGCCAAATCATATTGAGCCACAACCTTACCATTTTTTTCATCAAGTTCAAGAATGATATCTCGATGCGTTAAATGCTCTTGCTGATTAATCATCGCCTTTTTGTTTTGTAAAGTGCCGAATACGAGAAGATTCCCATTATCTTTAAACCCCATTCCATGGCGATAACCATAAAACCTTACTGGATAAAAATATGTTTTAACATATTCGCCTAACATCGTATATTTCGTAATCAAATGATTTGATTCGCAAAACACATGATCGTTATAAAAATAAACCATTTGCATATCTGAATCAAACTGATAACGAATACGCCCATTTTCATCAAAAACTAATCCTTCATAAGAGCCATAATAACGAAAAGCTTTATCATTTTTTTGCAATTTAAACCATTGACCGTTGAAATTATGTGACGGTGTTTGAATAATATGCGATATTTTTGTTGTTTTATTGTTTTTTGTTTTAGCTTCTAACTCAACAATATTTTTCTCATTCGCATAAAGCCCCAAAACTGCCAATTCATGATTTTTTTTAAATCCTTTAAACGTGTGAACAATATCAGGATCAGACATTTTCCCTTTAATTTTTAAAGTAATTTCAACCGGATCTGGCGTTTCAAATTTCATTAATGCCGATAGGGGCGTTTTTTTAAATGGATTAACCAAAATCATTGGTTCTTCAATGGTATATACCGCTTCATCATATTTTTCTAGAATCAATTTTCTTAAAGAAATAGAAGGAGGTTCATTCGACCATCGTTTGGAATCTTTATCATAAATAAAACTTTCTTCTCCCCACTTATCCCATTTTAAAAGAAGTTTATCTCCTTCTAATGAAACAATCGTTGCGCAATCATTATTCATTCGACACAAACGATTATTTTCTTGTGTTAGTTTATCTTGCCAATTTGAATGAACAAAAAATAAACTTTCAAATTCAAAAGATGAACTTGCCATGCTTTCAAGTGCCAACAATGAAACCAAACAAAAACAAGAAAAAAACGTTTGCTTTTTCATAAAAATCTCCTTACATTTATATAGCATTGAGTATATAAAATATGAGAAAATGTCAAGCATCAACGAGATAAAAATTTTAATCTATAATAAAAAAATAAACTTATCAAAACATTGAACCACCTAACCCCATTAGGAAACAAAATAATGCTTTGTTTGCCATGGCTTAAGGGTTTTCTCTTATAAAAGCCCTGTTCGCCGTTCATTGCCTTTTCCATGGCAATTCTTAAAGAGGATTTGTAATTCATAAGCCTCCTTTTCAGTCAAGCATTAAAAAAAACTCTGAAAAAAAACTTTCAGAGCTTAAAAAAATTCATAAAACTTCGATTTTATCTTACTTTACCCCCCAAAATAAAAAAACGCAACAAGGAAAAAATGACAATTGTGACAAATTAAACCCCTTCATACCTCTCTTTTAATTGCCCTTTATAAACTTTCTTGACAGGAAATGAAAAACATTTTATCCTTTCTTTATAAGGAGAAATAAGCATGAAAAAAGGAT